>NZ_JBIVZG010000004.1:152463-489155 GCF_044759445.1 Streptomyces sp. NPDC101118 | reverse complement strand
ATCGAGAAGCTCCGCTATCACAAGATCATTCTGATGGCGGACGCCGACGTCGACGGCCAGCACATCAACACCCTGCTGCTGACGTTCCTGTTCCGGTTCATGCGGCCGCTGGTGGAGGCCGGGCACGTGTACCTGTCCCGCCCGCCGCTGTACAAGATCAAGTGGGGTCGTGACGACTTCGAGTACGCGTACTCGGACCGTGAGCGCGACGCGCTGGTCGAGCTGGGCAAGCAGCAGGGCAAGCGGATCAAGGAAGACTCGATCCAGCGGTTCAAGGGTCTGGGCGAGATGAACGCCGAGGAGCTGCGGGTGACCACGATGGACGTGGACCACCGCGTGCTCGGCCAGGTCACGCTGGACGACGCGGCCCAGGCCGACGACCTGTTCTCGGTACTGATGGGCGAGGACGTCGAAGCACGACGCTCCTTCATCCAGCGCAACGCCAAGGACGTCCGCTTCCTCGACATCTGAGTCGGTCCGTCGCTGACCGCCTGAAAGGACTTGAAGACCAGCAATGGCCGACGAGAACACTCCCACCACCACCGAGACCCCCGAAGAGGAGCCGCAGCTGCGGATCGAGCCCGTCGGGCTCGAGACGGAGATGCAGCGCTCCTACCTCGACTACGCGATGTCCGTCATCGTGTCCCGCGCGCTGCCGGACGTACGTGACGGCCTCAAGCCCGTCCACCGGCGCGTGCTGTACGCGATGTACGACGGCGGCTACCGGCCCGAGAAGGGCTTCTACAAGTGCGCCCGCGTCGTCGGCGACGTCATGGGCACGTACCACCCGCACGGCGACTCCTCCATCTACGACGCCCTGGTGCGCCTGGCCCAGCCGTGGTCCATGCGCATGCCGCTGGTCGACTCCAACGGCAACTTCGGCTCTCCGGGCAACGACCCGGCGGCCGCCATGCGCTACACCGAGTGCAAGATGGCGCCGCTGTCGATGGAGATGGTCCGCGACATCGACGAGGAGACCGTCGACTTCACGGACAACTACGACGGCCGCAACCAGGAGCCGACGGTCCTGCCGGCGCGCTTCCCGAACCTCCTGGTCAACGGCTCCGCCGGCATCGCCGTCGGCATGGCCACCAACATCCCGCCGCACAACCTCCGCGAGGTCGCGGACGGCGCGCTGTGGTACCTGGCCAACCCCGAGGCCTCGCACGAGGAGCTGCTGGACGCGCTCGTCGAGCGCATCAAGGGCCCCGACTTCCCGACCGGCGCGCTGGTCGTGGGCCGCAAGGGCATCGAGGAGGCGTACCGCACCGGCCGCGGCTCCATCACGATGCGCGCGGTGGTCGCCGTCGAGGAGATCCAGAACCGCCAGTGCCTGGTGGTCACGGAGCTTCCGTACCAGACCAACCCCGACAACCTGGCGCAGAAGATCGCCGACCTCGTCAAGGACGGCAAGATCGGCGGCATCGCCGACGTCCGTGACGAGACCTCCTCGCGCACGGGCCAGCGCCTGGTGATCGTCCTCAAGCGGGACGCGGTCGCCAAGGTCGTGCTGAACAACCTGTACAAGCACACCGACCTCCAGACGAACTTCGGCGCCAACATGCTGGCGCTGGTGGACGGCGTGCCGCGCACGCTGTCGCTCGACGCGTTCATCCGCCACTGGGTGCACCACCAGATCGAGGTCATCGTCCGGCGTACGAAGTTCCGCCTGCGCAAGGCGGAGGAGCGCGCCCACATCCTGCGCGGCCTGCTCAAGGCGCTGGACGCGATCGACGAGGTCATCGCCCTCATCCGGCGCAGCGACACGGTCGAGGTCGCCCGTACCGGCCTGATGGACCTCCTGGAGATCGACGAGATCCAGGCGAACGCCATCCTCGAGATGCAGCTGCGCCGGCTGGCCGCCCTGGAGCGCCAGAAGATCGTCGCCGAGCACGACGAGCTCCAGGCCAAGATCAACGAGTACAACGCGATCCTGGCCTCCCCGGAGAAGCAGCGCGCCATCGTCAGCGAGGAACTGGCGGCGATCGTCGAGAAGTTCGGCGACGACCGGCGCTCCAAGCTGGTGCCGTTCGACGGCGACATGTCCATCGAGGACCTGATCGCCGAAGAGGACATCGTCGTCACGATCACCCGTGGCGGCTACGTCAAGCGGACCAAGACCGACGACTACCGCTCGCAGAAGCGCGGCGGCAAGGGCGTCCGGGGCACGAAGCTGAAGGAAGACGACATCGTCGACCACTTCTTCGTCTCCACCACGCACCACTGGCTGCTGTTCTTCACCAACAAGGGCCGGGTCTACCGCGCCAAGGCGTACGAGCTGCCGGACGCCGGCCGGGACGCGCGCGGCCAGCACGTGGCGAACCTGCTGGCCTTCCAGCCGGACGAGCAGATCGCGCAGATCCTCGCGATCCGCGACTACGAGGCCGCCCCGTACCTGATCCTCGCCACCAAGGCGGGTCTGGTGAAGAAGACGGCGCTGAAGGACTACGACTCCCCGCGTTCGGGCGGCGTCATCGCCATCAACCTGCGCGAGCAGGAGGACGGCAACGACGACGAGCTGATCGGCGCCGAGCTGGTGTCCTCCGAGGACGACCTGCTGCTGATCAGCAAGAAGGCGCAGTCCATCCGCTTCACGGCGACGGACGACGCGCTGCGCCCGATGGGCCGTGCCACCTCCGGTGTGAAGGGCATGAGCTTCCGCGAGGGTGACGAGCTGCTCTCGATGAATGTCGTCCGGCCCGGTACGTTCGTCTTCACCGCGACGGACGGCGGCTATGCCAAGCGGACCCCCGTCGACGAGTACCGCGTCCAGGGACGAGGTGGCCTCGGAATCAAGGCCGCCAAGATCGTGGAGGACCGTGGTTCCCTCGTCGGGGCCCTGGTGGTCGAGGAGACGGACGAGATCCTCGCCATCACGCTCGGCGGAGGTGTGATCCGTACGCGAGTCAACGAAGTCAGGGAGACCGGCCGTGACACCATGGGCGTCCAGCTGATCAACCTGGGCAAGCGCGACGCCGTCGTCGGCATCGCGCGGAACGCCGAAGCCGGCCAGGAGGCTGACGAGGTCGACGAGACCGACGCAGTCGAGGGTCAGGCCGAGGAAGCACAGGTCACCGAGGCCGCCGAGGGCACCGAGTCCTCGGCCGCGGAGCAGTAGGAGTAGAACGTGAGCGGAGCCACCGGCGCCGGATCGGCCACCACTGGAGAGAACGGTGCCGGTGGCCCCGCCGCGGACTCCCAGGGGGGAACCGTGACGGACACCCGCGGGCCGCAGCCCCAGGCTGCCGGTCCCTACCACCCGCCGCAGGCGTACGCGGCCCCTGCGGGGCCCGGTGCGCAGCGCGGCGAGCAGCAGCAGCGCGTGGCGCGCACGGGGGCCCGTACGACGCCCCGTACGCGCAAGGCGCGGCTGCGCGTGGCGAAGGCCGACCCCTGGTCGGTCATGAAGGTCAGCTTCCTGCTGTCGATCGCGCTGGGCATCTGCACGATCATCGCGGCGGCGGTGCTGTGGATGGTCATGGACGCCATGGGCGTCTTCTCGACCGTGGGCGGGACGATCAGCGAGGCCACCGGCTCCAACGAGAGCAACGGCTTCGACCTGCAGTCCTTCCTGTCCCTGCCGCGGGTGCTGATCTTCACGTCGGTGATCGCGGTCATCGACGTGGTGCTGGCCACCGCGCTGGCCACGCTGGGCGCCTTCATCTACAACCTGTCGGCGGGCTTCGTGGGCGGCGTCGAGCTGACCCTCGCCGAGGACGAGTAGGGCGCTCTGCTGGGGCCCTCGCAGGGCCGTGACCAGCGATTTGGGAACTACCGGGTCTGTGCGCTAATCTTCAGAGGTCAGCGCGCAGCGCGGAGGGGCTATAGCTCAGTTGGTTAGAGCGCATCCCTGATAAGGATGAGGCCACAGGTTCAAATCCTGTTAGCCCCACAGATCGGCAACGGCCCGACGGAGACTCTCCGTCGGGCCGTTGCCGTTGTGGGCCCCCGGTCGTTCCCTAGGTCACCGATCGGTATCGGTCGGTGTGTATAGTCGGGCGCCAGAAGTCCCCTACGTCAACGAAAGACGAGGTCGCGCGGTGAAGAAGCTGCTCCTGGTCGCACTGGCCGCCATCGGCGGGCTCCTCGTGTACCGCCAGATCCAGGCGGACCGCGCCGAGCAGGACCTGTGGACGGAGGCGACCGACTCCGTGCCGTCCGGCTCCGGTGTGTGAGACCGACCGAAGGCTGAGTCATGAAGCCCCGGCTGCCGCTGCGGCCGGGGCTTTGTGCTGTTCTGCGGTAGTTCGTTCGTTTTTGCTAACTTTCTGCTTGCGCTAGCAAACTCGGGGTGGGGCGTGATGAAGCACGGGTCGAGGCGACTGGTCGGTTCGCTGGTGGCGGGTGCCCTGGCGGCCGCCCCCGGGACGGCGTACGCGGCTCCGGAGCCCGTCCCGTCGTACGTGCCGCGCCCGGGGGCCGAGGCGGTCGAGGGCGGCGCCAGCACGGCGAACGGCCCCGAGCTGCGGGCCGGCCGGACGTACGAGGACACGCTGCCGGTGGGCACCGAGCGGTTCTACCGGGTGGAGCTCGACGGGAAGTCCAGCGTCTACGTCTCGGCGACGGTACGGCCGAAGGCGGACGCGAAGGTCAAGTACGGCGACGGCGTCGACGTGGTCCTGATGGACACGGGCGGCAAGGAGTGCACCAGCTCCGGCGCCGTCACCTTCGGCGGCGACCAGGCCCGGCCCCTCGCGGACCTCGCGGTGCGCCGGCTGGAGGAGGACGGCGACTGCCAGGCGGCCGGCACCTACTACGTGAAGGTCACCCGGGAGACCGACAAGGAGTCCGACCAGGGCGAGTGGCCCATGGAGCTCCAGGTCGTGCGGGAGCCGGGCCTGGCGGGCGGCAACGCGCCCACCACCGGCCCGAGCGCCTACCCGTCCGCTCCGGTCTCCGCTCCCGGCGGCGCGCCGGTGAAGCGTGCGGGCGGCACCGGGTTCAACGACGCGCGCGCCGTGGGGAAGGGCGTCTACACTGCGGACATCCGCCCCGGGCAGACCCTCTTCTACCGGGTGCCGGTGGACTGGGGGCAGCAGCTGAGCGTGGACGTGGAGCTGTCCGACGCCCAGATGACCAAGGACTCCGGCTACGCCTCCTACGGCCTCATCTCCGAGGTCTACACGCCCGTGCGGAACCTCGTGCACTCCACGAACGACACCTACAGCGGCAAGCAGTTGAGGCTGCCGCTCGGACCGCTGGCACCGGTCGCGTACGAGAACCGCTTCTCCGACAACAGCGACATGCGGCAGCTGCGCAGCGCCGGATGGCACTACCTGGCCGTCACGCTGAACCAGAAGGTCGGGGAGTTCACCACGGGCTCCGTCCCGCTCACGCTGCGGGTGAAGCTGACCGGACAGGCGGCCCAGGGACCGGCCTACGCCGAGCCGGAGCAGGCCACGAAGGCCGGCTTCGGGCTGACCGACGAGGACCGGGCGGCCGCCGACGCGGGGCAGACCGCGATCGAGGCCTCCGAGGCGGCCGACTCCCGCGCCACCATGCGGATCGTCGCGGCGGGCGGCATCGGTGCCGGGACCGTGCTGCTGCTGTGGCTCGGCGGCTGGACGCTGCTGGCGCGGCGCAGGGCCGCCGCGTAGGAGGCCCGGTACGGCGCCGGGTGGCTCAGGTCTGGGTGAGGGCCCAGAGGCCCACGGCGAAGCAGACCAGGGCGAGCAGCAGGACCGGTACGGCGACCTTCCTCGGGGGGCCGGGACGGGGCGCCGGGGGCTGCGTGGGCGGCGGGGTGGCCGGCGGGCCCGCCAGGGGGTGCGGGGCCGTGTAGGGCCGGGTGCTGTCCTGCTGGGGGAAGGGGCCGGCAGGGGCGCCGGGCGGGGGAGCCAGGTGGAAGCTGCCGGTCTCCGACATGGCCGGCTGGGGCGCGTACGGGTTCGCCGGGGGCGTCGCGTACGGGCTCCGGGCCATGGTTGCCGAGGTCTGGGTGGGTTCGCCGGGGGAGTACACCGTGGCGGAAGGGGTGGCCGCCGCCGGCGGGGGAGGTGTTTCACGTGAAACATCGGCCGGTGTGGGAGCGGCACTCGCGACGGGTGCCGGCCCCTCGGGGCCGAAGCCCCCGGGGAGGGGGCCCAGCTGGTCGAACACCTCGACCGGCTCCTCGTCTGGGCCGGGCTCGGGAAGCAGCTCCACGGCCGCCGTGAGGGCCTTGCGGGCCCCTGTGGCCGTACGGAAGCGGACCGCCGGGTCGGGCTGCAGGAGAGTGGCGATGACCTGCCACAGCGGCTCCGGAATGCCCTGTGGGGCACCCGGAGTTCCGTGGGCCATGAAGTGCTCCACGAGCGCCTGCGCGTCGGGCTTCTGGCCCTGCAGCAGGTAGAGGGCGACCAGTCCGACGGCGAACAGGTCGGCGGGGAAGTCGGGCTCCGCTCCCATCAGTTGCTCGGGTGCGAAGTAACCCGGTGTCCCCACGACGTAGTTGGTCTCCGTCAGGCGGGGCTCGCCCTTGCGCATGGAGATGCCGAAGTCCGAGAGCCGCAGGTGCGGCCGGCCGGTTCCGGTGGCCTCCAGCAGGATGTTGGCCGGCTTGATGTCGCGGTGCACGACGCCCTCCGCGTGCACCGCCTGCAATCCGGACAGCAGTTGGTCGAGCAGGGTGCAGACGAAGCGGGGCGGCAAGGGCCCGTAGTCGCCGATGACATGGGCGAGCGAGCCGCCGCTCACCAGGTCCATGGTGAACAGCACCTTGTCGTCGTCGGCCGCCCAGCTGGCGGGGGCCAGCACATGGGGGTGATCGATCCGCAGTGCCTGCTCACGGACGAAACGCAGCAGGGTGTGGGCGTCGCTCTGCTGGAGCACCTTGGCGGCCACGTACCGCTTCCGCCGCTGGTCCCAGGCCCGCCAGACCGCCCCGACCCCACCTCGTCCGATCGGATCGATCAGTTCGTACCGACCGGCGAAGACCTCACCCATCGCGCTGCGCCCGCTCCCCGTCTGGTGTCAGCCCTGGTGCGCCTCGTAGTGGGACACCGCGTCAGCGGTGCGCCCGGCGCCGTACACCCGGAGGAACTCTGCCAGTTCCGGGTGGGTCGGTGCGAGGGAGTCCGCCGCATCGATGATGTCTCCCGCCGCGGCCACCGAGCGCAGCAGCGACTGGATCTCACGTACCACGCGGCGCACGGTGGGGGCACCGGAACTGGTGGTGGTCTGCGAGGTGTTGCTCAGGACGGAGCCGCCCTGGGTCTTCTTGATCTCGTCCATCCGGTCGGTGGCCTCGGCCGCGCTGACACTGCCGTCGGCGACGAGCCCGGCCAGCTCCTGGAGGGCCTGGACGCGCTGGACCACTGCCGGGTTGCCGATCTTGGCGCGCTGGCCGCTCATCAGCTGGGACAGCATGGGCGCCGACAGGCCGAGCACGGCAGCGAGGCGGGCCTGGTTCAAGCCGAGGTCATCTATGAGCCGGCGGAAGAGCGCGCCGAGGGGCTCTCCGTACCAACTGCGCTGAAGCTCTCTGGCTCTGGCCGTGGCCTCTTGCTGTACTGCGTCCACTACTACTCCCCTTCGCTGGTGCGAACCTCGCGAGCATCTTACGGAGAGTGGTCGCGGACCGGGAGTCCCTATCATTTTGCGGGATACAGGGGATGACCCGGTACTCTGGTCTGCGGCAGTGGCCGAGGCTCAGCGGAGTCCGGTCGCATCCACTTTCGGGGCCTTAGCTCAGTTGGTAGAGCGCTGTCTTTGCATGGCAGATGTCAGGGGTTCGACTCCCCTAGGCTCCACTTCGGAAAGACCCTCCGACCTGCGGAAACGTGGGGAGGAGGGTCTTTTTTGCGTACGGGTGGCGGGTGGTCCGGCGGCCGGCCGGGGCGGCCGGCGGCGGGCCGGGCGTCCGGTGGAGCCCGGGTGATGCGCGTTTCATGATCATTTGCGCTGGTCGGGAACGGTTTGATTTCGATGTCGGTTCGATAAGCCCGCATGACCGACTTGCCGCAATTGGCTCCGCAGGCGATGGCCTTAGATGCCCCTGATCAAAATCGATCATTTCGACCATCGTCAAGAGAGACCCCCACATGAGAGAGCGGACGCCGGCTCCCCGGGAGCGGCATCCCCTGCCATCGACGTCACGGCTGAGGCGCATCGCGCTCGTCGCCGTGATGGCGATGTCGGTGACCCTGATCGAGGGCGGAGCCGCGCTGGCGGAGCCCTCGCGGGACAAGGCGCAGACCACGCAGGCGAAGCCGAAGGGCCCTGCGGAGGCGGCCGACACCGCCTCCGCGGTGCTGATGGCCCGTCTGCAGAACCGCCGTATCGAGATCACCGGTGAGCGCACCGCGTCGACCACCAGCTGGGCCAACCCCGACGGCACGCTGTCGCTCGACACGTTCACCGGGCCGGTCCGCTTCCAGGACGACCGGGGCACCTGGCGCACCATCGACGCCGATCTCACCGAGACCCCGGACGGCGACGTCGAGGCGGCCGCGCACCCCCTGGGGCTCACGCTGGCCGGCAAGTCCTCCGCCGCGGAGGTCGCCCGGGTCAGGAAGTCGGGCGGCAAGCCGGGTGAGAAGCGGACCGCGGCCGTGCCGCTGGTCACGCTCGACAGCGGTGAGGGTCATGAGATGACCCTCTCCTGGCGCGGGGCGCTGCCCGACCCGTCGGTGAAGGGCACCGTCGCCCGCTATCCCGGGGTCACCACCGCGACCGACATGGTCATCGAGTCGACGCGGACGGGCTTCGAGCAGTTCCTGGAGCTGAAGGACCGCTCCGCAGTGGGCGCGAACGGCTCCGTGACGCTGACGCTCCAGGCCAAGGGCCTGAAGGTCAAGGCGAACGCCGACCGCTCCGTGGCCTTCCTCGACGCGAAGAACGGCAAGCAGGTCGGCCTGCTGCCCTCCCCCGTCATGTGGGACTCGCAGGTCTCCCCCAAGTCGGGCGAGCACACCAACACCGCCGACGTGGGCCTAAAGGTCGCGCAGAGCGGCAGCACGGTCGACATCACCCTGACCCCGGACGCGAAGTTCCTCGCCGACCCGGCCACGAAGTTCCCGGTCACCATCGACCCGGCCGTGAACATCGGCGCGAGCTTCGACACCTTCGTCCAGCAGGGCTACACCACCGACCAGTCCACGGCGACCGAGCTGAAGCTCGGCAACAACGGCTCCGGCCAGGTGGCGCGCTCCTACCTCGCCTTCCCGATGGCCAAGATCACCGGCAAGGTGATCAAGTCCTCGAGCCTCAACCTGTGGAACTCCCACTCCTGGTCCTGCACCGCACGCAGCTGGGACGTGTGGGACACCAGCAGCGCTTCCACCGCCTCCCGGTGGACCGCGCAGCCCAACTGGAACAACAAGTGGGCCAGCAGCACGGCGACCAAGGGCTACTCCTCGTCCTGCGCCGACGGCTGGGTGAGCACGAGCATCACCAGCCTGACCGCCGCCTGGGCGGCGAACGGCAACGGCACCAACACGCTGGGCATCCGTGCCACGGACGAGGCCGACGCCTACGGCTGGAAGCGGTTCAACTCCGGTAACGCCGCCTCCAACACCCCGTACATATCGGTCACGTACAACACCAAGCCCGGTGCCGCGACCCCGCTGTCCCCGCTGACGGGTGCGGCCACCAACGACACCACGCCCACCCTCTCGGGCAAGGCCGTCGACGCGGACGGCAACACGGTCCGCCTCACGTTCGAGGTCTGGAAGTCCGACGGCACCGCGGCCCTCCAGTCGGGCGTCTCGGCGTACGTGGCCTCCGGCGCGGCCGCGACCTGGACGCCGGGCACCGCCCTGGCGGAAGGCGCGTACAAGTGGCGCGCGGCGGTCTACGACGGCCAGGACTGGAACGGCACCTGGTCGGCCTGGCAGAACTTCACGGTCGACACCACCCAGCCCGGCGCACCGTTCGTGACCTCCTCGGCGTATCCGCAGGACGGCGCGTGGCACGGCAGCGGCGGCACTCCGGGCCAGTTCACCTTCACCCCGGCCGCCGGCACCACCGACCTCGCCGGGTACGTGTACTCGCTGGACGGCGCCGCCCCGGTGCCGGTGACCGCCACCGGCAGCACCAACGTCACCCTGACGCCGACCGCCGACGGCCACCGCGCCGTGCGCGTGCAGAGCAAGGACAAGGCCGGCAACCTGTCGGCCGCCGTCACCTACGACTTCCTGGTCGGCCAGGGCGCGATGGTCTCGCCCGCCGAGGGCGAGGTCAGCGCCCGCCGGGTCAAGCTCGCCCTCGACGCGCAGCCCAAGTACACGCGCGTCACGTACGAGTGGCGCCGCGGCCCGGGAGCGACCGTCTACCCGGTTCCGCTCGCCCACCTCACGAAGTCGGACAACACCGCGTTCACCGCGGTGAAGACCCCGCTGTCGGAGATGGGCCCGCACGCCAACTGGTCGGTCCTGGAGACGCTCGGCCAGGTCGGTGGTGTGGTCCAGGTCCGTGCGCAGCTCTTCACCAACAGCGACTCCGACCCCGCCTACATCAGCGAGTGGCGCGGTTTCACCGTCGACCCGAACGCGGACGGCGCGGCCTCCGAGGAGGTGGGCCCCGGTTCGGTGAACCTGCTGACCGGTGACTACTCGGTCGAGGTCACCGACGCGGACGAGTACGGCCTGTCCTCCTCCCGCAGCGCGTCCTCCCGCGGCACCGACCGCGGCTGGATCGCCCAGGGCGAGCGGCTGACCGCCAACCAGCAGCAGATCTCCACCGACACCACCGGCTTCAACGCCGGCCCGGCGACGCTGACCCGTGACACCACGATCGGCCAGGACGGGTCCACGGACTCGCTCAAGATCGTCCCCACCACCAACACCAACGGCGACTCCTACGCCGCCGTCGGCGGCGACTACGGCGCCTTCCGCCTGGGGATGAAGCCCGGCAAGACGTACCGGTTCTCCGCCTGGGCGTACGTCCCCTCGGCGACGGGCCTGTCCCCGCAGCACGCCCGCGGCCTGCGCCTCTACGCGGGCTTCGACACCCCGGGCGGCTACGTCGAGCCCACCTCGCGCAAGGTTCCCTACACCGACGCGTGGGCCGAGCTGTCGATGGACTTCACCGTCCCGGCGGACGCCACCTCGGCGTTCGTGCGCCTGTACAACGGCTTCCCGGCCAACTCCGGCAAGGCCGTCTTCTACGACCACGTCTCGCTGCGCGAGCTGGTGGCGCCCTTCGGTCCGCAGTGGTCCGGCGGTGCCGCGGGCGGTGTCACGGACAACGACCTGCACTCCCTGACCTTCCCGGGCAAGGACGTCGCGGTCATCACCGGCTACGACGACACCACCACCTCCTTCGCGAAGAGCTCGGACGGCTCCTTCAGCCCCGAGCCCGGTTCCGAGGGCCTGATCCTGAAGGCCTCGGGCAGCGACTACCTGCTGACCGACGACGACGGGACGCTCACCACCTTCAAGCGCCAGACCGGTTCCGACGTCTACGTGGTGGCCTCCGTCTCCGGCACGGACGCCGGGTCCACCAGCCGCTACGTGTACGACACGACCGACGGCCGCAGTCTCGTCAAGCGGGTCATCGGCGAGGTCGAGCCGGGGGTCGACGACACCGCGCAGTGCACCGGCAGCGTGCCGGCGCGCGGCTGCGAGGTGCTGGAGTACGTCTACGCGACGGCCACCACCGCAACGGCGAGCACCCCCGGCGACGTCGTCGACCGGGTCAAGTCGGTGCGCATCTGGTCCTGGGACCCGGTCGCCGGCGCGGTCAACGCGGTGGACGTGGCGGAGTACCGCTACGACGCCGCCGGCCGGCTCGTGGAGGCGTGGGACGCCCGCAAGGGCTCGGGCGCCGACACCTCCGTCTTCAAGACGAAGTACGGCTACGACAGCGGCAACCGGCTCGTCTCGGTCGACTCCGCGGGCGAGCTGCCCTGGTACTTCGACTACGGGCAGGCCGGAGCCGACCAGGATCCCGGCCGGCTGCTGAAGGTCCGCCGTCCGGCGCTGAAGCCGGGCAGCAAGGACGAGACCGAGGGCGAGACCGCCTCCCAGGTGGTCTACGAGGTCCCGCTCACCCGGGCCGCGGGCGGCCCGTACGACCTGTCCGGGGCCGACGCGGCCAAGTGGGCCCAGTCGGACGTGCCGACGGACGCGACGGCGGTCTTCGACGTCGAGGGCGCGCCGGGCACGCACACGGCCACCTCCGCGCTCCCCGGCAAGGACGGCTACCAGCAGGCCACGGTCCACTACCTCAACGCCTCCGCCCAGGAGGTGAACAGCGCCACCTGGTCGCCGACCGGTGTCGGCGACATCGACACCAACGAGTACGACCGGTTCGGGAACACCGTCCGCACCCTCGACGCCTCGGGCCGCCTGCTCGCCCTCGGCCTCGGTGACGACGCCGCGGCGCGCGCCGTGGAGCTCCAGCTGCCCGACGACTCCGCCGCCCGTGCGGGGCTGCTCGACAACCGGAACGTCTACAGCCTGGACGGCCAGGACCTGCTCGAGGAGACCGGCCCCGCGTACCGCGCGGTGCTGGACGAGGCGGTCCCGGCCCAGGCGGACCCGGCCATGCCGGCGCTCGCCGCCGGCACGTCGGTCGTCGTGCGGGAGCACACCGCCCACGTCTACGACGAGGGCAAGCCGGACGGCACGGCGTACCACCTGGAGACCACGACCCGCGACGGCGCCAGGATCGAGGGCTACACGGACCCGGTCGAGGTGCGCGTCACCAAGACCGGCTACGGCACGCCGATCGGCGGCACGTCCGGCTGGCTGCTGCGCGCCGAGACCTCGGTGACCACCGACGCGGTCGTCGGCGGTGCCAACCTGACCGCGACGATCAAGTACGACGCGGCGGGCCGTGCGGTCGAGTCGCGCCGGCCGGGCTCCGGCGGCGCGGACACCGGCACGGTGAAGACCGTGTTCTACACGGCCGGCGCCAACGCGGAGGACGCCGCCTGCGGCAACCGCCCGGAGTGGGCCGGCAACCCGTGCGCCACCCTGCCCGGCGGCGCGGTGACCGGCGCGGACACCGCGCGGATGCCCGACACCCTCCCGGTCAAGCGGATCACCCGCTACTCCCGCTTCGGCGACATCGAGGAGGTCACCGAGACCAACGCGGGCAAGTCCCGCAAGACGGTGACCGTCTACGACGCGGCCGACCGGATCGTCTCCACCGAGATCACCGGTGACCTCGGGCAGCCCCTGCCCAAGGTCACCACCGAGTATGACCCGGTCACCGGGCACGCGGTCAGCACCAGTGCCGGCGGCAAGACGATCACCCGTGTCTTCGACGCGCTCGACCGTCTGCTCTCGTACAAGGACGCCGACGGCGGTACGACCACCACCGAGTTCGACAAGTTCGGCAAGCCGGTCAAGGTCAGCGACAACACCGGCAGCACCACGTACGCGTACGACCGCACGCAGGAGCCCCGCGGCCTGGTCACCTCGGTGACGGACAGCGTGGCCGGCACCTTCACCGCGAAGTACGGTCCGGACGGCCAGCTCACCGAGCAGACCTACCCCGGCGGCTACGTCCGCAAGGACAGCTTCAACGCGGAGGGCGCGGCCATCGGCCGCTCGTACACCCGGGTCTCCGACGGCGAGGTCGTCTACGGCCAGCACATCGAGATGACCACCCAGGGGGCCATGGCCTCCGACACCTCGTCGACCGACAGCAAGGAGTACACCTACGACCGGCTGGGCCGCCTGACCAAGGCCGTCCAGTCGACCACCGAGGGCTGCACCACCCGGACCTACGCCTTCGACGAGGCCGGGCGCAGCATCGCCGGGCGGATGAACCGCACCTCCCGGACGGTCTTCGCGGCCGCCGAGGACGGCTCCTGCACCGCGTCCGGCGGTACGGTCACCACGAGCTCGTACGACAGCGCCGACCGGCTGCTGACGGCCGGGTACACCTACGACGCCTTCGGCCGTACGACGGCCACCGGCACCGGTTCGCTCAACACCTACTGGGCCAACGACCTGGTCGCCAGCCAGACCAAGGGCGACACCCGGCAGTCCTGGAGCCTCGACCCGGCCCACCGCTTCACGGCCTTCACCACGGAGGCCAGGCAGCAGGACGGCACCTGGGCGAACGCCACCAGCAAGCTCAACCACTACGGTGACGACTCCGACGAGCCGCGCTGGACCGTCGAGGACACCACCCAGGGCACCCTGACGCGCAACGTCTCGGGCCCGGACGGCGACCTGACCGCCACCACCTCCGCCACCGGCGACGTGGAGCTCCAGCTCGCCAACCTGCACGGCGACATCGCCGTCACGCTCGACACGGCGACGACCACGCCGGAGACGCACCTCTTCGACGAGTTCGGCGTCCCCGCGCAGGGCCAGGCGGTGCAGCGGTACGGGTGGCTCGGCGCCAAGCAGCGGTCGAGCGAGGCACAGGACGGCGTCATCCTCATGGGTGCCCGTCTCTACAGCCCGGAGCTGGGCCGCTTCCTCCAGGTCGACCCGCAGCCGGGCGGCAACGCCAACCCGTACGACTACTGCAGCGGCGACCCCGTCAACTGCACGGACCTCGACGGCAACTGGGGCTTCAGCTTCAAGAAGATGTTCAAGAAGGTCGCCCGGGTGGCGGAGATCGCCTCCTACATCCCGGGCCCCATCGGCAACATCGCCTCTGCCGTCGGAGCGATCTCCTACGCCGCCACCGGCAACTGGCGCAAGGCCGCGGAGATGGGCGTCGGTGTCGCCTTCGGTTCGGCCGGCCGCCTCGCGGTCAGGGCGTACAAGGCCTCGCGCACGATCCGCAAGGCCAGCAGGGTCAACCGGGTGCGGTCACGTGCCAAGCGCGTCTTCCGGCGCTCGCGGTGCAACTCCTTCGCCCCGGAGACGCAGGTCCTGATGGCCGACGGCAGCTACCTGCCGATCGGTGACATCCGGATCGGCGACGAGGTCACGGCGACGGACCCGGAGACGGGTCTGCAGAGCGCCCAGCCGGTGCTCGACGTCTACACCGGCCACGGCACCAAGTCGATGGTCGGGATCGACACCGACCGCGACCCGGCGACGCCGGAGCTGCAGGCCACCGCGGACCACCCGCTCTGGGTGGTGGACAAGGGCTGGACCAAGGCGGCCGACGTCAGGGTCGGGGACGCGCTGCTGTCCGCCGACGAGACGGTCCAGCGCGTCACCGCGACCCGCAACCGCGGTGAGGTCGGCGACCAGTACGTCGTCAACCTCAACATCGGAAACGCGCACACGTACAGCGTGCGGATCGCGTCGGCGGACGCCCTGGTCCACAACAGCAGCTGCCGGATCAAGAACAAGGACTGGTCCGGGCACATCTATCCGAGGCACATCTCGAAGAACTCGTACAAGAAGAAGAGCAAGTTCAACGGGAGCCGTGCCGAGGTCCGCCGCCTGATCCGCGACACCGTCAGGACGGGTACCAAGAAGAAGGCCACGAAGGGCCGTCCTGGTCACACCTACGAGAAGCGGTACGGCGACAATGTGGGCAAGCAGGGACGGAGCAACAAGAAGCGGGTGAGGGTCGTGGTGGTACGCGGCCGCGTGATCACCGCATATCCGTTCTAGTACGCATATCCGTTCCGGAACACGAATGACGCGGGCGGGACGACTCCGGGGGCACTTTTCCCGGAGCGTTCCGCCCGCTCCCTTTCGCACCCGGCAGGGTGCTGTCCGAGAAGGCCGGGCCATGGATGCACGCACAGGAGTCAGCTGCCGGATCGAGCTGCGGGGAGGAGGGCTGGGACGCGCTGCCAGAAGCCTTCCGGGGGCGAGCCTGACGGACCTCACGTACAGGTTTCCGCTGGGAACGGTGACCCTCGAAGGCGGCGGTGTGGTCTTTTCCGTCGAGGAGGCCACGGTGTTCGACTTCGCCCGGGTCATGCCGCTCACGCTCGACGAACTCTCCGCCGAGGGGGAAGCGGAATACGAATTCACGGAAGGGGAGGGAACGCTGCTGCTGGCGGCCCGGCCGGACCACCGGATCGCCGTCACCGCCGATTTCGAGGAAGGCGAGATCGTGTGCGGTTACGAGGAACTCCGCGCGGCGGTGCACGGGGCGGCGCGGGGGCTCCTGGAGCGAATCGGCGCCGAAAGTCCCGCCGCACTCCGGAACCCCCATGTCGCAGGGCTGGCCGAGGCCCTGGGGTAGCGGGCGGTACGCGGCCCTCCCGCGCCGGGAACGGAGCGGGAGGGGTTCGGGAACCACGGGAGGGAGGCTCCGTACCAGTCGAAGGCCTGCCGACCGGGCGGCCAAGGAGAAGGGGTTCCCGTGGCGAAGATCGTTCTGGTGTCCGGCAGCACGAGCCGGGAGTCGGTGAACACGGCGGTCCTGGAGACCGTCCGGGGCATCCTGGCGGAGCTGCCCGGCTCCCACGAGGCGGTGCTGCTCCCCATCGCGGAGCTCCCGTTCTACGACGTGGAGACCGAGCGGGCGGACAGCTCGGATGCGGTGCGCGCGGCGAAGGAGCTGGTCTTCGGTGCCGACGCGGTCGTCATCAGCACCCCTTCCTACAACGGTGAGATGCCCGGCGTCCTGAAGAACGCCCTGGACTGGCTGTCCCGCCCGGGCGGCGCCTCGCCGCTGAAGGACCGCATCACCGCCGTGACCAGTGCCTCGCCCGGCGCGCGCGGTGGCCTCGACGCCCAGCCCGGCCTGGTCGGCGTACTCACCCGGGTGGGCGCACAGATCGTCGCCCACGAGCCGGTCGCCGTCGGCGGTGCCGCGAACCTGCGCAACGCCCAGGGCCGGTACGAGGACCCCGAGACCGTCGCCGCGCTGGAGAGCCTGACGGGCGCGGTGCTGGCCGCGGTGGCCGGCCGCGCGGAAGTGCTCGTCTGATGGCCTCCGGGGAGATCGGGCTGCTGCGCCTGATGAAGGAGGACCTCGACGTGGTCGTCGCCCGCGATCCCTCGATGCGCAACCGCAGGGAGGCACTGCTGCACGCCGCCCTGCCGGCGCTCTGGGCCCACCGGGTCGCCCACCGGCTGCACCGCCGGGGGCTCCGGCTGACGGCCCGCGCCATCGCCTGGTCCGCCCGCCGCCGTACCGCCGTGGAGATCCACCCCGGCGCCGAGATCGGCCGCCGGGTGCTCATCGACCACGGCGCGGCCGTGGTGATCGGCGAGACCGCGGTGGTCGGCGACGACGTGACCATCTACCACCAGGTGACGCTCGGCGCGGTGGGCTGGTGGAGCGACAACAAGCGCCCCGAGGGTGCTCGCCGGCACCCCGTCGTGGGCCACGACGTGGTGCTCGGCACCAACGCGACGGTGCTGGGCCCGGTCACCATCGGCGAGCACGCCGTCATCGGGGCGCAGGCACTGGTGAACAAGGACGTGCCCCCGGGCGCCAGGGTGCTGGCCGCGACCGCCGTGATCAAGGCGGTCGGCGAGGAGCCGCAGCCCATGGAGGACCTGTACGCCGTGACCGCCTCGGCCGGCTCCTGGTAGGTCCGGCGCCCCCGCGCTCCTGCGCCCCCGAAGACCCCACCGGCGTACGGCTGACCGTACGACCACCCGACACACAGCCGTACGACCCGACTTGGTGAGGAACGAGACGTGAACAGCTCCGCAAGCTCCGAGAACCGCCGCATCGCCGACAGCATCGAGGACCTGGTCGGCTCGACCCCGCTGATCCGCCTGCGCTTCGAGGACACCGCGCCCGGCACCGAGGTGCTGGCCAAGCTGGAGTCGGCCAACCCGATGTCCAGCAGCAAGGACCGGGCCGCGCTGTACATGCTGCGGGCCGCGGAGCTGCGCGGTGAACTCACCCCCGGCAGCGGCACGGTGATCGAGGCCACCTCCGGCAACACGGGCATCTCGCTCGCGGCCTTCTCCGCCGCCCGCGGCTACCGCTGCGTGATCGTGCTGCCCGACAGCGCCACGGCCGAGCGGGTGGCCCTGCTGAAGGCCCTGGGCGCCGAGATCGTGCAGACCCCGCGCGAGCAGGGCTACCCGGGCGCCATCGCCAAGGCCGAGGAGCTGCACGCGGCCACCCCCGGCTCGTGGTTCCCCTGCCAGCACGAGAACCCCGACAACGTGCAGGCGCACTACGAGACCACCGGCCCGGAGATCTGGACGGACACCGCCGGCCGGATCGACGTCCTGGTCTGCGGCGTGGGCACCGGCGGCACGCTCAGCGGCGCCGCGAAGTACCTCAAGGAGCAGGACCCGTCGATCCGCGTGGTCGCGGTCGAGCCGGAGAACTCCCCGGTCCTCTCCCAGGGCGTCGGCGGCCTGCACCGGATCCCCGGTCTGAACGGCGGCTTCGTGGCCCCCACCACGGACGTCTCCCTGATCGACCGCGTCGTCACCGTGGCCGACGAGGACGCGATGACCGCGGCCCGGACCCTCGCCCGCCGCCAGGGCATCTTCGCCGGGGTGTCCTCCGGCGCCGTCGCCCACGCCTGCGCCCAGCTGGCCGCGCACCCCGACTACATCGGCGCCTCGATCGTGGCCGTCCTGCCGGACACGGGCGAGCGCTACCTCAGCCTCTGGAACGAGTCCGAGGCCGGCCGGGCCGAGCCGGCTGCCGCGGGGCCCTCCGCCCTGGCCACCCGCCCCTGACCCGCCCCGGCGGTCCACCACCCCCAGCCCCCCTCTTCTGCAAAGGAACCCCGACATGCCGGTGATCACCGTCGACTGGTGGAAGGGCAACGACCGCGCCCAGCGTGCCGAGCTCGTCGCCGAACTGACCGAGACCGTCGCCAAGGTGGCCGACTGCCCCCACGACGCCGTGACCGTGATCGTCCGCGACGTGGAGCCCAGCCACTGGGGCAAGGGCGGTGCCCTGGCCGACACCCTTGTCGGACCGGGCAGCGACGGGGGTGCGGAATGACCTTCGGCGCGCTGCACCCGAACATCAAGCTGCGCCTCGGCATCGGGTTCGTCCAGCGGTTCCTCGGCATCATGCTGATGCCGCTGATGGTCATCCACCTCTCCAAGGTGTACGGCCCGGCCACCGCAGGTGTCCTCACCCTGGTCGTCGCCGCGGCGGGCATCGGCAGCAACTTCCTCGGCGGCCACCTCGCCGACGTCCACGGCCGCAAGCCGCTGATGGTGTGGGGCGAGGTGGGGGCGGCCCTCACCTTCGGGCTGCTGGCGCTGGCCAACTCGCCCTGGTGGCAGTCGGGAGCGGCGACCTTCGTCCTCTTCCTGCTGAACACCTGCCTGTCCAACGCGGCCACCCCCGCCGCCGACGCGATGATGATCGACGTCTCCAGCCCGGAGAACCGGCAGCTCGTCTACACGATCAACTACTGGTCGATCAACCTGGCCTTCACCACCGGCGCCCTGGTCGGCGGCTTCTTCTACGGCGAGCACTTCACCCTGCTGCTGACCGCCGCCGCCGTGCTCTCCGCGGCGACCGCCGCGGCCACCTGGTGGTGGATCGCCGAGAGCGCCCCCGAGGACTCCAGGGAGCAGGCGGTCGGCATCCCGGCCATGCTCCGCGGCTACCTCGCCGTCTCCCGGGACCGGACGTTCCTCCGGCTGCTGGGCGCGGCCACCCTCGCCCGGGCCATCGAGGTGCAGATCGGCTACTACATCGCCGTACGCCTCGCGGACGAGTTCCCCGAGCAGGCGCTGGCCGGCCTGGAGCGCTGGTTCCCCTCGGTGGACGGCGTCGCGATGCTGGGCATCGTGCGGGCCGTCAACAGCGCCCTGGTCGTCGGGTTCGCGCTCTTCGCGGGCAGCCTGTTCCGACGGCTGCCGGACGGCGTCCGGCTGATCGCCGGCCTCGGCGTCTTCACCGCCGGGTACATGGTCCTCGCCGTCAGCAACGACGGCTGGATCCTGATCGCCGCCGCCGTGGCGATGACCGTGGGCGAGATCGTGCACGTGCCGGTCAAGCAGGCCCTGCTGGCCGACCTCGTCGATCCCGCCGCGCGCACCAAGTACATGGCCGCCTACGGGCTGAACAACCGGATCGGGCTGATCATCGGCTCGCTCTGCGTGACCCTGGGCGCCTTCCTCTCCCCGGTCGGCATGAGCCTGCTGTTCGCGGTCTTCGGCCTCGGCGCGATGCTCTGCTACCGCTCCCTGCTGAAGCCGCGCGCACCCCGCGAGGCCGCCGTGGAGCAGAACGTCCCGGCCGCCGTGCCGGCCCAGAACGGAGCCTCCTCATGACTCTCCCCAGCGGCGCCGGACGGCTCCTGATGGTCATGCCGTACGAGCAGCTCGTCCGCAAGGCCGTGGAGGCCGGGTTCCGGGTGTGGTCGGTCTGGGACCCCAAGCTGCGGGCCCCCGAGTACCTGGCCAAGGTCGCGGCCCACTCCGAGGACCTGGCCCTGGTCGACTTCGACGACGAGGCCGCCCTGCGCGCCCTGGTGGCCCGCATGGCCGCCGAGCACCGCGTGGACCACGTGCTCCACCTCGGCTCCGAGGCCAGCATGGCACCGGTCCTGGCCGAGGCCGAGGCCCTGGGGCTGTCGCCGAACACCGCCGAGTCGGTCCGGCTGCTCAACGACAAGAACGCGATGCGCCGCCTGCTGAACCGCAACGGCGTCTCCGTGGTCCGGGCCCGCGAGGCGGCGACGCTCGCCGACGTGGAGCCGCTGCTCGCCGAGTTCGGGCTGCCGGCGGTCGTCAAGCCGGGCAACTCGGCCGGCAGCAAGGGCATCGCCCTGGTGCGCGGGCCCGCCGACCTGGCGGAGTGGACGGAGCGGGTCAAGGCCGCGGGCATCGAGGGCCCCTTCATCGTCGAGGACTACCTGGAGGGCCCGGAGTTCAGCGTGGAGACGCTGACCGTCGACGGCATGCACCAGGTCGTCGGGATCACCGCGAAGCAGACCAGCGGCGCACCCGGGTTCGTGGAGACCGGGCACGTCCACCCCGCGCCGCTGGACCCCGCCGACGCGGCGGCGATCCGCGCCACCACCACCGCCCTGCTCGACCTCGCCGGCTACCGGTTCGGCCCGGCGCACACCGAGGTGATCCTCACCCCGGCCGGGCCGCGGATCGTCGAGTCCCAGGCCCGCCTCGGCGGCGACCGGATCCCCCTCCTCGTGGAGGTCGCCGGCGGCTTCGACCTGGAGGCCGGGATCTTCCGCGCCCTGGCCGGCGAGCCGGTCACGACGCCCGCCCCGGAGCGGTACGCCTCGATCGGCTTCTTCCGGCTGCCCGCGGGCCGGCTGGAGTCGGTCGACGGCCTGGCCGAGCTGGCCGAGCGGCCCTACGTACACGCCGTGGTCTTCCCGTTCGCCCCCGGCGACGTCCTGCCGCACACCACCGACTCCGGCAGCCGGCACGGCTACGCCGTCGTCGACGCCGCGAGCCCCGCCGGGGCCGCGGAGCGGATCGCCTCCGTGCAGGACGGGCTCCGCGCCACGATCACCGCCACACCCAAGGAAACCCTCTGATGACCACGCAGAACGCGGCGACGGCCGCGGGCCGCCCGGACCGGACCATGCTGCTGGTCGGCGGCACGGACCAGCACCTGGAGCTCGCCAAGGCCCTGGGCGTACGGGTCGTCATGCTCCAGCACCCGGACAAGGTCAACCCCTTCCAGAGCGGCCTGGCCGACGAACTGACGGTGGTCGACTACACCGACTGGGAGGCCGTCGTCCCGGTCGCCGAGACCGCCCGCGCGGTCTGGGGCTTCGACGCGGTCGTCTCGCTCACCGAGGGCGGGCTCGACACGGCCGCGCGGCTGAACGAGCACTTCGGCTTCCCCGGCACCCGCCCGGAGGTCAGCCGGCGGATGCGCGACAAGTACCTGATGCGCAGCCACCTGGCGGCGCACGGCAAGCTGGACATGCACGTGGAGCGGGTCACCGACCGGGCCTCCCTGGACGCCTTCGCCGAGCTGGCCGGCTTCCCCTTCATCGTCAAGCCGACCGCGGCCACCGCGAGCTTCGGCCTGATCAGGGTGCGCGGCGCCGCCGACCTGGACATGGTCTGGCAGCGCATCGAGGAGCTGCGGGGGCGGCGCACCGACCGCGGCTCCACCCTCTTCACGGTCGACGAGCTGCTGATGGAGTCCTACCTCGACGGACCCGAGTTCAGCGTGGAGGGCTTCAGCTTCGGCGGCCGCCACGTCGTGGTCGCCGTGACCGAGAAGCTCGTCAGCGACGCCCACTTCGCGGAGCTGGGACACGCGCTGCCGGCCCGGCTCTCCCCCGGGGACCACGACCGGGTCAGGACGGCGGTCACCGACTTCCTCGACACCATGGGCGTGACCGACGGCCCGACCCACACCGAGCTGCGGCTCACCTCGCGGGGCCCGGTCGTCATCGAGTCCCACAACCGCGTCGGCGGCGGCCGGATCAACGAGCTGGTCGAGGCCGCGTACGGGATCGACCTCCTCGGGTACGGGGTGGCCTGGCCGATGGGCCTGGCCGAGGCGCTGCCGGAGGCCCCCGCGGCCCGTGCCGCCGCCTGTACGCGCTACGTGCTCCGGGACCCCGGCACGGTCACGGCCGTCTCGGGGGCCGAGGAGATCGCCGCGCGGCCCGACGTGCTGGTGGCGGAGGTCTCCGTACGCCCCGGCGACACGGTCCGTCCGCTGCGCGACAACTGGGACCGGCTCGGCCTGGTCGCCGTGACGGCGGCCGACACCGACACGGCCGTCGCCCTGTGCGAGCGGCTGACCGATGAGATCGAGATCGAGGTGGCCCCGGCGGCGGCCGCCCAGGAACGTCTGGAGGCGGCGGTATGACCGCGCTCGTGCTGCACCGTTTTCCGCTCGGCCCGTTCCCGTACGACCGGTGGCTCGACGGACTCGAAAGCGGCGTCGTGATGATCGCCGCCCGCGACAGGATCGAGGGCGGCGGTGAGCGGGTGCCGGACGGCCCGGGCGGCTACCGCCATCTGGAGGTCGTCGACACGTTCGACGACGAGGAGCTGGTCGACCGGCTGGCGCTCGACCTGGCCCACGAGTACGGCGTCACGCACGTGATCGCCCACCACGAGGCCGACCTGATCAGGGCGGCCGGGCTCCGGGAGAAGTTCGGCCTGCCGGGCCAGCTGCCCGCCGAGGTGCTGCCCTTCCGCGACAAGGTGCTGATGAAGCAGCGCCTGGCGGGGGCCGGCATCGAGGTCGCCCCGCACACCGTGCCGGGCACGGCCGCCGAGGTGCGGGCCTTCGCGGCGGCGCACGGGCTGCCGCTGGTGTTCAAGGCACGGGACGGGTTCGGCTCCATCGGGCTGCGGATCGTGCGCAGCGAGGAGGAGCTGGAGCTGCGGCTGGCCGAGGACTTCGCGCCCGGCTCCGGCCCGCGCGAGGACCTGCTGCTGGAGGCGTACGTACCCGGCCGGATGTGTCATGTGGACGGGGTCGTGGCCGGTGGCCGGACCGTCATGGCCTGGCCCTCCCAGTACCAGTACGACCTGTCGTCCTTCCAGGCCGACGGGGGCGCCCGGGTCGACCTGACGCTGGCTCCGGACGACCCGTTGACCCCCCGTCTGCTGGCGCTGGCGGAGGGCGCGTTGACAGCTCTGGGCGGGCCGGCCGACTACGCCTTCCACGCCGAGGTCTTCCACACCCCGGACGACCGGCTGGTGGTCTGCGAGGTGGCGGCCCGGCCGGCGGGCGCCCGGATCCGGGACGTGCTGAACGCGGTGTTCGGCGTCCACCCGGTCGAGCTGGCGTCCCGCGCCCACACCGGGCTGCCGATGCCCGCGATCGCGGACCTGGCCGGGGGCGAGCGGCTGGCGCCGGTCCGGATGGCCGGTCAGGTCCTGATGATGAGGCGGCCGGGAACCGTGCGCTCGGTGCCGGTCACGCCGGAGGAGCCGTGGGTGGAGTTCTACGGGGTCTTCGCGGAGCCCGGAGAGGTCATCGGGCGGGCCGCGATCTCCTCCGACTTCCTTGCTGCGGCGGTGCTTTCGGCCCGGACCCGAGCGGAATGCGAGGTTCGGCTGAGAGCCCTCGGCGCACGGTTCGAGACGGAGATCGTGATTGATTGACGGGATGTGAACGCTGGGCCAACTGAGGGGCCCAACCGGCGGACAGAGCCTGTTCCCGGGCTGTTTCCCGCTGTACTGTCCGACCCCGGTATCAGAGTGGGAACCGTTGGGGAACGGGGCCCGCGAATCTCTGTCATGTCGCAAGCGATACGCACGACATCACGGAAACCAAGGGGCGGGGATACAGAAATGCGCAGCAAGCTGGCCGGAGTCGTCGGAATCGTCACGCTGGGTCTCGCGGTCGTCCTGGGGGCCACGGCGGACCTCGGTCCGGACTCCGTGAACGACCGGACGGTCCAGGCCGACACCCACGGCCCCGGCAGCCCTGCCCCGGTCTCCCCCGGCGCCTGACGCCGAACGGACCCGACAGACGGAAGGCGGCCCGCCCCCGACAGGGGCGGGCCGCCTTCCGTCATGTCACGCGTGACCCCCGCGCGGGGTCACAGCGGACGCCGGGCCCCGTCGGGCACACCCATCGCCTCGAAGAGCGCGACGGCACGCGCCCGGCTCTCGTCCGCCTCTGCCGGGTCGGCCGTGGCCCGCGCGATGCCGGCCAGCGCCCGCGCCTCCTCCATCCGGTACCCGACCTCCGCAGCGCGCCCCAGCGCGCTCCGGTAGACCTCCAGGGCCTCGGCGTGCTCGCCGCGCTCCAGACGCAGGTTGCCGATCAGCCGCTCGACGAGCGTCTGCCGGGGCAGGGTCGGCCGGTGGCCGAGCAGCTTGAGGGCCTCCGCCTCGCAGCAGCGGGACTCCTCGGTCAGGCCGAGCCGCTGGCGCAGGGTGGCGACCAGGGCCAGCGTCACGGCGAAGTTGTCGGGCTGGTGCGATTCGTCGAAGCGGACCAGGGCCTGCTTGAGGCAGACCTCGGCCTCTTCGGACCGGCCGAGGTCGAGGTACGCGCTCGCCAGGTCGTTCAGGGCCATGACCTCCTGACCCAGGATGCCGAGTTCCCCGGCCAGCCGGACCGCCCGCTCCGCCGCTTCGACGGCGTCCTGGCCGCGGCCCAGGCAGGAGTAGGTGGTGCTGAGCGAGCACAGCACGTGGATCTCCGACTGGACGGCCCCGGTCTCCCGGAAGACCTCCACGGCCTGCTCCTGGTGGCACACCGCCTCGGCGAACTCGCCCAGGCAGCTGAGCAGCAGCCCGAGTGCCTCCAGGCTGGAGCCCTCGCCGAGGCGCTCGCCCTGTTCCTGGGCCAGCTTCAGCGCCTCTTCCGAGACGGCGATGCCCTCGCGGAAGCGGCCGAGCTTCCACAGGGAGGTCACCTGGTTGTTGAGGCTCAGCCGGAGGGCCTGGGCGTCCCGGAGCCGGCGGGCCGCCGCGGCCGCGACCTGCCCCGCCTGGAGGTACTGGTCCGTGTAGGACCGCATGTTGAGGTGGAACATCACGTTGCGGGCGAGCCAGACCGCATGGCGGAGGAAGCCGCGGGACTCGGCGACGGACACCGCCGCCAGCACCGCGTCGCCCTCGCGGTCGAACCAGGCCGTCGCCCGCTCGGCGTCGCCCAGCGGTGGAAGTCCGGCCCCGGATCCGTCCAGGCCGGTGACGTAGTGGGTGCGCCCGGGGAACAGCACGGCGCAGGCCGCGTCGGTCGCCGCGTAGAAGTAGTCCAGCAGCCGTTCCAGCGCCGCGGCGTCGTCCTCCGCCGTCTCCGTGTTGCGCAGGCTCTGGGCGAAGCTGCGGACCAGGTCGTGGAAGGCGTAGTAGCCCAGCTCGTGCTGCTGGACCAGGTGCATGTCCAGGAGGTCCTCCATGAGGTCCTCCGCGTCGCGCGGGTCGGTGTCCAGCAGGGCCCCCGCCGAGTGGACGTCGATCTCCGCGCCCGGGTGCAGGCTCAGCAGCCGGAAGGCCGTCCGGTGCTCCTCGTCCATCGCCTGGTACGAGAGCCTGAGCGTCGCCGCCACGCTGCGCTCGCCCGAGCTCAGCTCGTCCAGCAGCCGGGTCTCGTCGCAGAGCCGCCCCACGAGGTGCTCGACGGTCCACCGGGAGCGGTTGCGGAGCCGGGCGGTCGCGATGCGCAGGGCGAGGGGCAGGTGCCCGCAGAGGGAGGCCAGGTCGCTCACGGCCCGCGGTTCGCGTTCGGTGCGCTCCTCGCCCAGGGTCTCGGTGATCAGCGCGAGGCTGTCCTCCGGGGACATCACCCCGAGGGAGATCCACTCGGCGCCGTCCAGCTCGACCAGCCGGGCCCGGCTGGTGATCAGGACCAGGCAGCCGGGGGAGGCGGGCAGCAGCGGCCGGACCTGGGCGGCGTCCGAGGCGTTGTCGAACAGGAGCAGCAGCCGGCGCCCCATCAGGGTGGTCCGCCACAGGGCGGCCCGGCCCGACGCGTCGTCGGGCAGCTCGTCGCCCGGGACACCGAGGGTGCGCAGGAGGCTGGCGATCACGGCCCCGGGCTGGAGCGGCTGCTCGCCGGGGGTGTAGCCGCGCAGGTCGATGTGGAGCCGGCCGTCCGGGTACTGGTCCGCCAGCAGATGCGCCGCGCGGACCGCCAGAGAGGTCTTGCCCGTACCGCCCATGCCGTCGATGGCGAGGATCCGGGTGCCCGCTTCGGTGGTCTCCCCGGCCGCCCTCAGCAGGGCGGCCAGTTCCTGCTCCCGGCCGGTGAAGTCGGTGAGGTCGTACGGCAGGGTGCAGGGCGCGGCGGGCGCCTGGGCATCCTTCGGCCCGGTCGATGTTTCACGTGAAACATCACCTGGAGCCGGCTCCTCGGCGGGGGCCGGAGCGGGCGGCTCGGGGGCGGCCAGTTCCGGGCTGTCGCGCAAGATGCCCTCGTACAGCTGGGTGAGCTTGGGGCCGGGATCCACGCCCAGCTCCTCGACCAGCAGCTCGCGTACCCGCCCGAACTCCTCCAGGGCCTCGGCCTGGCGGCCCGAGCGGTACAGGGCCAGCATCAGATGGCCGCGCAGGGTCTCGCGCAACGGATGGGCTGCGACCAGTTCGCGCAGGTCCCCGACGAGCTCGGCGGTCTCGCCGCGCTCCAGCCGGAGCTGGAAAAGGGTTTCGGCCGCGGCCAGCCGGCGCTCGTCCAGGGCGGTGGACGCCGCGTCGATCACGGGTCCGCCGGTGCCCGACAGTACGGGGCCGCGCCACAGGGACAGGGCGGACCGGAGCTCCTCCTCGGCCCCGGCGGGCCGTCCGGCCGCCAGCGCCTCGCGGGCCCGTTGGGTGTGGCGGGTGAAGAGGGTGAGGTCCAGCCGGTCGTCCTCGACCAGGGCGCGGTAGCCCGGGCCGTCCGTCACGATCAAGCCACTTCCGCCCGGAATGCGCTGGCGCAGATCGGCCACGGCCTTGCGGATCTGATGTGAGGCGGTTGCGGGCGGTTCGTCCTCCCAGGCGGCCTCCACGAGGCGGGCCACCGGAACCACTCGGCCCGGTTCCAGTAGCAAGGTCACCAGGACCCGCTCCTGGATCGGACCGCCCAGTCTGAGCCGGTTCCCGCCCGCCCAACCCTCCAGTGAGCCAAGGACGTTGAACCGTACCTTGACCTCTTCCCGCTCGCTCATGGCCCCCACCCGACGTGCTCGCAAAACCCCAGGTGAGGGGCCTGCTTTGGAAAAGAGCGTAAAGGGTTCCCGGATCGGGCGGTACTGCTCCGGGAGGTGATCGGGAACTCCGAAACCGAAGCTTCACGGGCCAGCAGGAGAGAGCACAGACGGAGCACCCATGAAGACTTCAAGCCACTTGGGCGAGGCGCGGATCATCCACTCGGAGGAGTTCGTTTTCGAGCCCGTGCCGGGTCCCGGCGGTACCGAGGTCGCCACCCCGGTGAGCCCGGCGCTCGGAGCGACCTGGGTGACGCTGCACATCGTGCGCGTCGCGGCGGGGGAGGCCTGGAGCCCCGAGGACACCACGCTCGAGGAGAACACCGCGGTCGTCTACGAGGGATCGGGCCGCCTGCGGGTCGGCGACGAGACCCGGGACGCCGGCCGCGCGTCCGCCGCGTACGCCCCCACCGGACGTGCCCTCACGCTGTTCGCGGGCCCGGAGGGCATGACGGCGTACGTCTGGCGCACCCCGCTGGCCGAGGGCCGCACCCTCGGCACCGACCCGAAGGTCTTCTCCACCCTCTGGGACGACGAGACCCAGCTGCGCGGCTTCGCGGGCACCGGCCAGGTGGCCCCCGAAGAGGCCCCCCGCGCCACCATGAACTTCATCTTCTGGCCCGGGGCCGGCAGCTGCCAGCTCTGTCTGCACTGCGGCATCCAGCAGCCCGGCGAGACGTTCAACGTCCACCTCCACACGCACAGCGACGAGGCGTTCATCGCCTTCGAGGGCGTGGGCCAGATGTACCTCGTGGACCGCTGGATCGACGTCGCGGCCGGTGACGTGCTCTTCGCCGCCCCGGGAGTGCTGCACGGGGCCCGCAACCCCCACACGGGTCCGGACGCCCGCCGCTTCGTGACCTGCGGCGGCCCGACCCCCTTCGACCCTGCCCTCTACGACGCCGCCGGCGTCTCCTCACAGGTGGTCTGACCGACATGTGCCGTATCTACGGATCCTTCAATGCCGGCACGAGCGACCAGGAGCTGCGCACAGTCGCCGCTCTGCTGCGCCACGGCGGCCCCGACGCCCAGACCTTCACCGGGAAGGACGACTGGGCCCTCGGCAACAACCGGCTCTCGATCATGGACCCCGAGGGCGGCGAGCAGCCGTACCGCCTCGGCGCCGTCACGGTCGTCTTCAACGGCGAGCTGTACAACCACCGCGAGCTGGCGGCCCGCCTGGAGGCGCGCGGCCACCGCATCCCGGACAACTGCGACGGCTCCGTGCTGCCCGCCCTCTACCTGGAGTACGGCGAGCGCTTCGCCGAGCAGCTCGACGGCATGTACTCCGTCGCGGTCATGGACCTGCGCGAAGAGCCCAAGCTCGTCATCGCCACCGACGAGTCGGGCATGAAGCCGCTCTACTACGCCTGGGACGAGGCCGACGGCCGGTTCCGCTTCGCCTCCGAGATCCCCGCGCTGCTCGGCTTCGCCGACGTCACGGCCGAGGAGGACGAGTACGGGCTCGACGCCTACCTGGTCTCGAAGACCCCCTTCGGCGACCGCACCATGTTCCGCGGCATCCAGGTGCTGCCCCCGGCCGCCACGGCCGTGGTCGGCCGCCGCGGCGGACTGCGCATCACCACCCGTCCGCTCGGCCACACCGCCGCCGGCCCCGACACCGCGCGGAGCCTGGCCCAGGCCGGCGAGGAGCTGCGCGAGCTGCTGGCCAAGGAGGTCTCCCGGCTGCTGATCGCCGACGCCCCCGTCGCCGCGATCACCTCCGGCGGTCTGGACTCCAGCCTGGTCACCGCCCTCGCGGCGCGGGCCACCGACCGGCTGCACACCTTCAACATCGCCTACACCGGCAACTGGCCCTCGGACGAGCGCGCCTTCGCCGCCGAGGTCGCCGGCCGCGCCGGCACGGTGCACCACCAGGTCGAGGTCGACCCGGCCACCTTCCCCGACCTGCTGGCGGACGTGGTCTGGCACCTGGGGCAGCCCAACGCCGACCCCATCACCCTGTCGACGTTCTCCCTGTTCCGCGCGGTCCGCGACGCGGGCTTCAAGGTCGCCCTCACCGGGGACGCGGCGGACGAGCTGTTCGGCGGCTACGCGCGGATGACGCACGCCATGGCCGCACCCGGTGGCCTCGGCTGGGTCCAGGAGTACCTCGACCACCTCTCGGCGGTGCCCCGCGCCCTGCGCGAGCGGCTGTACACGGACGAGTACGCCGGAGCGGTACGGGCCCACGGCCCCGCCCTGCCGGCCGGGCTCACCGAGACGCTGGAGGGCGGCCAGGGTTCGCGCATGCGGCGCATCTGCGCCATCGAGCAGCAGTACCGGCTGCCCTCGTACCACCTGCGGCGGGTGGACCACCTGTCGATGGCCAGCTCCGTCGAGGCCAGGCTGCCGTTCTGCCAGCCCGAGGTGGTCCGGTTCGCCACCACCCTCACCGACGAGCAGAAGATCAACTCCACCGGGGTCAAGCGGGCGCTGTACGCGGCGGCCGGGGGCCTGGTCCCGGACAGCGTCCTCAACCGCCCCAAGCAGCCCTTCACCCTGCCCATCACCGCGATGCTCACGCCGGGCCAGGCCCTGTGGGACGTCGCCCGTGACGCCCTGTCGGAGGGCGCGCTGCGCGCGGACGGCCGCATCCGCCCCGAGGTGGTCACCGGCCTCTTCGAGGAGCAGGCGACCCGTCCGTCCGACGGCGCGTCCCTGGCGATCTGGGCGCTGATGTCCCACCAGATGTGGCGCACGCAGTTCTTCGGCGCCGCAGCCTCCCGGGCGGACTCCCTCCAGGGGGCGCGGTGAGCGGCTACTTCGCCAACGCCCACGGAGCGCCCTGCCCCACGCTGGTCCTCGACGGCCAGGGCCTGCCCGAGGAGACCGACGAGCTGCTCGACAGCCTGACGGCCATCCGCGCGGACCTCAGCGCCGACGGCGCCGGCGACGTGCTGAAGAACGCGATCGTGCGGCCCTCCGCGCACCCGCTGTTCGACCTGGACTACCGGTTCGTGCAGTCGCTGCCCCAGTCGCACGCCTCGTTCGACCTGCGCGGCTCCTGCGGGCACTCCATCCTGGCGGCCGTCGAGGCGGCCGCCAGGTCCGGGATGATCCCGCCGCTCGTCCCCGGTGCCCGGGTGCGCGTGAACGTGCTGAACAACGGCGACAACGTGGTCTGCGAGGTCGAGGAGACCTCCGACGGCGGCACGAGCTTCACGGCGCACTTCCTGTGCACGCCGACCAAGCCGTACGCCGAGCTGCTGATGACGGGGGAGCCGGTCACCGAGGTCCACGTGGACCGGATGGTCGTCCCGGTCTCGCTGGTCTCGATGGGCAACCCGTACGTGTTCGTCCCCGCCCGCCACCTCGGGGTGGAGACGAAGGAGCAGCTCTTCGCCGCCGACGGCAAGCTCTTCGACCAGTTCGCCCGGATCCGGCTCGCGGTGTGCGAGCAGCAGGGCTGGGACCCGTCCGGGGCCTTCCCCAAGATCGCGGCCGTGCTGCCGCAGGAGGGCGGCGCCCTGGCCGTCCGGGCGGTCTCCGTGCCCTCGTGGCACCCGACGCTGGCCCTGACCGGCGCCATCTGCCTGGGGACGGCGGTCGGCATCGAGGGCACCGTCCCGTGGTCGCTCGCCTGGAACAGCGGCTACCGCGAGGGCCTCGTCACGCTCGTCACGCCGGGCGGAGAACTCCAGGTCTCCGCGTCGTCCGTGCGGACGGAGACCGGTCCTCGGCTGGCCTGGGTCTCGGTCGCCGGGAAGCGCGTCGACTACCAGGGCTGGGCCGGGCTGCCCGCCGCCCGCTTCCCGTACGCCGCCGCCCCCTCCCTCTCCACTTCCCCGTCCTCGTCCCAGGAGCGCGCATGTCTGCCACTGCCAGTCTGACCACCCCCGACGCCGGGCTGCGGCTCTCGCTGTCGGCGCTCGACCCCGAGGTGCGCGACGCGCTGGCCTCCTGCGCCGTGGCCGCGGACCGGACCGGCGAGCCCGACCTGGACGCCGTCGCGGTCCTCCGCGAGAGCCGCCTCCTCGGGCTGGCCGTGCCGCGCGAGTTCGGCGGCGCGGGCGCCGGCCCGGTCGACCTCAACCGCTGCGTCGAGCAGGTGGCCGCGGTCAACGCCTCCGCCTCGATCATGCTCTTCCAGCACTTCGCGGTCAGCAGCCGCATCGTCGAGCAGGGCACCCCCGCCCAGCACCGCGAGCTGCTCCCCAAGCTCGCCTCGGGCGAGTGGCTGGCCGCCTCCGCCTGGAGCGAGACCGGGGCCGGCGCCAACAAGAAGAACCTGGCCACCAAGGGCGTCCGGACCGACACCGGCTGGTGCCTCGACGGGGCCAAGGCCTTCACCACCAGCGCCGGAGTGGCCGACGTCTACCTCGTGCTGGCCCAGACCGGCGACGACACGGGGGCCGGGGGCGACACCGGCTACGGCGCCGCCGGGCAGACCTTCTTCCTCGTCCGCGGCGACAACCCGGGCCTCGTCCCGGACACCTCGATGCGGCTGGCCGGCATGCGCGGCTCCGCCACCGGCTTCGTCGACCTGCGCGACTGCCACGTCACCGACGGGGACCGGCTCGGCGCCGAAGGCGTGGCGGCCTCCGTCATCGCCAGGGTGCGGGAGAGCGGCGCGACCCTCGGCGCGGTCGCCGTCGGACTGGCCCAGGCGGCCCTGGACGCCGCCCACGCGCACGCCGCGAAGCGCGGCCTGTACGGCCACCAGTCCCTGCGCTACCGGCTGGTCGACCTGACCACGCAGGTCGAGGCCGCCCGCGCGGTGGTCGAGCGGGCCGGCCGCCGCGAGTCCGCCGACCCGGGGCTGACCACCCTCCACTCCAAGCTCTTCGCCTCCGCCGCCGCCGAACGGGTCGTCTCCGAGGTCGAGCAGATCCTCAGCTCGGCCGGATACGTCGAGAACCACCCCGTCAACCGGTACGGCCGGGACGCCCGCGCCGTCGCCCTCATGGGCCCCACGAACGACCTCTGCAGGGAACTGGTGAGCCTCTCATGGAACCGCTGAACTCCGCCGACCAGCTGACCGGCCGCACGGTCACCGCCGACCTCGTCGTCACGGGCGGCCGCCTGGTCACCCCCGAAGGCGTCAAGGACGGCGCCGTCGTCATCCGCAACGGCCGGATCGACGCCGTCCTGGAGCCGGGCGAGCAACTCCCCGAAGGCCCGCGCGTCGACGCGGCCGGACGGTACGTCCTGCCCGGACTCATCGACTCGCACGTGCACTTCCGCACCCCGGGCCTGGAGTACAAGGAGGACTGGGAGCACGGGAGCCGGGCGGCGATCGCCGGCGGCGTGACCACCGTGCTGGACATGCCCAACACCCGCCCGCCGTCGCTGAACGAGGACGACGTCCGCGCCAAGGCCGCGATCATCGAGGGCCGTTCCTGGGTGGACTACCGCTTCCACATCGGCGCGGACCCCGAGCACCCCGAGGTGCTGGCCACCCTCGACCCCGAAGTCGCCACCTCCGCCAAGGTGTTCATGGCCGGACACCACACCGCCCCCGTGGTCTTCCGTGACTGGCGGGCCCTGGAGGACGCCTTCGCCGCCGCCGCGCGAGGCAACGTCCAGCTCGTGCTGCACGCCGAGGACCAGCACATCTTCGACCTGCTCGACACCTGGCGCGGCGAGCCCGGCTCGTACGACGAGTACGAGCCCCACCGCCCCCGCTCCGGCGCGATCGTGGCCTGCGCCAAGGTGATCCAGCTCGTCCGGACGTACGGCACCCGCGCCCACATCCTGCACGCCTCCACGGCGGAGGAGGCGGACATGCTCGTCGCCGCCGCCCAGGAGGGACTGCCGCTGACCTTCGAGGTCACCGGCCACCACCTCTCCTTCACCGATGCCGACACCTGCCGGCGCGGTCCGCGCACCCGGCTCTCGCCCGCCATCCGGGGCCTGGGCGACCAGGACCGGCTGTGGCACGCGGCGCTGACCGGCGAGGCCGCAAGCCTCGGCAGCGACCACGCGCCGCACACCATCGAGGAGAAGAACAAGGTCCCGGCCGACGCTCCGCCCGGCCTGCCCGGCGTCCAGGAGCTCGCCATCGCGGCCTGGACCGGCATGATGACCAAGCGGGTCGACCCGGACCAGGCGGCCGCGCACCTGGCACGGCTGATGGGCTCGGGCCCCGCCGACCTCTTCAGGCTCCCCGGCAAGGGCAGGCTGGTCCCCGGCGCCGACGCCGACCTCGCGATCCTCGACCCGGCGGAGCGCTGGCAGCCGACCCGGGACGACATCCAGGCCAAGTGCGGCTGGTCCGCCTACGAGGGCTGGCTCTTCCGCGGCCGCTTCACCACCGTCATCAAGGGCGGCGAGCAGGTCTGGGACGTCCGCTCCGGATTCACCGGCACTCCGGCCGGCCGCTGGCTCGCACCCGCCCCGGCGGTCCTGGGACAGCTCGCTGCGGACAGCGCCCATGTTTCACGTGAAACACAGACGGCTGCCGGTTCCGAGACGGAGGGAGCCCGATGAGCGCCGCACTGCTGGAGCGGACCGGGGTCACCGCGGAGGAGTTCCGTGCCGCGATGGCCGCGCTGGCCGCCCCCGTCACGGTCGTGACCTGCTACGACGAGTACGGCGCCCCGCGCGGACTGACCGCCAGTGCCGTCTCCTCCCTCTCCCTGGACCCGCCGCTGTTCCTGGTCTGCCTGGACCGGAAGTCCTCCAGCCACGACGCGCTGGTCGGGGCCTCATCCTTCTGCGTGAACCTGCTGGCCCCGGGGGACGAGGAGCTGGCCCTGAAGTTCGCCGGTCGCCCGGACCGCCGTTTCGACGGCGTCCGGCTGGCCGCGGGCGAGGGCGCGGCCCCCGGCCTGGCCGACTCCGCGCTGCGCCTGGTGTGCGAGCGCCACGAGACCCTGGACGGCGGTGACCACACGATCCTCGTCGGCCGTGTGGTCTCGGTCGACGAGGACGGGCTCGGCCTCACTCCGGCCGGGGGGCTGCTGTGGCACCAGCGCGGCTTCGCGCACGCCCGCCCCGCCCCCCGTCCGGGAGCCTGAGCCGTGGGCTGGGACGCCGTACCGGGGGCAGGGGACGCCGCTCCCCGCCCGGTCCCGGCCAAAAGGCGGACGCTCTCGGCCCGTAGCGGGAATGCCCGGGACACGGCCGGTGCTCCTGGGTGAGGCTGGGGCGGTCGACGGGGGAGGGGCGCCATGGGTGCGGGACGCGGGCCGCGCATACCGGTGACCGGTTACGCGGTGGCTTCGATGACGGTGCTCCAGCTGGGCCTGGCCGCCTCCAAGCCGCTGTTCGACCACGTGGGAGTGCGCGGGACGACCGCGCTGCGGCTGGTCTTCGCCGCACTGCTGCTGCTCGCCGTCGCCCGGCCGGTGCTGCGCGGCAAGACCCCGCGGCAGCTCGGCTCGGTCCTGGTGCTGGGCGCCGTGTCCGGCGGGATGACCCTGTTCTTCGCCGCCGCCATCGACCGGATCCCGCTCGGCATCGCCGCCACCATCGACTACCTCGGGCCGCTCACGGTGGCGCTGATCGGCTCGCGCCGCGTCCGGGACGTGCTGTGGGCGCTGGCCGCCGGCGGGGGAGTCGCGCTGATCACCCTGACCGAGGACCACGCGCTGGACGGCGCGGCCGGATTGGACCCGCTGGGCCTGGCCTTCGCGGCGGGTGCGGCGGTCTGCTGGGCCCTGTACATCGTGCTGACCAAGGCGGTCGGCAGCACCTTCGAAGGCTTCCAGGGCCTGGCCGCCTCGATCACCGTCGGCGCCCTGGTGGTGGCGCCCTTCGGGCTCTCGGAGGCCGTGCGCGGGCTGGCCGACGCGGGCGGTGACCGGTGGCTGGTGCTCCTGGCGGTGGCGGGCGTCGCGGTGTTGTTCCCGATCGTCCCGTACCTGCTGGAGATGGCGGCGCTGCGCCGGCTGAGCTCGCGGACCTTCGGCATCCTCTTCAGCCTGGAGCCCGCCGTGGCCGCCCTGATCGGGTTCGCGGTACTGGCCCAGGCCCTCGGGATCTGGCAGCTGGCCGGCATGGCCCTGGTCCTGGCCGCCGGGGTGGCGGTCTCCCTGGAGGAGGGCGCCGGGCCGCCCGCCGGGGACGGGGCGGAGGCCGTACGGCCGGCCGCGGCCACTCCCGAGCGGACCTCCGGCTGAGGACCGGACCGGCCGGACCGGAACCGTTCGCCCGGAAGGCCGCGGGACCGGGTCCCCCGGCGCCGTGCGGTGGGATCCTTGGAAGTGGGGGAAGACCCGTCGCCCGGAGGCGTGACCGACATGGGAATCTTCGACTTCCTCAAACCAGACAGGAAACGGGCGCACCACCCGGCCGACACGGTGAAGGAGCAGGTCCAGGAGCAGCGGGCGGCCACGGACGGGCCCACCGCAGGACCGGCCGGCACCACGACCAGGTACGCGGGCGCGGGGACCGCCAAGCAGTCCGCCTCGTCGCCCACGGTCGCCCCGACGCCCGGCATCGCCATGGCCCCGGAGCCCATGGCCCCGATGCCCGGGACCGCGGCACGGGACACCGCGATGACCGCGGCACCGGACACCGCCATGGCTCCGGCACCGGACACCGCCATGGCCCCGGCAGCCGACACCGCCATGGCTCCGGCACCGGACACCGCGATGACCCCGGCAGCCGACACCGCCATGACCACCACCCCCGCCGCCCAGCCGCCGCCGGCCGCCAGGAAGCGCACGTACACCGTGAAGCCCGGCGACTCGCTCGCCGCGATCGCCCGTACCCAGCTCGGCAACGAGGCGCGGTGGCGGGAGCTCTACGCCATGAACCGGGGCGTCATCGGGAACAGCCCCGACATGATCCACCCGGGCATGGTCCTCACCCTCCCCGGCTGAGAGCAGGCGCGCCCGACGGCCACACGGAGCCGGGGCCCGGATCCTCCATCGGATCCGGGCCCCGGGTTCTGTGGGGCCTGACGGGCCGGGGCTCAGAGGTCCCCGCGCTCCCGGTCGGCCTCGGCCTGCTTGGCCTCGACCTCGGGGTCGTAGGCGCCGTTGGACGACGAGCTGCCGTCCAGCGAGCCCAGTCCGCCGGGGTCCGGGACCTCGGTCGCGGCCGGCGGCTCGACCAGCCAGTCCGGGTTCGACTGCTGGTCCCACCACCTCCAGACCGCGAACGCGACGCCGGCCACCACGCCGACGACCGCGACGCCCTTGAGGATCCGTGCGGTCTTGTGCCGCCGCTCGTGCCGGCGCGCCATCTTCCGGATCTCGTGGGGCGTCACCTGCCCCCTGAGCGCGTACAGTGCCGCGGTCGAGCGCGCCGCAGCCTCCACGGCCACCGGCCTGGTCGCCTCGACCGCGCTCTCGATGCGCGGAGCGGTGTAGTCGACGGCCTGGCGGGCCGCCTTGCGCGTGTTCATCACCGCCTTCGTGGCTGCCTGGTCGACCTGGGGAGGAAGCGCCTCCCGGGCCTGATGCATACGCGGTGCGAGGTGTACGTCGTACTGGGCGCGCGCCTGGTGTGCGGCGCTCGCGACCTTCGGCGCCACGCGTACGCGCGCCTCGTGCGCGTACTGCGTCGCCGCGTCCCTGGCGGTCTCGGCGTACGGCGCCACCACTTCCGCGGCGTGCCGCACGCTTTCCTTCGCCGAAGTCCCGGCGGCGCGCACGCTGTCCATGCGGGTCACGTGTTCCTCCTCCTCGGTGGCGGACACAGCTCACCTTTCCACCCTTTGTCGGATCATGCCTGTCATAACGCTGGCCGGCACGCGCGCAAAGGCATCCGGGTGTCCCGCCGACGGTTTGTCCCCTCTCACCCCGGCCGTGCGAGGATCGGAGGACGTCAGTGAGGACTATGGAAGGCAGATTCGTGGCCGAGAAGCTGTACGCCACCCTGAAGACCAGTCACGGAGACATCGAAATCCTCCTTCTTCCGGATTTCGCGCCGAAGACGGTCCGCAACTTCGTCGAACTCGCCAAGGGCGAGCGCGAGTGGGTCAACCCGGAGACCGGGGCGAAGACCACCGACCCCCTCTACGACGGCACGGTCTTCCACCGGGTGATCAGCGGCTTCATGATCCAGGGCGGCGACCCCTTGGGCAACGGCACCGGCGGCCCCGGCTACACCTTCGCGGACGAGTTCCACCCCGACCTGAACTTCACCAAGCCCTACCTGCTGGCCATGGCGAACGCGGGCCCGGGCACCAACGGCTCGCAGTTCTTCATCACGGTCGCCCCGACCGCCTGGCTGACCCGCAAGCACAGCATCTTCGGCGAGGTCGTCGACGACGCCAGCCGCAAGGTGGTCGACGCCATCGCGGGTACGCCGACCAACCCGCGCACCGAGCGCCCTCTGGAGGACGTCGTGCTCCAGTCGGTCGTCGTCGAGAAGCGCTGACGCACGGGCCGAGCCCACACGAGGGGGACCGATGGAAACCGAGCACCTGCCGGGCTGCTACCGCCACCCGGACCGCGAGACCGGCGTCCGCTGCACTCGCTGCGAGCGCCCGATCTGCCCGGACTGCATGGTCGACGCCTCGGTGGGCTTCCAGTGCCCCGAGTGCGTGCGCACCGGCTCCGGTACGGGCCACGGCCCGGCCGCGAACCAGCCGCGCACCGTGGTCGGCGGGACCGTCGCGGGGGACCCGCACCTGGTCACGAAGGTGCTCGTCGGCATCAACGTCGCCTTCTTCATCGCCGTGCACGCGGTGGGCGGCGACGGCTTCGGGAACCCGGTGCTCCGTGAGCTGGGACTGATCGGCGGTTACTACTGGAACACCGATCTCCAGGGCGTCGTGGACGGCCAGTGGTACCGGCTGCTGACCTCGATGTTCCTGCACGAGGAGATCTGGCACATCGGCTTCAACATGCTCAGCCTCTGGTGGCTGGGCGGGCCCCTGGAGCAGGCGCTGGGCCGGGCCAGGTACCTGACCCTCTACGTGCTCTCGGGCCTGGCCGGCAGCGCGCTGGTCTACCTGCTGGAGCCGCCGTTCTCCCTGACCCTCGGCGCCTCGGGCGCCATCTTCGGCCTGTTCGGCGCGACCGCCGTGCTGATGCGGCGGCTGCGCTACGACATGCGGCCGGTGATCGCGCTGCTGGCGATCAACCTGATCATGACCTTCGGCTGGGGCGGGATCTCCTGGCAGGCCCACATCGGCGGTCTCGTCGCCGGAGCCGTGATGGGCGCGGGCATGGTCTACGCACCCCGCGAGCGCCGTGCGCTCGTCCAGTGGGGGACCTGTGGGCTGGTCCTCGCGGGTGTGCTCGCGGCCGTGCTCCTGAGGACCGCCGCGCTCACCTGAGCGGAAGTTGTCCACAGTCCGTGGCGGATCTTGTGCACGATGTGGAAAGAGCCCCTGGAACCGAGAAGACCCAGGTCGGCGGCCGGATCAATCACACCGGCGTCAACCTGGGTCCAGGTTATCCACAGATCTTCTGCCTTTTCCTCAGGTGTGGATAGCGCTGTGGATAACTCTGCGGAGAGCTTGACTTACTTCCACTGGGTGGATACGCCGAAACCCGCGGCGATGAAGCCGAAACCGACCACGATGTTCCAATTGCCCAGCGCCTCGATGGGCAGCCGGGTATCGGTCACGTAGAAGACGACGATCCAGGCCAGGCCGATCAGGAACATGGCCAGCATCACCGGAGCCACCCAGCCGCGGTTGCCCAGCTTGATGGTCTGTGCCTGCTTCGCCGCCGGCGGCGGCGTGTAGTCGGCCTTCTTGCGGATACGTGACTTCGGCACGAGGGTCTCTCCTGTCGATGCGCTGGGGACGAGCCTCCCCCGGGCGTCCGTTAGCGTAGTGGGTCAGGGGCGCTGAAGGAGAAGGGTACGTTGAGCAATTCCGACGACCGCAGGCCGGTCCGGCTGCTCACGGCCGGCGTGTTCGCGCTCGCCGGTCTCATCTTCGTGACCAGCTTCAACACGTCCAAGGGTACGGACATCCGCACCGACACCTCGCTGTTGAAACTCTCCGATCTGATCCACGACCGCAGCCAGGACAACGCGGACCTCGAGGACCGTACCGGCGTCATCCGCAAGGAGGTCGACGCCCTCGCCGAACGCGACGACGGCAGCACCCGCGCCGAGGACGCCAAGCTCAACGCGCTCGAGAAGGCAGCCGGTACCGACCCCATCACCGGCCGCGCCGTCACCGTCACCCTGAACGACGCCCCGCCCGGCGCCACCGCCCGCATCCCCAACGTCCCCGAGCCCCAGCCCAACGACCTGGTGATCCACCAGCAGGACCTCCAGGCCGTGGTGAACGCCCTCTGGCAGGGCGGCGCCCGAGGCATCCGGGTCATGGACCAGCGCCTGATCTCCACCAGCGCCGTGCGCTGCGTCGGCAACACCCTGATCCTCCAGGGCCGGGTCTACTCGCCCCCCTACAAGGTCACCGCCGTCGGCGACCCCGCGCAGCTGCGCCGGGCCCTCACCGCCTCGCCGGCCATCCAGAACTACCAGCTCTACGTCAACGCCTACGGCCTGGGCTGGAAAGTGGAGGACCACAAGGCGCTGACTCTGCCCGGCTATTCGGGCACAGTTGACCTCCACTATGCGAAGCCCGTGGAGCAACCGCAGCAGTAGGTGGGACGGCCGGACCGTGCTCCGGCTGACCGTCCGGACGCTCAGCGAACTCTGTCTGACCACCGGCACGCTGATCGTCCTCTTCGTCGCGTACCTGCTCTTCTGGACCGGGGTCAAGGCCGACCTCGCCATGGACGGCGAGATGGAGCGCCTGCGCGCCCGCTGGCAGTCGGCCGCCCCCGCCGCCGGCACCGCGGGTTCGCCGGCCGAGGAGCGGTACGCCGAGGGCACCGCCTTCGCCGAGATGTACATCCCCCGCCTCGGTGCCGACTGGCGCAAGCCCCTCCTGGAGGGCACCGCCCCCGGCGTCCTCAAGCGGGGCCTCGGCCACTACGCGGCCAGCGCCCCCCTCGGCGGCACCGGCAACTTCGCCGTCGCCGGCCACCGGCGCACGTACGGGGACCCCTTCAAGGACTTCCCGCTGCTGCGGCCCGGCGACCGCGTGCTGATCAAGGACGCCCGCACCTGGTACACGTACCGGATCACGAACCGGCCCCTGCGGACCCTGCCCACCGACGTCGCCGTCCTCGACCCCGTCCCCGCGAAGTCGGGCTTCACCGCCCCCGGCCGCTACCTCACCCTCACGACCTGCGAGCCGGAGTGGGGCCACAGCCACCGTCTCATCGTCTGGGCCGAACTCACCGAGACCCGTTCCACGGGACACCTCAGCCCGTAATCTGGTGCGGTACACGGAACGGAAGGGACGGCATGTACGGCTGGATCTGGCGCCATCTGCCGGGAAACGCGTGGGTTCGCGCGCTGATTTCCCTGGCCCTGGTCCTCGCGGTGGTCTTCGTGCTTTTCCAGTACGTCTTCCCCTGGGCCGAGCCCCTCCTTCCGTTCAACGATGTGACCGTCGACGAGGGATCGGGGACCCGGTGAGCGCGCGCATTCTGGTCGTGGACAACTACGACAGCTTTGTTTTCAACCTGGTCCAGTACCTGTACCAGCTGGGCGCCGAGTGCGAGGTGCTGCGCAACGACGAGGTCGAGCTGGCCCACGCGCAGGACGGCTTCGACGGCGTCCTCCTCTCCCCGGGCCCCGGCACCCCCGAGGAGGCCGGCGTCTGCGTGGACATGGTCCGCCACTGCGCCGACACCGGCGTCCCGGTCTTCGGCGTCTGCCTCGGCATGCAGTCCATGGCCGTCGCGTACGGCGGTGTGGTCGGCCGGGCGCCCGAGCTGCTGCACGGCAAGACCTCCCCGGTCACCCACGAGGGCCAGGGCGTCTTCCGCGGCCTGCCCTCGCCCTTCACGGCCACCCGCTACCACTCGCTCGCGGCCGAGCCCATGACCCTCCCGGACGTGCTGGAGGTCACCGCCCGCACCGAGGACGGGATCATCATGGGCCTGCGGCACCGCGAGCACCTGGTCGAGGGCGTGCAGTTCCACCCCGAGTCCGTGCTCACCGAGTACGGCCACCGGATGCTCGCCAACTGGCTCACCGACTGCGGTGACAAGGGCGCCGTCGAGCGTTCCGCCGGGCTCGCCCCGGTGGTGGGCAAGGCACTCGCGTGACCGCCGTCGCGCCGCCCGCGCCCACCGGGGGCCGGGCCGCGCGGCGGAGGGCAGCACAGGAGGCCGCCAAGCGCGAGCGCCGCAGGCGCCGCGGCGGCCCCCTGGTGATCGCGAGCCGCGTGGCCGGGGAGCTCTTCATCACCCTCGGCGTCCTCATGCTGCTCTTCGTCACCTACCAGCTCTGGTACACGAACGTGCTGGCCGGCCGGGAGACCGACGGAGCCACCCGCCACCTGGAGCGGAACTGGGCGGCGGCGCCGCCGGCGCCCGGTCCCACCGCCTTCGAGCCCGGCGAGGGCTTCGCGATCATGTACATCCCGAAGCTCGACGTGAAGGTCCCCATCGCCGAGGGCATCAGCAAGCAGCGGGTCCTCGACCGCGGCATGGTCGGCCACTACGCGGAGGGCCAGCTGAAGACCGCGATGCCCGGCGACAAGCGCGGCAACTTCGCGGTCGCCGGCCACCGCAACACCCACGGCGAGCCGTTCCGGTACATCAACCGGCTCACCCCCGGCGACCCGATCGTGGTCGAGACCCGGGACGCGTACTACACGTACGAGATGACGAGCATCCTCCCGCAGACCCCGCCGACCAACGTGTCCGTGATCGCGCCGGTCCCGGCGGGCTCCGGCTTCACCGCACCCGGCCGCTACCTCACGCTGACGACCTGCACCCCCGAGTTCACCAGCACGTACCGGATGATCGTCTGGGGCAGGATGGTCGACGAGCGTCCCCGCAGCCAGGGCGCGCCGCCCGCACTCGCGTAGGGGAAAGACGTTGTCACGAGGCCGCAGCCGCATCGCCGGCGCCCTGAGCCTGCTCGGCGAGCTGTTGATCACCGCCGGACTGGTCCTCGGGCTCTTCGTCGCGTACTCGCTGTGGTGGACCAACGTGCTGGCCGACCGCTCGGCCGCCGAGCGCGGCGACCAGGTCCGCGAGGTGTGGCGGTCGGCGCCCCCCGCAGCCGGCCCCGGCGCCCTCGACACCCGCGACGGCATCGGCTTCCTCCACGTACCCGCCATGGGCGACGGCGAGGTGCTGGTCAAGCGCGGCACCTCGCCCGAGGTGCTCAACGACGGCGTCGCGGGGTACTACACGGAGCCGGTGAAGTCGGCGCTCCCCTGGGACAAGCAGGGCAACTTCACGCTCGCCGCCCACCGGGACGGCCACGGAGCCAAGTTCCACAACATCCACAAGCTGCGCACGGGCGACGCGGTCGTCTTCGAGACTCGCGACACCTGGTACGTCTACCGCGTCTACGCGGCGCTGCAGCAGACCTCGAAGTACAACACCGAGGTGCTGGCGCCCGTGCCCCGCCAGTCCGGCAAGGTCGTCCCCGGCCGGTACATCACGCTGACGACCTGCACGCCGGTCTACACGTCCAAGTACCGCTACATCGTCTGGGGCGAGCTCCAGCGCACGCAGAAGGTGGACGCGGACCGCACCCCGCCCGCGGAAATCCGCTGAGCCCGCCCGCGGGACCCGGCTGAGCCCGCCCACGGCCCCGGCTGAGCCCACCCGCGGGCCCCGGCCGGGGCCGGCTGTCCGGCGGCCCCGGCTGTCCGGCAGAAAAGCGGAACTCCCCGCCGGCCGGGCCGACGGGGAGTTCCAGGAGTACCGCGGAAGGGCCTCAGCGGCCGCTGGAGAGCCCGCCGAAGAGGCCTCCGCCGTTGTTCCCGCCGTTGTTGTTCCCGCCCTGCTGCTGGCCGTCCCCGCCCATCGTGGTGACGTTGATCGCGGTGCCCCCGTCGACCGGCTGGCCGGCGCCCGGCTCCGTCGTCAGGATGCGCGCGTTCTCGTCCGAGGGACCGGACAGGACGGTGCCGAAGGTCAGGTTGTTCTGCTGGAGGATCACCCGCGCCTCGGCGATGGTCTTGCCGAACAGCTGCGGCACCGAGGTCTTCGCCGCGGCCTTGGCGACCTGGACGTTCACCGTCGACCCGGGCTGGACCTCCGAGCCGGCCTCCAGGCTCTGCTGGACGATCGTGTTCGGCGTCGCGGTCGAGTCGACCTCTTCCTTCGTGCCGAGCTTGAGGTCGGCCTCCTCCAGGGCCTTGCGGGCCTCGGAGGGGGTCTTGCCCAGCAGGTCCGGGACGATCGCCTTCTCGGCCTCCTTGGCCACCGTCAGGGTGATCTTGGTGCCGGTCTCGACCGAGGAGTCGCCCTTGGGGTCCTGGCTGATCACGGTGCCGGGCTTGCGGTCCGACTCCTCGTTCTTCCGGTCGACCGTGAAGCCCTTGTCGACCAGCTGCTTCTCGGCCTCGTTGAACGAGATGCCGGTCACGTCGGGGACCAGGACCTTCGGAGCGCCGGTGGAGATCACCACGTGGACGGTGGAGCCCTTCTCCACGCTGGTGCCCTTGACCGGGTCCTGGCTGCAGACGAGGCCCTTGGCCTGGTCCTTGCAGGGCTCTTCCTTGTCCTTGACCACCTTCAGGCCGGCGTTGTCCGCCCGGTTCTGGGCGTCGGCCAGGGTCAGGCCGACCAGCTGCGGGGCGCTGACGCCGTCGCCGCCGGTCTTGCTGAACAGCGAGCGGCCGATCAGGATCGCGCCGACCAGCACCAGGACCGCGGCCACGACCAGCAGGATCGTGGACGCGTTGCTCTTCTTCTGGCGGCGCCTGGCCGGACCGCGGTCGTCGTACCCGTGCGGGTCGTAGCCGCCGTCGCCGGGGGGCATGGGCGGCATCATCGACGTCTGGCCCGCGTCGGTCGCGCGCAGCGCCGTGGTGGGCTGGTCGGGGTAGCCGTAGCCGTTGTTCTCGTACCCGCCGTACCCGACCGCGCCCATGGCGGCGGTCGCCGCGACCGGCTGGCCGTCGAGGCAGGCCTCGATGTCGGCCCGCATCTCGTCGGCGGACTGGTAGCGGTAGTCGGGGTCCTTGACCAGGGCCCGCAGGACGATGGCGTCCATCTCGGGCGTGATCTCGGGGTCGAAGTTGCTCGGCGGCTGGGGCTCTTCCCGCACGTGCTGGTACGCGACGGCCACGGGGGAGTCGCCGACGAACGGGGGCCGCACCGTCAGCAGCTCGTACAGCAGGCAGCCGGTGGAGTAGAGGTCGGACCGCGCGTCGACCTGCTCGCCCTTGGCCTGCTCGGGGGAGAGGTACTGGGCGGTGCCGATGACGGCGGCCGTCTGCGTCATGGTCATGCCGGAGTCGCCCATGGCGCGGGCGATGCCGAAGTCCATGACCTTGACCTGGCCCGTGCGCGTCAGCATGACGTTCGCGGGCTTGATGTCGCGGTGGACGATGCCGGCGCGGTGGCTGTACTCCAGGGCCTGGAGGATGCCGACGGTCATCTCCAGGGTGCGCTCGGGCAGCAGCTTGCGGCCGGAGTGCAGCAGCTCACGCAGGGTGGATCCGTCGACGTACTCCATCACGATGTACGGGATGGAGATGTTGTCGACGTAGTCCTCGCCGGTGTCGTAGACCGCGACGATCGCCGGGTGGTTGAGCGAGGCGGCGGACTGGGCCTCCCGGCGGAACCGGGCCTGGAAGGACGGGTCGCGGGCGAGGTCGGCCCGCAGCGTCTTCACGGCCACGGTGCGGCCGAGCCGGGTGTCATGCGCGAGATACACCTCGGCCATGCCACCACGGCCGAGCACCGAGCCCAGCTCGTACCGGCCGCCGAGGCGACGCGGCTCTTCCATAGCTACTACCAGCCCTCTCCGTCAGTCCCGACCGCACCCGTGTGTGGTCCGGCGGTGTGCTGTTCGCGCAAAGGCTACCGGGCGCGGCTGGGTCCGAAGCCCGTGACCGCAGGCTGATACAGGACCGGTACCGACCCACCGGGCCGCACCAGTGGGTGATTTACGTCACTTCAGACCCAGGGGCCCCGGTCCGGGGCCCCTGCCGGGCTCAGCCCTGGCTCTTCAGCACCGCCTGCATGACCGCCTTGGCGATCGGCGCCGCCAGACCGCCACCGGAGATGTCCTCGCGGGAGACGGCGCCGGCGTCCTCGACGACGACGGCCACCGCGACCGGAGAGCCCTGGTCGGTCTTGGCGTACGAGATGAACCAGGCGTACGGGCGCTTCTTGTTCTTCTCGCCGTGCTGCGCGGTACCCGTCTTGCCGCCGACCGTCACACCGTCGATGGCCGCGTTGCGGCCGGTGCCGTTCTCGACGACGTTGACCATCATCTCCTGGACCTTCTGGGCGTTCTCGGCCGAGAGGGGACGGCTCATCTCCTCCGGCTCGGTCTGCTCCAGCACGTCCAGGCCGGGCGCGGTCAGCTGGTCGACCATGTACGGCTTCATCAGCTTGCCGTCGTTGGCCACGGCCGCGGCCACCATCGCCATCTGCAGCGGGGTGGCGGCGGTGTTGAACTGGCCGATCGAGGACTGGGCGTTGCCGTCGCGGCTCATCGTCTTGTCGTAGACGCTCGCGTAGGCGCGGACCGGGGTGTCGATCTTGCCGTTGTTGAAGCCGAACTTCTCCGCCGTCTCCACCATCTTGTCGCGGGTGACCTTGTCGCCCATGTTCGCGAAGACGGAGTTGCAGGAGACCTTCAGGGCGTCGTTCAGGCTGGCCTTCTCGCAGCCGGAGGCGTGGTTGACCATCGGCGTGCGGGTGCCGGGGAGGATGTACGGCTCGGGGGTGTCCGTCGGGGCGTTGATGTCGGAGACGACACCGTGCTCCAGGGCCGCCGCGGCGGTCACCACCTTGAAGGTCGAGCCGGGCGGGTAGGTCTCCCGCAGCGCGCGGTTGACCAGCGCCTTGTCCGGGCTGTCCTTCAGCGCCACCCAGGCCTTCTCGTCCTTCTTCGAGTTGCCCGCGAAGCTGGAGGGGTCGTACGAGGGGGTGCTCACCAGCGCCAGGATCGCGCCGGTCCGCGGGTCGATGGCCGCGACCGCGCCCTTGTTGTCGCCCAGGCCCTTGTACGCGGCCACCTGGGCGGCGCGGTTGAGGGTGGTGACGACGTTGCCGCCCTGCTTCTTCTCCCCGGTGAACATGCCGATCGTCCGGTCGAAGAAGAGCCGGTCGTCGTTGCCCGTGAGGATGCCGTCCTCCAGGGCCTCCAGCTGCGTCGAGCCGAAGGCCTGGGAGGCGAAGCCGGTGACGGGCGCCCACATGGGGCCGTCGATGTAGGTGCGCTTGTACTTGTAGTCGCTGCCGTCGGTGACCGCGGAGCCGGTGATCGCCTTGTCGCCGACGATGATGTTGCCGCGCTCCGAGGCGTACTGGGCGATCTGGACCCGGCGGTTCTCCTTGCGGGTCGCCAGGTCCTCGGCCTTGACGTACTGCAGCCAGTTGGCGCGCAGCAGCAGGGCGAGGACCAGCAGACCGCAGAAGATCGCGATGCGGCGCAGGGGCTTGTTCACGAGGGCCGCACCACCTGGGTCAGCTCGGAGTCGGGGGAGGCGGCCGGAGCCGGGGCCGGACGGCGCGCGGTGTCGCTGATCCGGATCAGGATGCCGATGAGGGCCCAGTTCGCGAGGACGGAGGAACCGCCGGACGCGAGGAAGGGCATCGTCATGCCGGTGAGGGGGATCAGCCCCATCACACCGCCGGCGACGACGAACACCTGGAGGGCGAAGGCGCCGGAGAGGCCGATCGCGAAGAGCTTGCCGAAGGGGTCGCGGGCCGCCAGGGCGGTGCGCGCACCGCGCTCGATGACCAGGCCGTAGAGCAGCAGGATGGCCATGACCCCGGAGAGGCCGAGCTCCTCGCCGACGGTGGAGAAGATGAAGTCGGAGTTGGCCGCGAAGCCGATGAGGTCGGAGTTGCCCTGGCCCCAGCCGGCGCCGAGCACCCCGCCCGAGCCGTAGCTCATGATCGACTGGGCGATCTGCTCACACGCGCCCGCGTCGGCGCCGTTGCGCTCCCAGCAGCCGAAGGGGTCCGTCCAGGCCGCGACGCGGGCCCCGACGTGGCTGGAGAAGCCGGCGACCACCACGGCGCCGCCGACGGACATCAGCAGGCCGATGACGATCCAGCTGGTCCGCTCGGTGGCCACGTACAGCATGATCACGAACATGCCGAAGAACAGCAGCGAGGTGCCGAGGTCGTTCTCGAAGATCAGGATGAGCAGGCTCATCGCCCAGATCATCAGGATCGGTCCGAGGTCGCGGCCGCGCGGCAGGTAGAGACCCATGAAGCGGCGCGAGGCCAGCGCCAGCGCGTCCCGCTTGACCATCAGGTAGCCGGCGAAGAAGACCGCCAGGACGATCTTCGCGAACTCACCGGGCTGGATCGAGAAGCCGCCGACCCGGATCCAGATCTTGGCGCCGAACACGTCCGCGCCGAGGCCCGGGATGATCGGCAGGATGAGCAGCACGAGCGCCGCGGCCATGGAGATGTACGTGTACCGCTGGAGCGTGCGGTGGTCCTTGAGGACCAGCAGCACGGCCGCGAACAGGGCGATGCCCATGGCGGTGTAGATCATCTGGTTCGGCGAGGACGGCGTGAACACGCCGTACAGCGCCTTGGCGCGGTTCTGCAGCCGCTCCGACTGGTCCAGACGCCAGATCAGGACCAGGCCGAGACCGTTGAGCAGGATGCCCAGGGGCAGCAGCAGCGGGTCGGCGTACTTGGCGAAGCGCCGTACGACGAGGTGCGCGATCCCCGCGACGACCGCGAGGGCCAGCCCGTAGACGAACATGCCCGGGGGCAGCTTGCCGTCGATGGCCAGGCCCACGTTGGCGTAGGCGAAGATCGGGATGACCACGGCGAAGCCGAGCAGCACGAGCTCGGTGTTGCGCCGGCTCGGCAGCTCGATGGCCCCGATGGTGGTCGTGTTGGTGACAACGCTCATGGTGTGGCAGGCCCCCTGCGCCCGCTTGCTGCTACTGCTTGCCGCACTGGCCGACCAGCTTCTGCTCTTCCTCGCTGAGGCTGGGACCGGGTGACGGCGTCGGCTGCTTCTGGGCCTGCGTGCCGGTGTCGCCGGTCTTCGGCTTGGCGGAGGCCTCGGCCTTGGCCCGCTCCTCCGCCTTCTTGCACGCGGAGGCCTGGACGGCCAGCTTCTCGATCTTCTCGGCGGCGCTGTCGCGGCCGCCCTCGCTGATCGTGGCCTGGACCTGCTTGCGCTGGAACTCGGGCAGGTACTTGAGTTCGATCTCGGGGTGGTCCTTGTCGACCTTCGAGAGCTTGATCCAGGCCAGGTCCTGGCTGATCCCGCGGTACAGCGCCACGTGGTCGTCCTTGACCCCCACGTAGTACTGCGTCTGCGTCCAGCGCCAGCCGCCGTAGAGGCCGCCGCCGATCACGCCCAGCGCGAGCAGCAGGAAGAAGGACCTCTTGAGCCACTTCCGCCCGGTGCGGGGCTTGAACTCGTCCACGTAGTCGTCGGGGTCGCCGAACTCGCCGTACGAGCCGTACGCCTCCGGAGGCGCCCCGTAGGACGGCGCCGGACCCGACCCGGGCGGGCCGAAGCTGCCCGGCGGCGGGGGAGCCTGGCGGCCGAGCCCCGCGGCACGGCCGGCCGGCGTCTGCATCGCGCCGCCGTCGAAGAGCTGGTGCTGCGTCTCGGCGACCGCGCCGACGACGACCGGGTTCTCGCTGAGCTGACCGGCCAGGGTGTCGCCGTTGTCGTTGTCGAGGACGTCCGCGACGATGCAGGTGATGTTGTCGGGGCCGCCGCCGCGCAGCGCGAGCTGGATCAGCTCGTGCACGGTCTCCTGGGGGCCGTGGTAGCCGGCGAGGGTCTCCTCCAGCGTCTGGTGGGAGACGACGCCGGACAGGCCGTCGGAGCAGATGAGGTAGCGGTCGCCGACGCGGACCTCGCGGATCGAGAGGTCGGGCTCGACGTGCTCGCCACTGCCCAGCGCGCGCATCAGCAGGGAGCGCTGCGGGTGGGTGGTGGCCTCTTCCTCGGTGATCCGGCCCTCGTCGACCAGCCGCTGGACCCAGGTGTGGTCCTGCGTGATCTGCGTCAGGACGCCGTCGCGCAGCAGGTACGCGCGGCTGTCGCCGACGTGCACGAGACCGAGCCGCTGGCCGGTCCACAGCAGGGCGGTGAGCGTGGTGCCCATGCCCTCCAGCTGCGGGTCCTCCTCGACCATCACGCGGAGCTGGTCGTTGGCGCGCTGCACGGCGGTGCCGAGCGCGGTGAGGATGTCGGAGCCCGGCACGTCGTCGTCGAGCTGGACGAGCGAGGAGATCACCTCGGAGCTGGCGACCTCGCCGGCGGCCTGGCCGCCCATGCCGTCGGCGACCGCGAGCAGGCGCGGGCCGGCGTAACCGGAATCCTCGTTGCCTTCCCGGATCATGCCCTTGTGCGATCCGGCGGCGAACCGCAGGGACAGACTCATGCGCACCTGCCCTGTCGACAAGCCGTCCGGGTACAACCGGTCTCGAGCCACACTGCCCACCCTCCGGTCGGGAGCGCGCTCGGGTCCGCTGTCGGGACCGCCGCGGCTCGCTCGCTCCGCTCGCTCATTCTCGTACTACTTCCGCAGCTCGATGACGGTCTTGCCGATGCGGATCGGGGCGCCCAGCGGAATGGGTGTCGCGACGGTGAGCCGGGCCCGGTCGAGATACGTGCCGTTGGTGGACCCGAGGTCCTCGACGATCCAGTTGCCGTCGCGGTCGGGGTAGATCCTGGCATGCCGGCTCGACGCGTAGTCGTCGTCCAGCACGATCGTCGAGTCGTGGGCACGGCCCAGCGTGATCGTCTGGCCCTGGAGCGCGACCGTGGTGCCGGTCAGGGTGCCCTCGGAGACCACCAGCTTGGTGGGGGCGTTACGGCGCTGTCGCTGCTGCGGGGGCTGCGCCTGGCGGCCGCCCTGCTGCTGCTGGGGCGGCCTCGTGTCCGCGCCGCGGCGCGAGCCGCGCTGGGTCACACGCGTACCGAAGAGGTCGCTGCGGATGACCTGGACGGCCACGATGACGAACAGCCACAGAACGGCCAGGAAACCCAACCGCATGACCGTCAGGGTCAGCTCTGACATTGCCCCCGCTTCACCCTTCGGCTTGCCGGTAAATGATGGTGGTGCTGCCCACGACGATCCGCGAGCCGTCGCGGAGCGTAGCGCGGGTGGTGTGCTGCCCGTCCACCACGATGCCGTTGGTGGACCCGAGATCCTGGATCGTCGAGGGCGTTCCGGTCCGGATCTCACAGTGCCGGCGGGATACGCCGGGGTCGTCGATCCGCACGTCGGCTTCGGTGCTGCGGCCCAGCACCAGCGTCGGGCGGGAGATCTGATGGCGGGTGCCGTTGATCTCGATCCAGCGGCGGGTCTGGCCGCCGCCGGTCACGGGCGCGGGACCGGCGGGCGGTCCCGGGCGCCGCGGCGTCGCGCCCGGAGGCGGCGAGCTGGGCATGGGCGGGGGACCCGCGGGAGCGCCGCCGGCGGGCGGGTAGCCGTACCCGCCCTGGGGCGGGCCGGCCTGGCCTCGGTCCGGCTGCGCCTGCGAGGTGCTGGAGGCGAGCGTGCGGCTGCGGACCCGGTACAGGCCGGTGTCCAGGTCGTCGGCCTTCTCCAGGTGGACCTTGATCGGGCCCATGAAGCTGTAGCGCTGCTGCTTGGCGTAGTCGCGGACCAGGCCCGCGAGCTCGTCGCCGAGCTGCCCGGAGTACGGGCTCAGGCGCTCGTAGTCGCCGGCGCTCAGCTCCACGATGAAGTCGTTGGGGACGACGGTCCGCTCGCGGTTCCAGATGGTCGCGTTGTTGTCGCACTCGCGCTGCAGCGCGCCCGCGATCTCGACCGGCTGGACCTCCGACTTGAAGACCTTGGCGAAGGTGCCGTTCACCAGACCTTCGAGCCGCTGCTCAAACCGCTTCAGGACTCCCATGGGGCACCTCCTCCGTCGTTGTCGCCCTGTACTGCTTACTGATCGTATCCACGCGTAGGGAAATCGGCTGGTTCCCCTTCTCCGCTCCACCGGCGAGTGTTGGTACTCACAAGGGATCGTAGAGGCGCCCTGGGGACAGTGTCCCGTACCCGGGGAGGACTGCGGCGGGGAGGACCCGGGGGGCCGGATCCGGGGCCCGGGGAAAGCGATGTGAATCCACCCCCTCCGACGTGCTAATGTTCCGGTGTCGCCAAGGGAACGGCCCGAAAGGGAAGGCCCCAAGGTAGCTACTCGGGCGAGTGGCGGAACGGCAGACGCGCTGGCTTCAGGTGCCAGTGTCCTTCGGGACGTGGGGGTTCAAATCCCCCCTCGCCCACCGAGTGGAAGCCCCTCGGACCTCACGGTCCGGGGGGCTTCTTCGTGTCTGCGGCGCGGTGTTGGGACGGCTTCCGTCGCCGGGGCCGCGCGAGGGGGACGGCTTTCGCACCAGGACGACTTTCGTCGGGCGGCGCGCGACGAAAGAGAGCGGCGGCCGGTGCCGGCCGGTGCCTAGGGTCGGGGCGTGGATGTGACTTCGCTGCTGAGGGACGGCTGGACCTGGCTGAAGGGGCCGGACCCCTGGCCGCGGCGCCGGATCGCCGGCGAGTGCGTGCTCGCCGGGGTGTTCGGGCTGATGGCGGCCGGCGTCCAGGACATCGTCGAGGGCTCCAACGCCCAGGCGGCGGCGGTGGGCGTCGGTGTGGCATTGCTCTCGTTGCTGCGGCGCAGGCTGCCCGCGGGTGTGCTGGTCGTCTCGTCGGCACTGGCCGGCTGGGCGGTGGGGATGGCCCCGCTCACGATCCTGGCGGGCTGGACCGCGGGCCGGCGGATCGTCGGGGTGGGGCGGGCGCTGGGCGCCTTCACCCTCGCCTTCGTCCTGAGCATCGCCGCGGGCCTGGCCGCCGAGGGCCCGCAGCTGCGGCCGCTGCCGCTCATCTTCTTCTCCACGCTCATGTACGTGGCGACGACCGTCGTGCCCGGTCTCGCGAGCCGGTACTGGAACCAGCGCCGGACCCTGCTGCACGCGATGCAGGAGCGGAACGCCCAGCTGCTGCGCGAGCGGGAGATGGTGGCCGGGCAGGCGCGGCTGCGGGAGCGGCAGCGGATCGCCCAGGACATGCACGACAGCCTCGGGCACCAGCTGGCGCTGATCTCCGTGCACACCGGTGCGCTGGAGGTGGACCCGGCCCTGACGGACCGGCAGCGCGAGGCGGTGGGGGTGCTGCGGCAGGCCTCGGTGACCGCGATGCACGAACTCCGGTCGGTGGTCGGGATCCTGCGGGACGGCGTCGAGGCGCCGGCCGGTCCCGACGAGGCCCAGCCCGGCCGCGGGGTGGCCGGGATCGCGGGCGTGGTGGAGGCCGCGCGGGCCGCGGGGACCGACGTACGGCTGCGCACGGCCGGCACGGCCCGGCCGCTGGCCGCGGCCAGCGACCACGCGGCGTACCGGATCGTGCAGGAGGCGCTGACCAACGCGTACAAGCACGCCCCGGGGGCGCCGATCACCGTCGAGCTGCGGTACGAGGACGACTCCCTGGTCGTCGAGGTCGCCAACGGGCCGGCGCCGGGGACCGGGACCGGTGAGGTGGTGAGCGGCGGGCAGGGACTGACCGGGCTGCGCGAGCGGGCCCGGCTGGTCGGCGGGATGGTGCACGCGGGGGCCGCGGCGGACGGCGGCTTCCGGGTCGCGGGGGTGCTGCCCTACGGGCCCGAGCAGGCCGGGGCTCCGACGCTCCCGCCGCTGGACGCGGCCGACGACTTCGGGCAGCAGGCGCGGCCGGTGCCCTTCCGGGCCGACGGGGTGCCGGTGGACTGGAGCGCGGTGGACCGGGAGCTGATGAGCCGGTCGACGGGGCGGGGCGGGTTCGTGCTGGGCTGCGGGATCGCGGTCGGGGCGCTCGTGCTGCTGCTGCTCGCGCTGGGCGGGCTGGCCTTCGTGATGATCGGCTCGGTGAACGAGGCGATGATCGACCGTGCCCAGTACGACTCCGTGCGGGTCGGCCAGTCCGAGCGGGAGGTGCGGTCCGCGCTGCCCTCCGGTGACAGCATGCTGACCCACGGCCTGGAGTCCTCGGGGCCGCCCCGGCCCGCGGGAACCGAGTGCCTGGTCCTGCTGTCCTCCGAGGAGTCCGGCGGCCTGGCCGAGGAACCGGTGTTCCGGTTCTGCTTCAGGGACGGCAGGCTCGTCGAGAAGACGTCGTACAACGCCAAGCGGTAGGAGCAGGAGTGACCATCCGGATCGTGATCGCCGATGACGAGCCGCTGATCCGGGCCGGGATCAGGATGATCCTCACCTCGGACCCGGCCATCGAGGTGGTCGCCGAGGCGGCGAACGGGCGCGAGGCGGTGGAGCTGGCGCGCTCCCACCAGCCGGACGTGGTGCTGCTCGACATCCAGATGCCGGTGATGGACGGGCTGACGGCGCTGGGCGAGCTGCGGCGGGCGGTGCCGTCGGCGCGCTCGCTGATCCTCACGACCTTCGGTGAGAAGGACAACGTGCTGCGGGCGCTGGGCGAGGGCGGGGCGGGGTTCCTGCTCAAGGACTCGGCGCCGGCGGAGCTGATCGGCGCGGTACGGGCGGCCGCCGCGGGGGACGCGTACCTCTCGCCGGGTGCCACCCGGCACGTGGTGGACCAGCTGGCGGCCGGGCAGGCCTCCGGGCGGGCCGCGGCGCGGGTCGGGGAGGCGCGGCGGCGGGTCGCGGAGCTGAGCGAGCGGGAGCGCGGGGTGCTGGCGCTGCTGGGCGAGGGGCTGTCGAACGCGGAGGCGGGGCGGCGGCTGCACATGAGCGAGGCGACCGTGAAGACGTACGTGAGCCGGATCCTGGCGAAGCTGGAGTGCGAGAACCGGGTGCAGGCGGCGCTGCTGGCGCGGGACGCGGGGCTGTAGGGGGCGGTGGTGCCGGGCGGTCCGGGGTGCTCGGGGTGCTCCTGTGGGTGACGGGGTTCTCCACACGGGCCGGGCCGTCCACAGGGGGAGACGGGTGTTCTCGGGCGGCTGTACGGTCTGTCGCTATTGATGTTGGTGCCGGCGCGGGGCGCGGCGTGTGAGCGGGGGGCAGCGATGACGGATCAGCGGATTCCGGTGGTGGCCGGGTTCGGTCCGCGGGAGGCGCAGGGGTCTCCCCGGGACGAGGGCAAGGCGCTGCGCGCGCGGGTGCCGCGGTCGGCGCACGCCCGGCTGGTGCCGGTCGAGGGCCGGCCGGACGCGGTGCGGGCCGTGGAGGAGTCCAACCAGGGCCGGGTGCCGGAGCTGACGCCGATACGGGTCGGGCGGATGGCGGCCTCTCCCTTCGCCTTCCTCCGGGGCGCCGCCGGGCTGATGGCCCACGACCTGGAGGGCTCACCGGTCACCGGGATCGGGACGCAGATCTGCGGTGACGCGCACGCGGCCAACTTCGGCCTCTACGGCGACGCCCGCGGGCGGCTGGTGATCGACCTCAACGACTTCGACGAGACGGTGTTCGGGCCCTGGGAGTGGGACCTGAAGCGGCTCGCCACCTCGCTGGTGCTGGCCGGGCGGGTGTCCGGTGCCGGGGAGGACGTGTGCCTCGCGGCGGCGCGGGACGCGGTGGGCGCGTACCGCCGCACGATGCGGCTGCTGGCGAAGCTCCCGGCGCTGGACGCGTGGAACGCGATCGCCGACGAGGAGCTGGTCTCGCACACCGACGCCCGGGACCTGCTGGGCACGCTGGAGCGGGTCTCGGAGAAGGCCAGGAACAACACCAGTGCCCGGTTCGCGGCGAAGGCCACCGAGGCGACGCCCGACGGGGGGCGCCGGTTCGTGGACGCGCTGCCCGTGCTGCGGCGGGTGGGGGACGGGGAGGCGGCCTCGGTGGCCGCGGCGCTGGGCGAGTACCTGGCGACGCTCCAGGGGGACCGACTTCCGCTGCTGGCCCGGTACGCCATCCACGACGTGGCCTTCCGGGTGGTCGGCACCGGCAGCGTGGGCACGCGGTCGTACGTGGTGCTGCTGCTGGACCACCGCGGCGAGCCGCTGGTGCTCCAGGTCAAGGAGGCCAGGCCCTCGGTGCTGATACCGCACCTGCGGGCGGTCGGCTTCCCGGTGCCGCAGGAGGAGCACGAGGGGCGCCGGGTGGTGGCCGGACAGAAGCGGATGCAGGTGGTGAGCGACATCCTGCTCGGCTGGACCACGGTCGAGGGCCGGCCCTTCCAGGTCCGCCAGTTCCGCAACCGCAAGGGCAGCGTCGACCCGGCCGCGCTCTCGCCGGAGCAGCTCGACGACTACGGGCGGATGACCGGGGCACTGCTGGCGCGGGCGCACGCGCACAGCGCGGACCCGCGGGCGATCGCCGGGTACTGCGGGAAGAACGAGGAACTGGACGAGGCGATCGGCGCCTTCTCGGTGACCTATGCCGACCGGACCGAGGCGGACCACGCCGAACTGGTCGCCGCGGTGCGGTCGGGCCGGATCGCGGCCGAGGAGGGGGTGTGAGCCGGCCGGCCCGGGGGCGCGGGCTTACCGGGCGTGCGACCAGGGCCTCCGGATCGGGACGGTGTGATCCTCGCCGCTCCTGCCGCGTCCGGCGGGGCATAGGCTGAGCGGGTGAGCCAGGAGATTCCGGAAGACGAGCGGCCCGAGGCGCGGCTGGAGCGGGCCGTGCGCGCCGCCGAGCAGGCGCTGATCGAGTTCGAGATCGCGGTGGAGACGTTCCGGGTGGAGGTCGAGAACTTCTCCCGGCTGCACCACCAGAAGCTCGGCCCGATGTACACGCGGCTCGACGAGCTCGATGCGCTGATCGCGGAGGCACGGGCGGCGCGCACTGGGGACCCCGAGGACCTGCGCCGGGCGCAGGAGGCGCGGGCCCTGGTGATGCCGATGCCGGGCGTGGAGGAGCTGTTCCACGACTGGCTGGGCTCGGACGGGATCGACGACGACGCCGGTGCCATGCTCACGGAGCGGCCCGTGCGGCCGCCGGAGCGGGTGCGGCCCACCGAGGAGGTCCGCAAGCTCTACCGCGAGCTGGTCAGGCAGGCCCACCCGGACCTGGCGCAGGACGAGCCGGAGCGGGCGCGCCGGGACGCGTTCATCGCCCGGGTCAACGCGGCCTACGGGCGCGGGGACGCGGCGCTGCTGCGGGAGCTCGCCGAGGAGTGGGCGGCCGGCCCGGAGCCCGAGGGTTCCCGGCCGACCGAGACCGAGGAGCTGTACGCCCGGCTGGAGTGGCTGGCGCAGCGCAAGGAGCTGCTCACGGCCGTGGCCGCCGAGCTGGAGGAGAGCGCCATCGGAGCGATGCTGCGGATGGCGCCGGACGACCCCGACCGGCTGCTGGACGAGATCGCCGAGCAGCTGCTGGCCCAGGTCGCGGAGCGCGAGTCCGAGCTGGCCGGGCTCGTCGGTTAGGTTCGGGGGAAGACCCGCAACGAGAGAAGGCGCTATGAATTTCGGTCTCCCCTCGGTGGCTGCCGCCGAGGTGCCCGCCGAAGGCTTCGTCCTGGACGTCCGTGAGGACGACGAGTGGGCGGCCGGCCACGTGGAGGGCGCGCTGCACATTCCGATGAGCGGCTTCGTCGCGCGCTTCGGCGAGCTGACCGAGGCCGTCGAGGACGGCCGCCGGGTCCACGTGATGTGCCGTGTCGGCGGCCGCTCGGCGCAGGTCACCCAGTACCTGCTCCAGCACGAGATCGACGCGGTGAACGTGGACGGCGGCATGCTCGCCTGGGACGGCGCCGGCCGCCCCATGACCACGGACACCGGCGCCGCCGCGTTCGTCCTCTGACGTTCTGACGTTCTGAGGGCCCCGGCGGCTCAGCCGAGGGGGTGGGCGGCCAGCAGGTCGCCCAGGGCCTCCTCGTGGGCCGCCGCCGGGCCCAGGGAGAGCTCCAGCTGCTTGGCCCAGGCGTGGTAGCGGTGGAGCGGGTAGTCGGTGTCCGCGCCGAAGCCGCCGTGCAGGTGCTGCGCGGTCTGGACGACGCGGCGTACGCCCTCCGAGGCCCAGATCTTGGCCACCGCGACGTCGCCGGCCGTGGGCAGCGGGCCGCCCGTGCCGCTGTCCAGCCGCCAGGCGGCCTGCCAGAGGGTGACCTCCATGGCGCGCAGGTCGATGTAGCGGTCGGCGGCCTGGACGGCGACGGCCTGGAAGGTCGCCACCGGGTGGCCGAACTGCTCCCGCTTGCTGGTGTAGGCGCTGGTCATGGCCAGCACGCCCTCCCCGAGTCCCAGCGCGAGGGCGCAGGTGCCGGTGGCCAGCAGGTGGCGCAGCCGGTCCCAGGCGCCGGGCGTCTCGATGAGCCGGCCGGCGGGGACCCGTACGCCGTCGAGGGTCAGTTCGGCCATGCGCTCGCCGCTGGTGGAGAACTGGTCGGCCAGGGACAGGCCTTCGGTGACCCGGGGGATCAGCGCGATCAGGGGGTCTCCCTCACCGGAGTGCGCGGGGACGGCGATCAGGTCGGCGCCGTGCGCCCAGGGCACCGCGGTCTGGGTGCCGTCCAGCAGCCAGTCGGTGCCGTCGCGGCGGGCGGTGACGGCGAGTTCGGCGGGGTCGTGGCCGGTACGGCCGTTGGCGGCCGCAGTGAGCACCAGCTCCCCGCTGGCCGCCCGGGGCAGCAGTCCGGCCAGCTCGGGACCGCCGTGCTCCCCGAGCACCATGGCGGTCGCGCAGTGCTCCAGCAGCGGCACCCGCGCGAGCACCTTCGCGGACTCGCGCAGCACCAGGCAGAGCGCGATGGAGTCGAGTCCGGCCCCGCCGTGTTCGGGTGCCAGCACCAGGCCGAGCAGGTCCGACTGCGCCAGTTTGGCCCACAGCGCGCGGTCGAAGTCGTCGGCCACCGCTCCCGGTGAGAGCGCCGGGCTGGGCACGCTGTCGGGCGCGACGTCGGCGAAGACGGCCCGGGCCGCCTCGACGGCGGCCTGCTGCTCCTCGGTGAAGGTGAAGTCCACTGCCAGTCCTCCCGCGCACACCGGAACGTGTTCTATCTGACGGTGCGTCAAGATAGAACACGTTCCTGGAAAAGCACAGCCCGGCAATGGCCCGGAGGGGCCGCGTCAGCGGTCGAAGTCGAGCTCCACCTCGTCGGTGGCCGGGTGGGACTGGCAGGCCAGGACGAAGCCCGCCTCCGTCTCCTCCTCCTCAAGCGCGAAGTTGCGGTCCATCCGCACCTCGCCCTTGACCACGAAGGCCCGGCAGGTGCCGCACACGCCGCCCTTGCAGGCGTACGGTGCGTCCGCGCGGTTGCGCAGCACCGCGTCCAGCAGCGTCTCGCCCTCCTGGACCGGCCAGGTGCCGGAGCGGCCGTCCAGCTTCGCCGTCACCCGGCTGTGCGACGGCGCGCCCGTCCGGACCACCGGCGGCTTCGGGCCCTCCGCGTCCGCGACGTGGAAGATCTCCTCGTGGATCCTGGACCGGTCCACCCCGAGCGCGCGGAGCGCCTGCTCGGCGCCCTGCACCAGCCCGAAGGGCCCGCACAGGAACCAGCCCGCCACCTCGTCCACCGGCAGCAGCGCGGGCAGCAGCCCGGTCAGCCGCTCCTGGTCGAGGCGCCCGGAGCCCAGGCCCGCCTCGTGCTCCTCGCGCGAGAGGACCGTCACCAGCTGGAAGCGGTCGGGGTAGCGGTCCTTGAGGTCCGCCACCTCGTCCAGGAACATCGTCGACGCCGCCGTGCGGTCGCTGCGCACCAGGCAGAACCGGGCGTCCGCCCGCTCCGCCAGCAGCGTGGCCGCGATCGACAGCACCGGGGTGATCCCGCTGCCGCCGACCACCGCGGCGTAGTGCCCGGCGGCCGGCTCCAGAACGAAGCGGCCGGCCGGGGTCATCACGTCCAGCACGTCGCCCGCGGCGATCTCCTTGTGCGCGTACGTGGAGAACTCGCCGCCCTCCACCAGGCGCACGCCGACCGTCAGCCGCGCCGGGCCCTCGCCCCGGGGCGCGGGCGAGCAGATCGAGTACGTACGGCGCACCTCGGTGCCGTCCTGCGCGGTCCGGCGCATCGTCAGGTGCTGGCCGGGCGCGTGGCGGTACTGCTCGCGCAGCTCCTCCGGCACCTCCAGGGTCAGCGCCACCGAGTCGTCGGTGAGCCGCTCGACCGCCGCCACCTTCAGCGGGTGGAACGCGCCGTGGCGGGATGCGGCCATCTACAGCTCCTTGAAGTGGTCGAACGGTTCGCGGCACGAGACGCAGCGCCGCAGTGCCTTGCACGCGGTGGACGAGAAGCGGCTCAGCAGCTCGGTGTCCGTGGACCCGCAGTGCGGGCAGCGCACCGACAGGGTCAGCGGGACCGGGCCCTCGGCCGAGTGCGGCCGCGGCGGGGCGATGCCGAACTCGGCGAGCTTGCGGCGCCCTTCGGCGCTGATGTCGTCCGTGGACCAGGCCGGTGCCAGCACCGTGCGCACCGAGACCTCGGGGATGCCGTGGTCCCGCAGCACCCGCTCGATGTCGGCCGACATGGCCTCGACGGCCGGGCAGCCGGTGTACGTGGGGGTCAGGACGACCTCCGCCGCGCCGCTCTCCAGCACCCGCACGCCGCGCAGCACGCCCAGCTCGGCGAGCGTGAGGACGGGCAGCTCGGGGTCGGGGACGGACCCGGCCAGCGCGGCCAGCTCCTCCTCCAGGCGGGTGGGCGTGGTCACCACGTCGCCCCCGGGTGGCTGCGGTGCAGGTGCTGCATCTCGGCGAGCATCCGGCCGAACGACTCGGTGTGCAGGCCCTGGCGGCCCGCGCCGGCCGTCCACGCGCCCGTGCGCGGCCCCTCGGGCAGCGTGAGCGTGGCCCGCTCCAGCACCGCGCCGACCGCCGCGAGCCAGGCGGCCTCCAGGGCAGCCCAGTCCACGTCGAGGCCGTCGACCGGCTGGAACATCTCGCCCGTGAACCGCCACAGGGCGTCCAGGGCCCGCCGGATCCGGGCGCGGCTCTCGTCGGTGCCGTCGCCCAGCCGGAGCGTCCACTGGGTGGCGTGGTCGCGGTGGTACTCGGTCTCCTTCACGGCCTTGGCGGCGAGGGGGGCGAACTCGCCGTCCCCGGCCGCCAGCGCCGCGTACAGCAGGTGCTGGTAAGTGGAGAAGTACAGCTGGCGGGCGATGGTGTGGGCGAAGTCGCCGTTGGGCTGCTCGACGAGCTGGAGGTTGGTGAACTCCCGCTCCTCGCGCAGGTACGCCAGCTCGTCCTCGTCACCGGCCATGGAGAGCAGCACGCGGGCCTGGCCGAGCAGGTCCAGCGCGATGTTCGCCAGGGCCACCTCCTCCTCCAGGACCGGGGCGTGGCCCGCCCACTCGCCCAGCCGCTGGGCCAGGACGAGGGCGTCGTCGCCCAGGGCGAGGGCGGCGGTCCGGACGGCGGTGCCGGTCTCGGGCGTGGCGGTCACAGGTTCTTCACCCCGTCCGGGACCTCGTAGAACGTCGGGTGGCGGTACGGCTTGTCGGCGGACGGCGCGAAGAACGGGTCCCGCTCGTCCGGCGAGGACGCGGTGACGGCCGCGGACGGCACCACCCAGATGGAGACGCCCTCGTTCCGCCGCGTGTACAGGTCGCGGGCGTTCCGCAGCGCCATCTCGGCGTCCGGGGCGTGCAGGCTCCCGGCGTGGGTGTGCGAGAGCCCGCGGCGCGAGCGCACGAACACCTCCCACAGCGGCCAGTTCTGCGTCATGCCCGTGCCTCCTGCTGCTGGTCGTGCGTGTGCGTGCCGGTGTCGTGCGTGTGCTTGGCGGCGTAGGCCGCGGCGGCCTCGCGCACCCAGGCGCCTTCCTCGTGCGCCGTGCGGCGCTGGGTGATGCGCTGTTCGTTGCACGGGCCGTTGCCCTTGAGGACGTTCCAGAACTCGGACCAGTCGATGGCGCCGAAGTCGTGGTGCCCGCGCTCCTCGTTCCACTTCAGGTCCGGGTCCGGGAGCGTCAGCCCCAGCGCCTCGGCCTGCGGGACGGCGATGTCGACGAAGCGCTGGCGCAGCTCGTCGTTCGAGTGGCGCTTGATCTTCCAGGCCATGGCCTGCGCGCTGTGCACCGACTCGTCGTCCGGGGGGCCGAACATCATCAGCGACGGCCACCACCAGCGGTCCACCGCGTCCTGGGCCATCGCGTGCTGCTCCGGGGTGCCCTTCGACAGCGCGAGCAGGAGCTCGAAGCCCTGCCGCTGGTGGAAGGACTCCTCCTTGCAGATCCGGACCATCGCGCGGGCGTACGGGCCGTACGAGCAGCGGCAGATCGGGACCTGGTTGGTGATCGCGGCCCCGTCCACCAGCCAGCCGATCGCGCCGACGTCGGCCCAGGTGAGGGTGGGGTAGTTGAAGATCGAGGAGTACTTCTGCTTGCCGGCGTGGAGCTTGTCGAGCAGCTCGTCGCGGCTGGTGCCGAGGGTCTCCGCCGCGCTGTAGAGGTACAGCCCGTGGCCCGCCTCGTCCTGCACCTTGGCCATCAGGATCGCCTTGCGGCGCAGCGAGGGCGCGCGGGTGATCCAGTTCGCCTCCGGCTGCATGCCGATGATCTCCGAGTGCGCGTGCTGTGCCATCTGGCGGACCAGCGAGGCGCGGTACTCGTCCGGCATCCAGTCGCGGGGCTCGACGCGCTCGTCGGCCGCCACGGCCGCCTCGAACGCGGCGACCAGCGCCGGGTCGGGCACCTGTCCCGCCGCCGCGTCCTGCGTCACTGCCACCATGCTGGCCCCCTGTCCGGGTCCCGACCGACCGATCGTTCGGTTCATCCTCTTCAATGGTGAGACGGCGGCCCGTAGGGTGTCAACCTCTGTGGACGACGTCGCTGCCGCGGACTGCCGCGCACCGGTGTCGCTGACCCCTGTGGACGGCCGAGGAGCGGGGCGGGATGGATGCGAACGAGGGCGGGGGCCGCGGTGCCCCGGCGGGGGAGTCCGGGCCCGTCGTGACGGCCGCCGGGGCGCCTGGGGCGGAGGTGCCGGGCGAGGTTCCTGGGCCTGGTGAGGCTGCTGGTGGCGTGCCGGGTGAGGCCGATGCGACGGCCGGCGAGGTGCCGGGTGCGTTCGGCGGCGTAGCGGGGCACGGGGCCGTACGCGCGCCCGGGATCGCCGGGCTGTCCCTGCCGTACCGGTCGCTGGCCGCGCTCGCCCTGGGCGCGGTCGTGGTGACCGCCTGCTGGCACCTGGCGATGGTCTTCCTGCACGTCGCACCCGCCAACACGGTCAGCAGGAAGCACGCCGGGACCGTCGACGAGTGGATCTACCCCGAGTTCGAGCAGAACTGGAAGCTGTTCGCCCCCAACCCCCTCCAGCAGAACATCGCCGTCCAGGTCCGCGCCGAGCTGCGCACCCCGAGCGGCGAGCGGGTCACCACCGGCTGGCGCGACCTGTCCGCCGAGGACGGCGCGGAGATACGCCACAATCCGCTGCCCAGCCACGTCCACCAGAACGAACTGCGACGCGCCTGGGACTTCTTCACCGGCTCGCACGACGACCAGAACCGCGCCAACGGCGAGCGCGGCCGCCTCTCCGAGGCCTACCTGCGCCGGATCGCGATGCAGCGGCTGCACGAGCGCCGGCCGGCCGGGGTCGTCGAGCGGGTCCAGCTGCGCTCCGCGACGCGGGCGGTCCCCGCGCCCCCGTACAGCGACGAGAAGACCGACACCCAGGTCTACTACCGGGAACTGCCCTGGTGGAACGTGACCGCGGCCGACCTCCCCGCCACCGCGGCCGGAGCCCAGCGCGAGGAGACCGCACCGTGAGCGCCCCTGCCGCCGACCGCCTGACCGCCGCCGCCGCCCGGGCCCTCGGGAAGGTCACCGGGCGCGCCCTGGGCCCGTACCAGAGCGCGGTCATCCGGATCGGCTTCTCCGCGACCTGGCTGCTCTTCCTGCTGCGGGAGTTCCCGAACCGGCGCGAGCTGTACGGGCCCGGGGGGCCCTGGAGCTTCGACCTCGCGGAGCGGCTGGTAGCGGGAAACGACGCCTTCACCGTGCTGCTGTGGTCGGACGGGGTGGTGTGGTTCGAGGCCGTGTACGCGCTCGCCGTGGCCGCTTCCGTGATGCTGCTGCTGGGGTGGCACACCAGGGCGGCGTCGGCGCTGTTCCTGGTCGGGGTGCTGTCCCTGCAGAACCGCAGCGTGTTCATGGGCGACGGCGGTGACAACGTCATTCACCTGATGGCGATGTACCTGGTGCTGACGCGGTGCGCGCAGGTGTGGTCGCTGGATGCGCGGCGGGGGCGTGCGGGTGCCGGTGGTGGTGCGGCCGGTTCCGCTGGTTCCGCTGGTTCCGCTGGTTCCGCTGGTTCCGCTGGTTCCGCCGGTTCCGCTGGGGGCGCGGGGGCGGTGCTGTGGGTGCTGCTGGGGGCCGTGCTGATGGCCGCCGGCGGGACCGGGAAGCTGGGTGTCGGCTGGCTCGGCGTGTTCGCCGTGCTGTGGACGGCCCAGGGCGTGTGGTGGCTCGCCGAGCGGTACGACCCGCGGGGGGAGGGGCGGGCGCTGCTGGACGTGGTGGCGAACGTGATCCACAACGCGGGGATGCTGGTGGTCATGGCCGAGGTGTGCCTGATCTACGCGACCGCCGGCTGGTACAAGATCCAGGGCTCGCGGTGGCAGGACGGGACCGCCCTGTACTACCCGCTGAACCTGGACTACTTCGCGCCGTGGCCCGCGCTGTCGGAGCTGCTGGGGGCGAGCGGGGTGGTCGTGCTGCTGCTGTCCTACGGGACGGTGGCGGTGCAGGTCGCGTTCCCGTTCACGCTGTTCAACCGGCGGGTGAAGAACGTGCTGCTGGGCGTGATGATGCTGGAGCACGCGGGGATCGCGGTGGTGCTGGGGCTGCCGTTCTTTTCGCTGGCGATGATCGCCGCCGATGCGGTGTTCCTGCCGACGGCCTTCCTGGTGTGGGTGGGTGCCCTTGGCGGGCGGCTGCGGTGGCCTGGGGGGCGGGGGGCTGCGGTGCCGGGTCCCGTGCCGGGTTCCGGGCCGGGTCCTGTGCCGGGTTCCGTGCCGGGGGCGGGTGGCGGCGGTGCCGGGCCCGTGCCGGGAGCTGCCGGTGCCTCTCCGGGGGCCGGGAGCGTGACGGCGGCTGCTTCGGTGCCGGGGCAGGTGGCCGGTGGGGAGCCTGCGGCTGCGCCGGACGCGGTGCGCTGAGCCGCGGTTCCGGGGGCGGCTGTGGGGTCGTGCCGGGCCCGTGCCGGTCCCGTGCCGGGGCTGCTGGTGCCGGTGCTGCGGTGGTGCCGGGCCGTGCCGGATGCGGTCTGTTGCGGGTGCCGCGTCGTTGCCGGGTGCGGGTGGTTGCCCTGCGGGGCTGTCCCCGACCCGCCCTTCCTCCGTTCCCCGGGCTTCGCCCGGACCCTTTCGGGGGCTCCGCCCCCGTACCCCCGCTCCTCAAACGCCGGAGGGGCTGGATGTGCCCCAGGGACGTTGCAGCCTCGCCGGCGTTTGAGGCGCGGCGGCCGGGGCGGAGCCCCGGAGGCGGTGGCCGAGACCGGGCGGGGTCCGGGGCCTGCCCCGGTGAACGGGAGAAGGGCGGGGTGGGGACTGCCCGCGCAGCGGCCGGTGGTACTGCGTTCGGGCGTGGTGGTGGGAGGCGGGGCGTGCGGCGCGGGGTGGGGGCCCGCGGCTGCATAGGCTGGGCTTATGAGCGAGCGCAGCGGGGCGGTACGCCCGGACGAGGGCGGGGCGGCGGGCCCTGGACGGTCGGGCGGCCCGGGTTCCGGAGAGTCGGGCGGGCCGGGTTCGGGAGAGCCGGGCCCTGGGGGGTCGGGCGGCCCGGGTTCGGGAGAGTCGGGCGGGCCGGGTTCGGGAGAGTCGGGCCCTGGGGGGTCGGGCGGGCCGGGTTCGGGAGAGTTGGGCGGGCCGGGTTCGGGAGAGTCGGGTCCCGGGGGGTCGGGCGGGACTGGTTCCGGAGGCGTGGGCGGGTTCCGTGGTGACGGAGGGCGTCGGGACGGGGCCGGGACGGGCCGGGGTGATGGGGTCCGGGGAGGGCAGGGTGTCGGCCCGCGCGCGGGCGACGGGGCCGGGGTGGCCGAGGCCGTGGTCGAGTGGCGGGGGGCCGGGGACGGCGGGGTGCTGCTCGACGGGTTCCATGCGGTCAAGCACGCGCTGCGGTTCGGGGCCGACGTGCGGATCGCGCTCAGCGACGACAAGGCCGCGGTGCTGCGGCTGGCCCGGGGGCTCGCGCCCGACGTGGTGCCGGACCTCGACCGGCTGCTGCGCGAGGTGCCCACCCAGGTGCTGCACGAGCTGCTGCTGCGGGTGCACCCCACGGGCGTGGCCGCCCTCGCCGTGCGGCCCGCCCGGGAGGCCCACATGGCCGCCCTCGCCGACCCCGCGCGCCCCGCGCCGGTCATCGTGCTCGACAACCCGCGCAACCTCGGCAACGTCGGCGCGGTCGTGCGGCTGGCCGCCGGCTTCGGGGCCACCGGGGTGGTGACCACCGGGGACCTGGACCCGTGGCACCCGAACGTCGTACGGGCCGGGGCCGGCCTGCACTACGCCACCGCCGTGGAGCGGCTGACGGTCGGCACGCTGCCGCCCGGCCCCCTCTACGCGCTGGACCCGGAGGGCGAGGACATCCGCGCCCTCACCCTCCCGGACAACGCCCTGCTGGCCTTCGGCTCCGAGCGGCACGGCATCTCGCCCGAGCTGCGCGAGCGTGCCGACCACCTGGTGTCGCTGCCGATGCGCCCGCAGGTCTCCAGCTACAACCTGGCCACCAGCGTGGCCATGGCCCTGTTCCACTGGGGCGGGCCCGCCCCAGTGGAACGGCCGTGAAGGCCTAGGCCTGGCGGCGGACCTCCACCACGCGGAAGCGGTTGGCGACGAAGGCGCCGTCGCACAGCGCGGCGTTGGCCGCCGGGTTGCCGCCCGAGCCGTGGAAGTCGGAGAAGGCGGCCGTCTGGTTGACGTACACCCCGCCGGTGAGGTTCAGCGAGAGCTGCGCGGACTCGTCCAGGCAGACCTCTTCGAGGGCGCGCTCGGTGGCGTCGTCGGTGGTGTACGCGCCGACCGTCATCGCGCCCTGCTCGCGGACCGTGCGCCGCAGCAGCTCCAGCGCGTCCGCCGTGGAGTCGACCGCCACGGCGAAGGAGACCGGGCCGAAGCACTCGGACATGTACGCGGCGGAGTCGTCCGGCTTGGCCGCGTCGAGCTTGACCATGACCGGCGTACGGACCACCGCGTCCGGGAACTCGGGGTTGGCCACCTCGCGGGAGGCCAGCGCGACCTCGCCGAGCCCGGCCGCCGCCTCCAGGCGGGCCTTGACGTCCGGGTTGACCAGGGCGCCCAGCAGGGCGTTGGCCCGGGCGTCGTCGCCCAGCAGGCCGTCCACCGCGCCGGCGAGGTCGGTGACGACCTCGTCGTACGACTTGTGGCCGGCGTCCGTGGCGATGCCCTCGCGGGGGATCAGCAGGTTCTGCGGGGTGGTGCACATCTGGCCGCTGTACAGGGACAGCGAGAAGGCCAGGTTGGACAGCATGCCCTTGTAGTCGTCGGTCGAGTCGATGACGACCGTGTTGACGCCGGCCTTCTCCGTGTAGACCTGCGCCTGTCGGGCGTTGGCCTCCAGCCAGTCGCCGAACGAGGTCGATCCCGTGTAGTCGATGATCTTGACCTCGGGACGGGTGGCCAGGTCCTTGGCGATGCCCTCGCCCGGACGCTCGACGGCCAGGGCCACCAGGTTCGGGTCGAAGCCGGCCTCGGCCAGCATCTCGCGGGCGACCTGCACGGTCAGCGCCAGCGGCAGCACGGCACGCGGGTGCGGCTTGACCAGCACCGGGTTGCCGGTGGCGAGGGAGGCGAACAGGCCGGGGTAGCCGTTCCACGTCGGGAAGGTGTTGCAGCCGATCATCAGCGCGATGCCGCGCGGGGCGGCGACGAAGCGCTTGTCCAGCTTCAGCGGGTCGCGCTTGCCCTGGGGCTTGGACCAGTCGGCCTGGCCGGGCACCCGGACCTGCTCCGCGTACGCGTACGCCACGGCCTCCAGGCCGCGGTCCTGCGCGTGCGGGCCGCCCGCCTGGAACGCCATCATGAACGCCTGCCCGCTGGTGTGCATCACCGCGTGCGCGAACTCGTGGGTGCGGGCGCCGATGCGCGCCAGGATCTCGATGCAGACCAGCGCACGGGCCTCGGGGCCGGCGTCGCGCCAGGCGGCCATCCCCGCCTTCATGGCGGGCAGCAGCACGTCCGCGTCGACGTGCGGGTACTCGACGCCCAGCTCGATGCCGTACGGGGAGACCTCGCTGCCCGTCCAGTCGTCGGTGCCGGGCTGCCCCAGGTCGAAGCGGGTGCCGCGGAGGGCCTCGAAGGCGGCCTGGCCGTCGGCCGGCGCGGTCTCGCCGTACGCCTTGGGGTGCTCGGGGTGCGGGGACCAGTACGCGCGGCTGCGGATGGCCTCCAGCGCCTGGTCGAGGGTGGGCCGGTGCTTCTCGGAGAGCGTCGAGAGGGAGAGCGCGGCGGACATCAGGGACCAACTCCTCGTTGAGCCGGGCTGGATCGGGGTGAGATCGCGCAGAGGCGGGTGGAGAAGAGCAGACTGGAAGTAGAGTAACCGAACGATCGGTCGGGACAAGAGGGCCCGGGGTCGGGTTGTGGACAACGCATGCGGGAGGATCGGGGTCATGACAGGAATCGAGCGGTCCCGCACGGTGGCGGTCGTCGGCACCGGCACGATGGGCCAGGGCATCGCCCAGGTCGCCCTCCTCGCGGGTCACCCCGTACTGCTCCACGACGCCGTGCCCGAGCGCGCCGACGCGGCCGTCACGGCCGTCATCGGCCGTGTCGAGCGACTGGTCGCCAAGGGCCGCCTGGACCGGGCCGCCGCCGACGCGGCGACCGGCCGGATCGGTGCGGCGCGCGAGCTGTCCGAGCTGGCCGACTGCGCCCTGGTCGTCGAGGCGATCCTGGAGGACGTGGCGGCCAAGCAGCGGCTCTTCACCGCTCTGGAGGCGGTGGTCGCCCCCGACTGCCTGCTCGCCACCAACACCTCCTCCCTCTCCGTCACCGAGCTCGCGGCCCCCCTCAAGCACGCGGGCCGCCTGGTCGGACTCCACTTCTTCAACCCGGCCCCCCTCCTCCCGCTCGTGGAGGTGGTCAGCGGGTACGCGACCGAGCCCGAGGCCGCCGAGCGCGCCTTCGGCACCGCCCTGGCCTGGGGGAAGACCCCGGTCCGCTGCGCCGACACCCCCGGCTTCATCGTCAACCGGATCGCCCGCCCCTTCTACGCCGAGGCCTTCGCGGTCCACGAGGAGCAGGGCGCCGACCCGGCCACCATCGACGCCGTGCTCCGCGAGAGCGGCGGCTTCAAGATGGGCCCGTTCGAGCTGACCGACCTGATCGGCCAGGACGTGAACGAGGCGGTCACCCGCTCCGTCTGGGAGTCGTTCTTCCGCAGCCCCAAGTTCCTGCCCTCCCTCTCGCAGCGCCGCCTGGTCCAGTCGGGCCGGCTCGGCCGCAAGTCCGGGCAGGGCTGGTTCGCGTACGAGGGCGGCGGCGCCGCCGTCCCCGCCCCGCACACCGCGGGCCCCGAGGAGGCCCCGGAGTACGTCACCGTCGTGGGCGACCTCGGTCCGGCCGCCGGGCTGGTCGACCTCATCGAGGAGGCCGGGATCACCGTCGAGGCCGTCGAGGCCGGCGGGCCGTACATCCAGCTGCCGGGCGAGGGCCAGCTGGTCCTCACCGACGGCAAGACCTCGGTCGAGTTCGCCGACGTCGTCTACTTCGACCTGGCCCTCGACTACCGCGGCGCGACCCGGATCGCCCTCGCGGCGTCCGAGGACACCTCCCCCGAGACCCTGGCCGAGGCGGTCGGCCTCTTCCAGCGGCTCGGCAAGCAGGTCAGCGTGATCGGCGACGTCCCGGGCATGATCGTGGCCCGCACCGTCGCGATGCTGATCGACCTGGCCGCCGACGCGGTGGCCAAGGGCGCGGCGAGCGAGGAGGACATCGACACCGCGATGAGGCTCGGCGTGAACTACCCGCTGGGCCCCGGGCAGTGGCACGAGCGGGTGGGCCAGGACTGGGCGTACGAGCTGCTGGAGAACCTCGACGGACGCTGCCCCGGCGGCCGGTACGCGCCCTCGCTCGCCCTCTTCCGCAAGTCGTACGCGGCCGGGCCGGAGGACGCGGACGGGCCCTCCGAGGCCACCGGCTCCGAGGGCGTGGCTCCCGAGGCGACGGCCCCCGACGACGCGGACGGGGTGAGCGCCCCGTGACCACCGCCAGGAGGGACACGTACACCCCCGAGACGCTGCTCTCGGTGGCGGTGCGGGTCTTCAACGAGCGCGGCTACGACGGCACCTCCATGGAGCACCTCTCCAAGGCGGCCGGCATCTCCAAGTCCTCGATCTACCACCACGTCGCGGGCAAGGAGGAGCTGCTGCGCCGGGCCGTGAGCCGGGCGCTCGACGGGCTCTTCGGCATCCTCGACGAGCCCGGCGCCACCCGCGGGCGGGCCATCGAGCGGGTCGAGTACGTCACGCGCCGCACCGTCGAGGTGCTGGTCGCGGAGCTCCCGTACGTGACGCTGCTGCTGCGCGTCCGGGGCAACACCCGGACCGAGCGGTGGGCGCTGGAGCGCCGCCGCGAGTTCGACCACCAGGTCGCCGACCTGCTCAAGGCCGCCCAGGCCGAGGGCGACCTGCGGGCCGACGTGGACATCAGGCTCGCGACCCGGCTGCTCTTCGGCATGGTCAACTCGCTGGTCGAGTGGTACCGCCCGCACCCGGAGACCAGCGCGGGCGTGGAGGCGGAACGCGTCGCGGAGGCCGTCGCAGGACTCGCCTTCGACGGCCTCCGCACCACCGGCTAGGCCCTTCCCTCCGGAATCGGGGGAGATCCGGAGGGGAGGGCACGGGGCTCCCCCGAGACCCTTCGGCCGGTGACCCCACAGAACCCCCTGGAACTGCGGGTGGCTCGACGTCCCCCCTGACTGGAAACGACTGAAAAGGTCTGTCTGGGGACGTTCTTGACGGTTGTGAACCTAGCGAGATCCACTGGCCCACGGGTACCCGCCCTTTCTGGGGGGTGTGTTCACGGCGGAGGCTGTGGTGAGGGTCGGCGGCTCGGGGCTCCAGCGCGCGCAGCGGTTCGTCCTGCTGGCGACCGGTCTCTACCGGCTCAGCCACCTCGTCGTCGCGCTGGGAGCCGTGGTGCGGGGCACCGTGGCCGGCGCGGCCTGCTGGGTCCTGCTCGGCACCGCCCTCGCCGCCAGTGCCCTGCTGTTCGGGACGGCGCACCGCCGCGGCTGGTTCGCGCCCGCGTGGGTGTGGGCGGACGTGCTGGTCACCGGCTTCGCGCTGCCCGTGGGGGCCTCGTACGCGCTCGGGCTCGGGACGGTGCTGGCCAACCCCTGGACGGTGCTGCTCGGCGGGTCCGCCGCTGCCGCCGCGGGGGCCGGGCTGGGGCTGCGGTCGGTGGCCGGCGCGGTGGCGGTGCTGCTGGCCGCGCCGCTCGTGGCGGCCCAGGGGCAGGCCACCGGCGCGCTCTTCGGCCACCTCAGCTCCGTGGTCTCCTCGGCCGTGATGGCGCGGGTCTTCTGGTGGTACCTGACCCGGCAGGGCACCCTGCTCGACCGGGCCACCGAGCAGGCCGTACGGGCCGAGGCCCGGCGCGCCCGGCAGGCGGAGCGGATGGCCCACCACCGCGCCCTGCACGACACGGTGCTGGCCACCCTGACCACGATCGCCGCGGGCCGGGTGGACGCGAACGCGCCGGAGGTCCGCGAGCGCTGCGGCCGTGAGGCGGCGTACCTGCGGCGGCTGATCCAGCGCGACGACGAGCCGGGCTGTGCGGAGGACGGCTGGGCGGAGGACGGCTGTGCGGAGGGCGGCGGCTGCCGGGAGCACGGCCGTGCGGAGCCCTTCGCGGAGGTGCCGCTGGGTGCGGCGCTGGAGGAGGCGGTACGGGGTGCCGAGTGCCTGGGGCTGCGGATCACCGCCCAGTACGCGGCGCTGCCCGGCGTGCCCCGGCCGGTGGCGGTGGCCCTGGCCGCGGCGGTGTCCGAGGCCCTGAACAACGTCCTGTGCCACGCCGGCACCGGGCGCGCCTGGCTGACCGCCGCGGGGACCGGCCGGGGCGCGGTGGTGACGGTGGTGGACCGGGGGGCCGGCTTCGACCCCGGGCGGCCGCCGGGCGGCGGTACGGGGCTGCGCCGGTCCGTCCACCAGCGGCTGGCCGGCATCGGGGGCCGGGCCGAGGTGGACAGCGCCCCGGACGAGGGCACCCGGGTCGAGCTCCGGTGGCCGGCGTGACCGGCGGCGCGCCCGGGGGCGGGCGGCGGGTCGTGCGGGTCGCGGTGGTGGACGACGACCGGATGCTGCGGGACGGGCTGGCCTCGTGGCTGGGGCGGGCGGACGTACGGACGGACGTACGGGCGGGGGACGCGGGGCCCGGCGTCCGGGATGCGCGGCCAGGGAGCGGGGACGCGGAGCCGGGCGCCGGCGGCGCCGGTACGGGCCCCGCGGCGGCGCGTACGGACGGCACCGGCCCGGGTACGGGCCCCGCCGCCCCGCTGCTGCGGCTGCTGGCCGCCGAGGCCACGGTGGACGCCCTGCTGGCGGCCGGCGGGGCCGCGGCCGAGGTGGTCCTGCTCGACCTGGTGCTGCGGGACGGCTCGGCGCCGGAGGACAACGTCCGGCGGCTGCGCGCCGCGGGCTGCCGGGTGCTGGTGATCAGCACGGTGGCCGACCGGGAGCGGATCGTCGCGACGGTGGCCGCCGGCGCCGACGGCTACCTCACCAAGGACCACTCCCTGGAGGTGCTGGCGGAGGCGGTCGGGGCGGTCGCGGCCGGCGGCACGGCGCACTCCCCGGAGCTGGCCTTCGCCTGGGCCCACGACAGCGCCCCCGACCGGCCCCGGCTGGCCCCGCGGGAGCTCCAGGTGCTGCTCGACTACGCCTCGGGGCTGACCCTCAAGGCCACCGCGCGCAGGGCCCGGATCAGCCCGAACACGGCGAAGTACTACCTGGACCAGGTGAAGGAGAAGTACCAGCGGGCCGGGCGGCCCGCCTACACCAAGATCGACCTCGCGCTGCGGGTGCGCGAGGACGGCTGGGGAACCCCGCCCACGGCCCAGGGGCCCCCGGCCACGCCCTGAGCCGTGTCCCGTGGATCAGGCCAGGTGGCCGGAGGGTTCGAGACGAACATCCGGCGGCGGGGGCCGCGCAGGAACCTCCTCGGGGGGCGAGGCGTCTGACCAGGCAAGACAGTGATCATTTGGATGCACGGGGGTACTGGCCATGGCGGTCACACTGGCCGAGGAGATCATGCTGCTCTCCCTGGACGACGAGTCCGGATCGGCGAAGCAGCGGCAGGCCGCCGGCTGGGCGGTGGCGGGTGGGATCCTGCTCGAACTGGTGCTGGCCGGCAGGGTCGCGGTCCGGGGCAAGCACCTGGAACTGGTGGATGCGGCCCCGACCGGGGACCCGCTGCTCGATGGCAGGGCGGCGCTGATCGCGAGCTGGCTGGGGGCCCGGGGCAGGCGCCGGGTGACGGACTGGCTGACGAAGGACCAGGCCAAGGCCGTGTCCGCCACCCTCGAACGCCTGTGTGCGCGCGGCGTGGTGGTGGAGGAGAGGCGCATGGCGCTCGGAATGTTCCCGATCCGTCGCTACCCCGAGGCCGACGGCGCGGTGGAACGAGAACTGCGGGACCGGCTGCGGGGCGTGGTGCTGGCCGGCGCCGAGCCGGACACCCGGACCGCCGGCCTCATCGGGCTGCTCCATGCGTCCAAGCTGCACCGTCTGGCCTTCCCCGAGGGCCCCGCCCGGCAGATCGCGTCGCGGATGGAGGAGGTCGCGACGGGACAGTGGGCGGCCGAGAGCGTCCGCTCCGCCCTCCGTGACATGCAGGCCGCGATGGCAGCGGTCACCGTGATCACGGTCGTCACCGCCGCCGGCTAGGCCGTTTCCCCCGGAGGGGGAACGGCTCAGGGCGCCTCCGTCGACGCGTCCAGGTCGGTTTCCTCGAAGACCAGCAGCGTCCGCGTCGACAGCACCTCCGGGATGGCCTGCAGCCGGGTCAGCACCAGCTCCCGCAGCGTCCGGTTGTTCGGCGTGTGCACCAGCAGCAGGACGTCGAAGTCCCCGCTGACCAGCGCGATGTGGGCGGCGCCCGGCAGTGCCTCCAGCTGCTCCCGCACGGTCCGCCAGGAGTTCTGCACGATCCGCAGGGTGATGTACGCGGAGGCGCCGTGGCCCGCCCGCTCGTGGTTGATCCTGGCCGAAAACCCACGGATCACGCCGTCGTCGATCAGGCGGTTGATCCGGGCGTAGGCGTTGGCGCGCGACACGTGGACCCGCTCGGCGACGGAGCGTATCGAGGCGCGGCCGTCGGTCTTGAGGATCTGGAGGATCGCACGGTCGATCGCGTCCAGCGGGCGGGGCGGTGCCGCGGGAGCCGGGGCCGCGGGGCCCGGCACGGCGAGGGGGGCGTCGGGCCCGTCCGTCGCCGCCTCGGCCATTTGTTCATCCGCCATCGCCTTCGGCCTCCCTGTCCTGGACGTCCTGCATACATCCCAGGGTCTGGATGTCCTTTTGTCCACAGCCTCATGCGGCCTGTAGCCAAAATGCGCCCACGACCGAACAATCGGTAGGTGAGGCACCTCACACCCGGGGCTGCCCGCGTCCCGGTCACCGCCGGGAAGTACCCCAGCCCGCTTCCCACGAGGAGGTGCTCGCGCCATGACGGTGCAAGAGCTGCCCGGTGCGGACTACCGCCCCACCCCGCCGCCCGCCTGGCGGCCCCGTACCGACGCGGCGCCGCTGCTGCCGGACGCCGAGCCGTACCGCGTGCTCGGCACCCCGGCGGCGGACCGTCTCGACCCGGAGCTGATGCGCCGGGCCTACGCCGAGCTGGTGCGCGGCCGGCGCTACAACGCCCAGGCCACCGCCCTCACCAAGCAGGGCCGGCTCGCCGTGTACCCCTCCACCGTCGGCCAGGAGGCGTGCGAGATCGCCGCGGCGATGGTGCTGGAAGAGCGCGACTGGCTGTTCCCCAGCTACCGGGACACCCTGGCGGCCGTGGCGCGCGGTCTCGACCCCGTCCAGGCGCTGACGCTGCTGCGCGGCGACTGGCACACGGGTTACGACCCCCACGAGCACCGGATCGCCCCCCTGAGCACCCCGCTCGCCACCCAGCTGCCGCACGCCGTGGGCCTGGCCCACGCCGCCCGCCTCAAGGGCGACGACGTGGTGGCGCTGGCGATGGTCGGCGACGGCGGCACCAGCGAGGGCGATTTCCACGAGGCCCTGAACTTCGCCGCCGTATGGCAGGCGCCGGTGGTCTTCCTGGTCCAGAACAACGGTTTCGCCATCTCCGTCCCGCTCGCCAAGCAGACGGCCGCCCCCTCCCTGGCCCACAAGGCCGTCGGGTACGGGATGCCGGGCCGTCTGGTCGACGGGAACGACGTGGCCGCCGTCCACGAGGTGCTGGCCGAGGCCGTGCGCAAGGCGCGGGCCGGCGGCGGCCCGACCCTGATCGAGGCGGTCACGTACCGGATGGAGGCGCACACCAACGCCGACGACGCCACCCGCTACCGCGGTGACGCCGAGGTCGAGGCCTGGCGCGGACACGACCCGATCCTGCTCCTGGAGCGCGAGCTGACCGCCCGGGGCATCCTCGACGAGGACCTCAAGCGCGCGGCGAAGGACGAGGCCGAGACGATGGCCGCCGCCCTGCGCGAGCGGATGAACGCCGACCCGGTGCTGGACCCGATGGACCTCTTCACGCACGTCTACGCGGAGCAGACGAGCCAGCTGCGCGAGCAGGCGGCCATGCTCCGTGCCGAACTGGAAGCGGAGGGCGAGTGATGACCACCGCCACCCAGCCCGCCACCGGGCGCAAGCCCGCGACGATGGCGCAGGCCCTGACCCGCGCGCTGCGCGACTCGCTGGCCGACGACCCGACCGTCCACATCATGGGCGAGGACGTCGGTGCGCTCGGCGGCGTCTTCCGGATCACCGACGGGCTGGCCAAGGAGTTCGGCGAGGACCGGGTCACGGACACGCCGCTCGCCGAGGCGGGCATCCTCGGCACGGCCGTCGGCATGGCGATGTACGGGCTGCGCCCCGTGGTCGAGATGCAGTTCGACGCCTTCGCGTACCCCGCCTTCGAGCAGCTCTTCAGCCACGTCGCGAAGATGCGGAACCGCACGCGCGGCGCGATGCCGCTGCCGATCACGATCCGCGTGCCGTACGGCGGCGGCATCGGCGGCGTGGAGCACCACTGCGACTCCTCCGAGGCGTACTACATGGCCACGCCCGGCCTGCACGTGGTGACCCCGGCGACCGTCGAGGACGCGTACGGCCTGCTGCGCGCGTCGATCGCCAGCGACGACCCGGTGATCTTCCTGGAGCCGAAGCGGCTCTACTGGTCCAAGTCCGACTGGTCGCCGGAGGCCCCGGCCGCGGTCGAGCCGATCGGACGCGCGGTGGTCCGCCGCCGCGGCACGAGCGCCACGCTGATCACGTACGGGCCCTCCCTGCCCGCCTGCCTGGAGGCGGCCGAGGCCGCCAAGGAGGAGGGCTGGGACCTGGAGGTCGTCGACCTGCGCTCGCTGGTCCCCTTCGACGAGGAGACGGTGGCCGCGTCGGTACGCCGCACCGGCCGCGCGGTCGTGGTCCACGAGTCCACCGGCTTCGGCGGTCCCGGCGGCGAGATCGCCGCCCGCATCACGGAGCGGTGCTTCCACCACCTGGAGGCCCCGGTGCTGCGCGTCGCGGGCTTCGACATCCCGTACCCGCCGCCGATGCTGGAGAAGCACCACCTGCCGGGCGTCGACCGGATCCTGGACGCCGTGGCCCGTCTCCAGTGGGAGAACTGATGCCTCAGGTACTGGAGTTCAAGCTGCCCGACCTCGGTGAGGGGCTCACCGAGGCCGAGATCGTGCGCTGGCTGGTGCAGGTGGGCGACGTCGTCGCCATCGACCAGCCGGTGGTCGAGGTCGAGACGGCCAAGGCCATGGTCGAGGTGCCGTGCCCCTACGGGGGCGTGGTGACCGCCCGCTTCGGCGAGGAGGGCACCGAACTGCCCGTCGGGGCACCGCTGCTGACGGTCGCCGTGGGCACCGCCACGCTGCCGGAAGGCGGCGGCGCGGAGCCGGAGGCGGCCTCGGGTTCGGGGAACGTGCTCGTCGGCTACGGCACGGACCACTCCCGGCCGGCGCGGCGTCGCCGGGTGCGGCCGGCGGGGTCGGCCGCGGCTCCCGTGCCGGCTGCCGCTCCGGCTGCTCCTGCCCCGGTCCCGACCCCGGTGGCTGCGGCTCCGGCCGCCGTGGCGGTCGCCGCCGGTCCCGTGCCGGTGATCTCCCCGCTGGTCCGCAAGCTGGCCAAGGACAACGGCATCGACTTGCGCGGGCTCGCCGGCAGCGGGCCCGAGGGCCTGATCCTGCGGTCCGACGTGGAGGCGGCGCTGCGCGCGGCCGCCGCTCCGGCTCCGGCCGCTGCCGCTGCCGCCGCCGCTGCGGCTCCGGTGACGGCGGCCGGGGAGCGGATCCCGCTCAAGGGGCTGCGCGGCGTGGTCGCCGACAAGCTGTCCCGCAGCCGCCGGGAGATCCCGGACGCCACCTGCTGGGTGGACGCGGACGCCACGGAGCTGATGGCCGCGCGGGCCGCGATGAACGCCGCCGGCGGCCCGAAGGTCTCGGTACTGGCCCTGCTGGCCCGGATCTGCACGGCCGCGCTGGCCCGCTTCCCGGAGCTGAACTCCACCGTCGACCTCGCGTCGAACGAGATCGTCCGGCTGCCCTCGGTCCACCTGGGCTTCGCCGCCCAGACCGAGCGGGGCCTGGTCGTACCGGTGGTCAAGGGCGCGGACGCGATGAACGCCGAGGGTCTGTCGGCGGAGTTCGCCCGCCTGACGGAGCTGGCGCGCGGCGGGAAGCTGGCGCCGGCGGACCTCACGGGCGGCACGTTCACGCTGAACAACTACGGGGTGTTCGGGGTGGACGGCTCCACGCCGATCATCAACCACCCGGAGGCCGCGATGCTGGGCGTGGGGCGGATCGTCCCGAAGCCGTGGGTGCACGGCGGTGAGCTGGCGGTCCGTCAGGTCGTCCAGCTGTCGCTGACGTTCGACCACCGGGTCTGCGACGGCGGCACCGCGGGTGGCTTCCTGCGGTACGTCGCCGACTGCGTGGAGTCCCCGACGGTGCTGCTGCGGTCGCTCTAGCCCTGGCCGGCCCCGTACCGCTCCCGTCCGGGACGCGGTACGGGGCCGCCGCACGTCCCGCACCGAGCCCGTGCCGGGTGCCGTGCGCTTCCGGGTGCGGGCGGTGCGGGGTGCGGGCCGTTGCCGCTGCGCGGAGCCGTTTCCCCACCCCGCCCCATCCCGAACCGGGGGCTCTGCCCCCAGAGCCCCGCGCCTCAAACGCCGGCGAGGCCGGATATGCCCTGAGTGGCACGTTCCAGCCCCTCCGGCGCTTGCGGAGCGGGCCCGGCACGGGCCGCATCCGGCACGGGGCCGTCAGCGGGTCAGCAGGAGTTTGCCCACCGGCGTGCCCGATTCGAGGGCGGCGTGGGCCGCGGAGGCTTCGGCGAGGGGGAACGTCGCGTGGACCACCGGGTGGACGCGGCCGGCCTCGACCAGGGGCCACACGTGTTCGCGGACGGCGGCGACGATCGCCGCCTTCTCCTCCAGCGGCCGGGCCCGCAGCGTCGTACCGGCGACCGCGGCCCGCTTCGCCAGCAGCGCCCCCAGGTTGAGCTCCGCCTTCACGCCGCCCTGCAGGCCGATGACCACCATCCGCCCGTTCACGGCGAGGGCGTCCACGTTCCGCGCCAGGTACTTCGCCCCGATGATGTCCAGGATCACGTCCGCCCCGGCACCGCCCGTGGCGGCCTTCAGCTCCTCGGCGAAGTCCTGCTCGCGGTAGTCGATCAGGATGTCCGCGCCCAGCTCCGCGCAGCGGGCCAGCTTCTCCTTGCCGCCCGCCGTCACGGCCACCCGGGCCCCCACGGCCTTCGCGAGCTGGATCGCCATCGTGCCGATCCCGCTCGCACCGCCGTGCACCAGCACGGTCTCGCCCGGCCGCACGTGGGCCACCATGAACAGGTTCGACCACACCGTGCAGGCCACCTCCGGCAGCGCGGCGGCCGTCACCAGGTCCAGGCCCTCCGGCACCGGCAGCAGCTGACCGGCCGGCACCGCCACCTGCTCCGCGTACCCGCCGCCGCTGAGCAGCGCGCACACTTCGTCGCCGACGGCCCACCCGGTCACCCCGGGCCCCAACGCCGTGATCCGGCCCGCGCATTCGAGGCCGGGGTAGGGGGAGGCCCCGGGCGGCGGGTTGTAGAAGCCCTGCCGCTGGAGCAGATCGGCCCGGTTCACGGCACTGGCCGCGACCTCCACGAGGACCTCGCCCTCGCCGGGCACCGGATCGGGTACGTCGGCCCACACCAGGGCCTCTGGGCCGCCGGGCTGGGGGATCGTGATCGCATGCATGCCCGCGAGGCTACTCGCCCCGGGGGCCCAGGACTTCGGCCGGCGGGGCCGCGCGCACGATGACGATCAGCCGGTCGGTCAGCTGGAGCGGGCTCGCGTGCGGGTCGTCGTACGGCAGCAGCCGGTGGCCCCGCAGCACGCTCACCACGAGGTCGTCGGTCTCCCGGACGTTCCTGCCCGCCTCGGACCTGGTCACCGGGCGTTCGAGCAGGTCCAGGCCGCTGCCCTGCTGGATCAGGTCCTCCATCACCGCGCCCGCGCTCGGGCTGAGCACCGACAGCCCCAGCAGCCGGCCCGCCGCGCTCGCACTGGTGATGACGGCGTCCGCGCCCGACTGCTTCAGCAGCGGGGCGTTCTCCTCCTCGCGCACCGCGGCCACGATCTTCGCGCCGCGGTTCAGCTGCCGGGCCGTCAGGGTGACCAGCACCGCGGTGTCGTCCCGCTGGGTGGCCACCACGATCTGACGGGCCTTCTGGACCTCGGCGCTGAGCAGCACGTCGCTGCGCGTGGCGTCGCCGACGATCCCCGAAAAGCCCTCGGCGTTGGCCATGTCGATCACCTTGGCGCTGGGGTCGACGATGACCACGCGCTCCTTCCGCAGGCCGGTGGCCAGCAGCGTCTGGAGCGCCGACCGGCCCTTGGTGCCGAAGCCGACGACGACGGTGTGCTCACGCAACTGGGCCCTCCAGCGGTTCAGTCGCCACTCCTCCCGGGTCCGTTCGGTGAGGACCTCCAGGGTGGTGCCGACCAGGATGATCAGGAACAGCACGCGAAGCGGCGTGATCAGCAGGATGTTCGCCAGCCGCGCCGAGTCGCTGTACGGGACGATGTCGCCGTACCCGGTGGTGGAGAGGGTGACCGTCGCGTAGTACATGCAGTCGAGCAGATCGATGGTCTCGTCGGAGTTGTCGTGGTACCCGGCGCGGTCGATCCAGACGATGAAGACCGTCAGGGCCAGCACACCGAAGGCCATCAGCAGCCGCTTGCCCACCTGCCGCAGCGGCTTCTCGATGACCCGCTTGGGCATCTTCACGCGGTGGTCGAGCAGCCGCTCGTCGGCCTGCCGGGCCATCGCGTCCTGTCCGGGCAGCTTCACCGCGACCACCCGAAGCCGGCGGAGCCGGCGCCCCCGCCCGCCCAGGGCAGGTCCAGGACCTCCAGCTCCTGCCCCGCCTCCGCCCCGTGCGGGGGTACGACGGCCAGCGCGTCCGCCGCGGCGATCCCGCGCAGCATCGCGGGCCCGTGGAACCGCAGCGGCACGGCCTGCTCCCCGTCCAGCGCCACCGGCACCAGCCGGGTGTCGTGAGGGTGGCCCGGTACGGCGTCGCGCACCGGCACCGCGTACGCCTCCCGCACCCCGTGCCCCGCGAGGGCCCGCAGCAGCGGCTCGGCCAGCGTCAGCAGCCCCGACACGGCGGCCAGCGGGTTGCCGGGCAGCCCCACCAGGTGCTTCCCGGGCCCGAGCCGGGCCAGCAGCATCGGATGCCCCGGCCGTACGGAGACCCCGTCGACCAGCAGCTCCGCCCCGGCCCGCCGCAGCACCGGGTGCACGTGGTCCACCGGCCCCGAGGCCGTGCCCCCGGTGGTGACCACCAGGTCCGCCGCGGAGTCCGTCACCGCCCGGTACAGCGCCCCGGCATCGTCGCCGAGCCGCCGCGTCCCGGTCACCTCGGCGCCGAGGGCCCGCAGCCACGGCCCCAGCATCGGCCCCAGCGCGTCCCGGATCAGCCCGTCCCGCGGCCGCCCCTCGGCCAGCAGCTCGTCCCCGAGCACCAGCACCTCGACGCGCGGCCGCGCCACCGTGACCAGCTCGTCGTACCCGGCGGCGGCGGCCAGCCCCAGCACGGCGGGCGTCACGGGCGTCCCGGCCGCCAGCAGCCGGTCGCCCGAGCGGCACTCCTGGCCCCGCGGCCGGATGTCCTGGCCCGGCACCACCTCGCGCTCGGCGTGCAGCTGCCCCTTGGCGGCGTCGTGCCGGGCGTGCTCGCTGCGGATCACCGCGGTGGTGTCGCCGGGGATCCGGGCACCCGTGGCGATCCGCACCGCCTCGCCGTCGGCCAGCGGCTCCGGCCGGGCCGCGCCCGCCAGCACCCCGCCGCCCTCCCGGATCCGCCAGGGACCCGGTCCGGCGACCGCCCAGCCGTCCATCGCCGAGGTGTCGAAGGAGGGCAGGTCGGTCAACGCCTCCAGGGGGCCGCCCAGCACCTCGCCGAGGGCGTCGGCCAGCGGTACCGCACGTGTGCGGGAGCGCCCGGTCCGGCCCGCGGCGGCGGCGGTGGCGCGGGCCCGGGCCCAGTCGGTGCCGCGGTGTCCGGGGGCCGCCCCGGCGGGCTCCGTGCGGCGGTCGTTCACCAGCGCCAGCGCCTCCTCGACGGCCCGGTCCTCCGGTGTCACGGCCCGCTCCTCCGGTGTCACGGCCCGCTCCTCGGGTGTCACGGGGGCGGTCGTCATCCGCTGCCCTTCCCGGCGGGGCCCGTCTCGGCCTCCCAGCGGCCGGCGAGCGCGGTGGCTTTGCGGCAGGCCTCGGAGAGCGCGGCCTCCGGGTCGGCGCCGTCGGCGGCGGCCAGCGCGGCCGCGTAACCGACCAGGAAGGTGGTCAGCGGCGCGGCGGGCCTGGCCACGCCGTGCGCGGCGTCACGGGCGAGGTCGAGCAGCTCGGTGACGTCGACCGGGACGTCGAGGCCCAGCTCGTTCTTGACTGCGGTGATCCATTCGTCCAGCACGGTCCCATGCTCCCTGATGCGGGCACGGGCGGCTGCCAGGTCCTCCCAGGTGTCGCAGTCGAAGGAGGCGGCGCTGCTGCCCTCGACCCGGGCCAGGTCGAGTTCTGCGGTGAGCGCCCGCAGCGGGAGGCCGGTGAGGCTGCCGTGCTCGGTGGCCAGCAGGGCCAGCTCGCGGCGCAGCGGTTCGGCCCGGTAGGCGGCCACCAGGGGCTGGTCGCGGCCGTCGGGGTCGCGCAGCAGGGTGCCCTCGGCGCCGGGGCCGGCGAGCAGGGCGCGTACGGTCGCCGCGTCCAGGAAGGGCAGGTCGGCGGAGAGCACGAGGACCAGGTCGGCGCCGGTGTGCCGGAGTCCGGCGTGCAGGGCGGCCAGCGGGCCCGCCCCGGGCGGCTCCTCCAGGGCCCAGGTGACGGGCCGGGCGGTGGCCCGGCGGCCGCCGACGACCACGGTCGTCCCGGCGCCGGCGCAGGCGTCCAGCACCCGGTCGAGCAGCGGGCGGCCGCCCACGCTCAGCCCCGGCTTGTCGGCCCCGCCGAGCCGGCGTGCCGCGCCTCCTGCCAACACGATCGCGTCGTAGGTCATGACCCGAGTATGCGCGGCCCATGTTTCTTGCGGCGTCTCGCACTTACCCGGTGCTTACGCGCGACGGCCCCGTCCGGCACCGCCCGTGGGGGCGGTGCCGGACGGGGCCGGACGAAGGCGCCGTGGGGCCGGCCGGGTCCGCAACGGGCGGACCCCCGGTCCTACAGGTACGGGCCCGAGCGGACCGGGCCGTGCTGGCCGTCCTCGTCGTCGTGCGAGACGCCGGGCGGGAGGGCGCGGCGCATCTGCTCCAGCTGGGCGCGGGCCGCCATCTGCTGGGCGAAGAGGGCGGTCTGGATGCCGTGGAAGAGGCCTTCCAGCCAGCCGACCAACTGGGCCTGCGCGATGCGGAGTTCCGCCTCGGAGGGAATGGCCTCGTCGGTGAAGGGCAGGGAGAGGCGCTCCAGTTCCTCGACGAGCTCGGGAGCGAGCCCGTCCTCCAGCTCCTTCACCGAGCTGGCGTGGATGTCCTTGAGCCGGACCCGGCTGGCCTCGTCGAGAGGAGCAGCGCGGACTTCTTCCAGAAGCTGCTTGATCATGCTGCCGATGCGCATGACCTTGGCGGGCTGTTCGACCATTTCCGTCACCGGCACCTCGCGCGACTCGTCATCGGCGCCGCCGACCGCCATCCCGTCCTGGCCCACGATCAGAACCTGCGGGGGGCTGTCCTGCGACCGTTCGCTCCTCGGCATCTCCATGCCGCCATTCTCTCGCACACGTTCGTCTCCACACGGTGTGCCCCCGCACAGGAGTGATCCACCCTGTGCGGGGGCACGAGATCCGCGGACGGCAGCCGGAGCCCCTACGCGCCGGTACGGCCGGCCCCCCCGTGGCCGGCCGTACCGGTGGACGTCCGGCGGCCTGTCAGGCCGCGCGGCGGGCCAGCGCCCCGGACGAGCGCGTGACCAGCGCGGCGAGCAGCGCCGCGCCCAGCGGGATCAGCACCACGAGGGCGCCGAGGGTCTCCCACGGGATCACGACGGGCACGTCCGGCACGCCCCCGGGGTCGCTCCAGCCGTCCGCCAGCGACTGCTCGTACCGCGACACGCTCTCGCGCCGCTCGGCCAGCCGCAGTCCGACGCCCGGCAGCACACCGGCCGCCGACCCGAGGCCCACGCCCATGAGCGCGACCAGGCCGCACTGGAAGCCGCTCAGGGAGCGGCGGATCCGCGGGGCGGCGCCGACCGCGGCGAGGGTCTTCAGGTCGGCCTCGGCGTCGGCCTGGGCGAGGCCCGTGGCGATGCCCGCCGCGCCGATGGTGACGAGTCCGGCGAAGACGGCCAGCGCGAGCAGCTCGATGTTGTTCCCGCTCTCGTAGCCGCTCTCGATGCGGAACTCGGGCGAGGCGCCGATCCGGTCGACGGCGGCGTCGTAGCGCTGGCGCTCCTCACTGGTCGGCAGCCGGTCCAGGGTGAAGTACGAGCCGTACGCGGCGGTCTGGAGACCGGCGGCCTTCGCGGCCGCGGGCGGGATGACCACGCGCAGTCCGTAGCCGTTGGCGGTCGACAGGTGGACGGCGAAGGACTTGCGGATGCCCGGGACCTCCTGGCCGTCGGGGGTCTGACGCGCCTTGGCCGTGTCGGCGATCAGCTTCAGGGTGATCCGGCCGTCCTTGACGTGCCGCCGGTCGAAGGCGACCGAGCGGCCCTCCTGCAGGGCCCTGGCGGCGGCCGGGTCCCGGACGGCGAGGGTGGTCAGCAGCTTCTCGTCGGCGACCACGACGTCCTGGGAGGTGTAGGACTCCGGGAAGACGCAGCGCCAGTCCTTGGCGAGCCGGCGGCGCTCAGCCTCCGGGAAGGAGGCCCTGGGGTCGTCGGCCGTGTGCAGCGGGCACTCGTTCTCCTTGGGCGTGGTCAGCTCCATCTGGCCGCACCCCGGGGCGTCGGACCACAGCTCGCAGTCCTTCCGGCCGACCACGACCCGGTCGAGGTCCGCCCGCACCGCCACCGGCAGTTCCTTCTCCAGCGCCGCGCGCACGGCGGGCACCTGCCGGTGGCCGCCCGCCTCGCTGATGGTCACCGTGCCGGAGCGGTCGGGCATCTGGGCGACGTACTCCTGCCGGGCCTGCGCGTCGTTGCTCTGGGCGTACGTGGCCACCGCGACGGTACCGGCGACCGCGGCCAGCACCGCGGCCACCGCGGGCGCCGTACGGCCCCGGTTGCGCACCGCGTCGCGCAGCGCGAGCCGCGGCGAGAGGGGCAGCCAGCGCCCGGCGCGGCCGAACAGGCCGACCAGTACGGGGGTGAGCGCGACCACGCCGAGCTCGGCGAGGGCGCTGCCGCCGGCCACGTAGAGGTAGCCGTTGTTGTCCTGGACGGAGCCGAACAGGGCGATGGGGGCGCCGATGCCGATGGCCACCAGGCCCACCACCGGGAGCACGCGGCTGGCGCGGCGCACCCCGCGGCGCCCGGTGAGGGAGGACAGCACGGTCTGCCGGGAGGCGGTGACCGCGGGGACCACGGCGGCCAGCAGGCCGGTCACGACGGCCAGCAGCGCGATGCCGAGGAGTTCGTGGGGGAGGAGCCGGAAACCGCCCCAGCGCTCGCCCAGGGCGCTCTCCAGCACCGGCCGGAGGGCGAGGGTCAGGGCGACGCTGAGCACGATGCCGGTCACGGCGGCGGCGAAGCCGATGACCAGGCCGCCGGAGAGGACGATGGCGCGGATGTGGCGCCGGTCGCCGCCGTTGGCGCCGACCAGGCCGAGCTGGCGGCGGGAGCGGCGGGCGCCGACGGCGAAGGCGGGGCCGGCCAGCAGGCAGATCTCCAGCATGGCCAGGACCACGACGGTGGCGGCCGCGGCCAGTGCGGCCTTGTCCACGCCGCTGCCGCCGGAGGTGTACGAGTCGGAGGTCTCGTGCTGGTACAGGGGGACGTCGGAGTCGGCCGGCGGGTCGAGGACGACGGCCCGGGAGACGACGACCACGCCCTTGGCGTTGGCCGCCTTCACCATGTTCCACGTGAAACCTTCGCCGCCGACGCGTACGTAGTACTCGTTGGTGACGTCGGCGCCGGGCATGCCGTTGGCCTTCAGGGCCGCTTCGAGCGGGGGGAGCAGGGTGCCGGGCGGGGCGAGCACCTCGTACGTCTTGAGCTCCGAGGGGAGTTCGTAGGCGCCGACGATGCGGTAGTCGGTCCCCTCCATGCCGCGTGGGACGAGGCGGGAGCCCACGTACAGCCCGGAGTCCTCCAGGAACCGCGTGGTGGCGGCGACTTCGCCGGCCTTGGCGGGGAAGCGGCCGCGGACGACGGTCTGCCGCCCCGCGGCCATCGGGTGCAGGGCGTCCAACTCGTGGACGGTGGCGTTCAGGAGGCCGTGCCGGGTGCGGAACCTGCCGGTGCCGGAGGAGTCCTTGAGCACCTCGGCGCCGCGCGGGACGGCCGCCCGGATGTCGGTGGGGCTGTTCGGGACGGCCCTGTCCTCGTCGCCGTCGGCCGGGGCGAGACCGTTGCCGTCCGGCTTCTGGTGGATGGGCGTGTTGCCCATGCCGGTGCCGCTCAGCACGGCGTCGGCGCGGCCGAGGGAGCGGTCCAGCTCCTGTTCCGCGGAGACGTCGGAGCTGCGCAGGGTGATGTCGGCGGCGCTCACGCCCAGGATGGGCAGGGCGATCATCGCGAGGACCAGGAAGCTCCGGCCCTTGGAGCGCCAGGCGTCGCGGCGGGCGATCCGTATCGCCGCGACCCAGGAGTGGTACCAGGTCCTCACAGGGCGCCCGCCCGCCCCGTGAACAGCGAGTCCGGCTGGGAGCGCAGGGTCTCGTCCACGACGGAGCCGTCGCGCAGGAAGACCACCCGGTCCGCCCAGGCCGCGAAGCGGGGTTCGTGGGTGACGAGGATGCCGGCGGCGCCCGCGTCGCAGCGCGAGCGCAGCAGGGCGAGCACGGACTCGCCGGTCTCGGAGTCGAGGGCGCCGGTGGGCTCGTCGGCCAGCACGAGGCGGCGGTCGCCGACCAGGGCGCGGGCGATGGCCACGCGCTGCTGCTGGCCGCCGGACATCTCGTCGGGGAAGCGGTCGGCCACCTGGGCGAGGTTCATCTCCTCCAGGGCCGCGAGGGCGGCGGCCCTGGCCTTGCGGGCGGAGGTGCCGTCGAGCTCCAGGGGGAGGGCGACGTTCTCGGCCGCGGTGAGGGCGGGGATGAGGTTGTAGTCCTGGAAGACGTAGCCGATGCTGCGGCGGCGCAGGGCCGCGAGTTCCCTGCGGCTCGCCGTGGTGATGTCGGTGCCCTCGACGAGCACCCGGCCGCCGGACGGGGTGTCGAGGCCGCCCGCGAGCGTGAGCAGCGTGGACTTGCCGGATCCGGACGGACCCATGACGGCGACGAGTTCGCCGGGGTACACGGCCAGGTCGATCCCGCGCAGGGCGTGCACCTCGGTGGCGCCGCTGCCGTGGACGCGGGTGAGCTGCATCAGGCGCAGCACGGGCTGGTTGTGGTCGGGCATGAAGAGGGTTCCCCCCTGGGACGGTTCAGAGCCTGCGGCGGGGTGCGGTGGTGGGCGCGGCCTGGGTGTCGGCCGGAGCCGCGGTCTGGTTCTCGTGGGCGGCCGGTACGGCGGTGGCTCTCCGGTCGGCCGTCACGGAGAGCCGTACGAGCCGGGACTCGGAGTGGTCCAGCCACCGGGCCTCGGCCTCGGTCTGGAAGATCAGCTGTTCCAGCACCAGCAGCCAGGCGATGTCGTCGCGCTCCTGGGAGCGCCCCGATTCGATCGCGGCCAGGGCCTGCGCCTTGAGGCGGGTGTAGTCCTGCATCGCCTTGATCGTGGCGCTGCGCTGGGCCTGGATGACGGCGCGGATGTCCACGCCCGGGGTGCCGACGGCCATGGCGAGCTTGATGGACAGCTCGTCACGGGGCGGGCTGGTGCGGTCGACGGGGCGCTCGTACCACTCGTGGAGTTCGGTGCGCCCGGCGTCGGTGATGGCGTAGAGGGTGTGCCCGGCCTCGTCCTCGCCGCCGGGGGCGACGAGCCCGTCGCGCTCCAGGCGGGCGAGGGTCGTGTAGACCTGCCCGACGTTCAGCGGCCAGGTGGAGCCGGTGCGGGACTCGAACTCGGTGCGCAGCTGGGAGCCGTACCGGGGACCCTGCTCCAGCAGGGCGAGGAGGCCGTGGCGAATCGACATACTCAGTATGTATACCGAGTATGCAGGCCCCCACAACCGACTTGAGATGTACATCTCACGGGGGATCCTCAGGTTCCGCGGGTGCTATGTCCGGGATGCCGGTTGTGTCGGGTCATGTGACCCTGAGTGGACAGTCGGTCGCTCGGGACGGGAGGGGCTCGCCGTGACTCAGCACCGTCGCGCGCTCAGGTGGACGGCCGGCGCCGCGCTCGCCCTCGGCGCCCTGACGCCCCAGCCCCAGGCGTACGCCGCCACCGCCTCCCCGTCGGCCGTGGCCGCCCCCACCGACGGGGAACTGGCCGGCAGCGTCGCCGGAGCCGGCCGGGCCCGCCCCGGCCGGGTGATGGACGAGCCGCTCCCCGAGGCCCTGCTGCCGGCCGCGCGCCCGGTCCCGGAGGCGGAGGCGCCGAAGCCGCAGCCGCCGCGCCCCGAGCCGAGCGAGGCCGGGATGGTCTCCGCCCTCGGCGCCGACGGCAACGACCGCGCCGCCGACCTCGCGGAACACATCCTCCCGCTGGGCGCCGGCCTCACCCTGATGGGCATCGGCCTGGGCTTCATGGGCATGCGGCTGCGGCGCGACTGAATCCAGCCGCGCCGCAGGCGTTCACGCAGGTGGGAGCGGCCCCCGCAGGCGACCCCCGGGAAGCGCTACTCGGGGTTGCCGGTGGAGACGCGGAGGCTGAAGGTGGCGTCCTTCGGGTCGATGTCGTCACCGGGGGAGGGGAACTGGTCCACGACCGACCCCTCGCCGTAGACGTTCTCGTCCTTGGACTTCTCGTCCAGGTTCCAGCCGGCCGCCTGGAGGCACTTCTTCACCGACAGGATGTCCTTGTAGCGGAAGTCGGGGGCGCGGACCTTCGAGGGGTCGTTGTACGCCTCGTCCGCCTCCGAGCACTCCGTCTCCTCGATGGTGCGCGTGCGGTCCGGGCCCTTGTGGCCGGCCACCGCGGGGGCGCTCGCCGAGGTGCCGTTCTTGCCGGGCGTCCCGCCCTCGCCGCCGTCGTCGTCGCCGTTCACGATCAGGGCCGTGACCAGGCCGCCGACCGCCAGCAGCGCCACCACGGCGGCGCCGATGGCAACCGGGGAGCCCTTCTTGCCGCCGCCCTGGCGGGCGGGCGCGGCGGACGGGGAGATCGTGTACGGCGGCGGGGTGGCGGCCTGCGGCTGCGGCACCGGCGTGTGGTGCACCGGCTGCTGGTGCATCTGCTGCTGCGGCGGGTACGCATAGCCGCCCTGCTGCGCGAGGTGCGGCGGGGGCGTCTGGACGTGCGGCGGGGGCGTCTGGACGTGCGGCGCCGGCTGCGCGTACGCACTCGGCTGGTACGGCTGCTGCACCGACTGCGGCGGCGGGGCCTGGAGGCCCGAGTCCACCGGCGGGAAGACGGCAGAGCCGACGCCGGCCCCGCTGTTCACCGGGCCGCCCTGGACGATGACCGGGGCGCCGGTCTGGCCGGCCGACAGCACCCGCAGGCACTCGTCCCGCATGGCCGCGGCCGTGGGGAAGCGCTCGTTCGGGTTCTTCTTCAGGGCCCGCGCCACCAGCGCGTCCATCGCCGGCGTCACCGAGCGGTTCACCGAGGACGGTGCGACCGGCTCCTCCTGCACGTGGGCGTACGCGATCGCCAGCGGCGAGTCCGCGTCGAACGGCAGCCGGCCGGTCAGCAGCTGGAACAGCATGATGCCGACCGAGTACAGGTCGGACCGGGCGTCGACGCCGCGCCCCAGCGCCTGCTCGGGCGAGAGGTACTGCGGGGTGCCGACGACCATGCCGGTCTGGGTCATGGACGTGACCCCGGACTGCATCGCGCGGGCGATGCCGAAGTCCATCACCTTGACCACGCCGCGCTTGGTGATCATCACGTTGCCGGGCTTGATGTCGCGGTGCACCAGACCCAGCTCGTGGCTGGCCTCCAGGGCGGCGAGCACGTCGCCGGTGACCTTCAGCGCCTTGTCCGCGGGCATCGCGCCGTACTGCGCGACGTCGGACTGGAGCACCGAGCCGAGCGGCTGGCCCTCCACGTACTCCATGACGATGTACGGCATCAGCGCGCCGTCCTCGCCGCCGATGGAGACGGAGTCCTCGCCCGTGTCGAATACCGAGACGATGTTGGTGTGCGACAGTTTGGCTACAGCCTGGGCCTCGCGGCGGAAGCGCTCGCGGAACGACTGCTCGCGACCCAGCTCGGTGTGCATGGTCTTGATCGCGACCTGGCGGTCGAGCGCGGCGTCGTAGGCGAGGTAGACGGACGCCATGCCGCCCTCGCCGAGCAAGTCCCTCAGCTGGTAACGGCCGCGGGCCAGGGAGCCGCCTGCGTAACGCCCCTGTGTGCCGTCCTGGCTCATGACTGTGCTTCCCCTCGGCGGTCCCTGGCGATCCGTATGACGGGCCACAGTCTGCCGGAGGGCGGTGACCAGTCAAGCCGGGTGCCCGTTCCGTGACCACACGCGGACAGGGCGCAATCCCGGACGGGAGAGGGGCGGGGAGGCTGTAGCGTTCATCGGAGCACCCTGGAAAAGACGCACCGCTGACACGCGGCCGGATCATGACGGCGAGGACTGATGGCACCCGAACCCGAGGGCAACGGAGCCGGGATGGCTGATGTTCCCGACCAGTTCGGCGAGCAGATCGGCTCGGGCGCGGTGGTCGGCGACGGCCGGTACCGGCTGACCCACCGTCTGGGCCGCGGCGGCATGGCCGAGGTCTTCGCCGCCGAGGACGTACGGCTGGGCCGCACGGTCGCCGTGAAGCTGCTGCGCGCGGACCTCGCCGAGGACCCGGTCTCCAAGGCCCGCTTCACGCGCGAGGCCCAGTCGGTCGCCGGCCTCAACCACCATGCCGTGGTGGCCGTGTACGACTCGGGCGAGGACCGGGTCAACGGGAACGTCGTCCCCTACATCGTGATGGAGCTGGTGGAGGGCCGGACGATCCGGGACCTCCTCATCAGTGCCGAGGCCCCCGGCCCCGACCAGGCCCTGATCATCGTCTCCGGCGTTCTGGAGGCCCTGGCCTACTCGCACCAGCACGGCATCGTGCACCGCGACATCAAGCCGGCGAACGTCATCATCACCAACACCGGCGCGGTGAAGGTGATGGACTTCGGCATCGCCCGCGCCCTGCACGGCGCCTCGACGACGATGACCCAGACCGGCATGGTCATGGGCACCCCGCAGTACCTCTCGCCCGAGCAGGCCCTCGGCAAGGCGGTGGACCACCGCAGCGACCTGTACGCCACCGGCTGCCTGCTCTACGAACTGCTGGCCCTGCGGCCCCCGTTCACCGGCGAGACGCCGCTCTCGGTGGTCTACCAGCACGTGCAGGACGCCCCGGTGCCGCCCTCCCAGCAGCACCCCGGCGTGCCGCCGGAGCTGGACGGCCTGGCGATGCGCGCGCTCGCCAAGGACCCGGACGACCGCTTCCAGAGCGCCGAGGAGATGCGCGGGCTGGTCCAGTACGCGCTCCAGATGCTCCAGGAGCAGGGCCCGGGCACGGGTACGTGGAACACCGGGCCGGTCACCATGGCGCTGCCGCACGGCGCCCCCGGCGCGACGGCCGTGAACCCCGCGGCCGGCGGCCCGGGCGTGCAGCCGTACCCGTCCCACGCGACCACCTCGGCGATGGGCGGCCCGATGGTGCCCCCGCTGAACCCGGACGACGGCTCGGCCTACTCCGGCGGCGGTGGCGGCTACCACGACGACCGCACGGCGCAGGGCGGCAGCGGGCGCTGGAAGATGTGGCTGGTCGCGCTGCTGGCCGTGGTCGCCGTCGCGGGCGGCATCACGTACGCCCTCGACAAGGCGAAGACCGGCGGCGGCACCACCGAGAAGCCGAACAACCCGGGCATCGAGAGCCCCAAGCAGGAGACCGCGGAGGTCCCGAAGCCCGAGCAGTCCTCCAAGGGCGGCGAGACCGAGGACGGCTCGTCCTCGGGCGGCGAGGAGAGCTGGACGCCCAGCCAGAAGCCGTCCTGGGACCCGCCGACGCACCGGCCGTCGCCGACGCCCTCGTGGACGCCGCCGACGACCGACCCGACGGAGAGCACGGACCCGACGACCGATCCGACGGACACCACCGAGCCGACGACGGACCCGACGGACGGCAACAACGAGTCGCCCGGCACCGACGCGGGCACGACGGACGGCCAGTCCGGCACCTGACGGACGGCCGACGCACGACGGGAGGAGGGAGCGGTCCCCAACGGGGCCGCTCCCTCCGCGCGTTCGGGGCCGGTCAGAGCGCGTGCTGGTACTGCCGGCCGACGTTGGCGGCCATGGAGTGCACGGTGACGAAGTGGGGCTCGATGCGCATGTAGACGGGCTCGAAGAGCTCGCCGTCGACGTAGTGCGGGCCCGGGCCGAAGAGTTCGAGCTCCGCGGTCGTGGGTTCGACGGTGCGGGCCGTGCCGGTGAACTGCACCGTCCACAACCGGTCGTCCCCGGTGCCGAAGTTGTCGGCGCCGTAGGCCACCACGCTGCCGTTGCAGGCCTGGTGGTAGCCGAAGCCGGCGTGCATCCTCAGCACGACCTGGCCGCCCACCACGATGTGGCGGGCGGCGGCGAGGAAGGGCAGCGCGCGCATGCTGGTGGCCACGCGGCCGTACGGGACGCGGCGCAGCAGTTCGATGGCGTGGAGTTCCTCGGGCGACATGCCCCCACCCTGCGATACCGACACGGTGCCGGAAAAGAGGCCGCGGCCCCCGTGATCCAGGACGTTGGTCCCGATATGAAGATCGTGTCCGGTGGAAAAGCGGAATCGGCGCGGAGCCCCGGGAAAGGGCCCGCGCCGATGTGTTCCGCGGTCCGCGGGACCCTCCCTCAGCGCTTCTCGGCCTGGAGCCGCGCCACGTAGGCGGCGGCCTGCGAGCGGCGCTCCATGCCCAGCTTGGACAGCAGGCTGGAGACGTAGTTCTTGATCGTCTTCTCGGCGAGGTGCAGGCGCTCGCCGATGGCCCGGTTGGTCAGGCCCTCCCCGATCAGGTCGAGGATCTTGCGCTCCTGCTCGGTCAGGTTCGCCAGGCGGTCGTCGCCCTTGCCGTTCTTGCCGTCGCGGAGGCGCTCCAGCACCCGGGCGGTGGCCACCGGGTCCAGCAGGGACTTGCCCGCCGCCACGTCGCGCACGGCGTTCAGCAGCTCGTTGCCCCGGATGGCCTTCAGCACGTAACCGGAGGCACCGGCCATGATCGCGTCGAACAGCGCCTCGTCGTCGGCGAACGAGGTCAGCATCAGGCACTTGATGTCCTCGTCCAGCGACCGGACCTCCCGGCAGACCTCCACGCCGCTGCCGTCCGGCAGCCTCACGTCGAGGACGGCGACGTCCGGACGGGTGGCCGGAATGCGGACCAGCGCGTCGGCCGCGGTGCCCGCTTCGCCGACCACCTCGATGTCCGATTCGCTGGAGAGGAGCTCGTAGACGCCCCTACGCACCACTTCGTGGTCGTCAAGGAGGAATACCGTGATTTTTCCATCTTCGCGCACAGAGTCAGTTTCACACACTCACCCCTTCCCTGCCGCAGTTACCCGGGATAACGTGCCGTTGTTCCGGCCCCCTGCAAGGCTGTGACCAGTAGTTGTTCCCGATTCCCCGGATTTACTTGGATTTCCAAGCAAAATCCCAGGTCAAGCGGGGTTTCGCAGTTATGCGGCAACCTGGGTAACGTGCTTTGCGCAGGGCACTAGCCGGGGCACCTGTCACGCCTGTTTCCCGTCGAGTCGCACCCACCCCGTGCGCGGTACGGAGCGGGCGAGCCGCACTGGTCCCCGGACGACCCCGGGCGCCGGACCGACGGAGGAGCACACGTGACCGTGGAGAGCACTGCCGCGCGCAAGCCGCGACGCAGCAGCGGCACCAAGCGGACGGCCGGCAAGACCGCCGCCGCCGCGCAGAGTGCCGAGCCCCAGCTCGTACAGCTGCTGACGCCTGAAGGGGACCGGGTCGACGACCCGGAGTTCGCCCCCTACGTCGCCGACATCACCGCCGACGACCTGCGCGGGCTGTACCGCGACATGGTCCTGACCCGCCGTTTCGACGCCGAGGCGACTGCCCTGCAGCGCCAGGGCGAGCTGGGCCTGTGGGCCTCGCTGCTGGGCCAGGAGGCCGCGCAGATCGGCTCCGGCCGGGCGCTGCGCGACGACGACTACGTCTTCCCGACCTACCGCGAGCACGGCGTCGCCTGGTGCCGCGGGGTCGACCCCACCAACCTGCTGGGCATGTTCCGGGGTGTGAACCACGGCGGTTGGGACCCGAACAGCAACAACTTCCACCTGTACACGATCGTCATCGGCTCGCAGACGCTGCACGCCACCGGCTACGCCATGGGCGTGACCAAGGACGGCGCGGACTCGGCCGTGATCGCGTACTTCGGCGACGGCGCCTCCAGCCAGGGCGACGTCAACGAGGCCTTCACCTTCTCGGCGGTCTACAACGCCCCCGTGGTGTTCTTCTGCCAGAACAACCAGTGGGCCATCTCCGAGCCCACCGAGCGCCAGACCCGCGTACCGCTCTACCAGCGCGCCTCCGGCTTCGGCTTCCCGGGCATCCGCGTCGACGGCAACGACGTCCTGGCCTGCCTCGCGGTCACCCGCTGGGCGCTGGAGCGCGCCCGCCGCGGCGAGGGCCCGACCCTGGTCGAGGCCTTCACGTACCGCATGGGCGCCCACACCACCTCCGACGACCCGACGAAGTACCGCCGGGACGAGGAGCGCGAGGCCTGGGAGCACAAGGACCCGATCCTTCGCCTGAAGACCTACCTGGAGACCTCCGGCGGCGCCGACGAGGCGTTCTTCGCCGAGCTGGAGACCGAGAGCGAGACCATGGGCAAGCGCGTCCGCGAGGTCGTGCGCGCCATGCCGGACCCGGACACCATGTCGATCTTCGAGAACGTCTACGCGGACGGCCACGCGCTGGTGGACGAGGAGCGCGCGCAGTTCGCGGCCTACCTCGCGTCCTTCGAGGAGGGTCACTGATCATGGCAATCGAGAAGATGTCGATCGCGAAGGCGCTCAACGAGTCGCTGCGCAAGGCCCTCGACACGGACCCCAAGGTCCTGATCATGGGCGAGGACGTCGGCAAGCTGGGCGGTGTCTTCCGCATCACCGACGGTCTCCAGAAGGACTTCGGCGAGGAGCGGGTCATCGACACCCCGCTCGCCGAGTCCGGCATCGTCGGCACCGCCATCGGCCTGGCCCTGCGCGGTTACCGCCCGGTGGTGGAGATCCAGTTCGACGGATTCGTCTTCCCCGCGTACGACCAGATCGTCACGCAGCTCGCGAAGATGCACGCCCGCGCGCTCGGCAAGGTCAAGATGCCGGTCGTCGTCCGGATCCCCTACGGCGGCGCCATCGGTGCCGTCGAGCACCACAGCGAGTCCCCCGAGGCGCTGTTCGCCCACGTGGCGGGCCTCAAGGTGGTCTCGCCCTCCAACGCCTCCGACGCGTACTGGATGCTCCAGCAGGCCATCCAGAGCGACGACCCGGTGATCTTCTTCGAGCCCAAGCGCCGCTACTGGGACAAGGGCGAGGTCGACACCGAGGCCATCCCGGGCGAGCTGCACAGGGCGCGCGTGGCCCAGGCCGGCACCGACCTCACGCTCGCGGCCTACGGCCCGATGGTGAAGGTCTGCATGGAGGCCGCCGCGGCCGCCGCCGAGGAGGGCAAGTCGATCGAGGTCGTGGACCTGCGTTCGATGTCCCCGATCGACTTCGACACCATCCAGACCTCGGTCGAGAAGACCCGCCGCCTGGTGCTGGTGCACGAGGCGCCGGTGTTCCTGGGCGTGGGCTCGGAGATCGCCGCCCGCATCACGGAGCGCTGCTTCTACCACCTGGAGGCCCCGGTGCTCCGCGTCGGCGGCTTCCACGCCCCCTACCCGCCCGCCCGCGTCGAGGAGGAGTACCTCCCCGGCCTGGACCGCGTGCTCGACGCCGTCGACCGCTCGCTGGCGTACTGAGGGAGAGGGTCGTGACGACGATGACGACGACACTGCGCGAGTTCAAGATGCCCGACGTGGGCGAGGGACTCACCGAGGCCGAGATCCTGAAGTGGTACGTCCAGCCGGGTGACACCGTCACCGACGGCCAGGTCGTGTGCGAGGTCGAGACCGCGAAGGCGGCCGTCGAGCTGCCGATCCCGTTCGACGGGGTGGTCGCCGAGCTGCGCTTCCCCGAGGGCACCACGGTCGACGTCGGCCAGGTGATCATCGCGGTCGAGACGGGTGACGGCGGTGCGGCTCCGGCCGCCGCCGAGGCCCCCGCGGCCGCGCCCGCCGCCCCGGCTGCCGCCCCGGCCGCCGAAGAAGAGGCGCCCGCGGGCCGCCAGCCCGTGCTGGTGGGCTACGGCGTTTCCCAGTCCTCGACCAAGCGCCGCCCGCGCAAGGCCGGCGCGGTGCCGGCCGCCGCGGCCCCGGTGACCCCCGCGGTCCCGGCCCCGGCCGCTCCGGCGCCCGTACCGGCCGCCGCTCCGGCGCTGAACGGGCACGGCACCCACGGCGACCGCCCGCTGGCCAAGCCGCCGGTGCGGAAGCTGGCGAAGGACCTCGGTATCGACCTGGCCACGGTCACCCCGACCGGCCCGGACGGAATCGTGACCCGCGAGGACGTGCACGCGGCGGCCCAGGCCGCCCAGCAGCCGCACGCCGGTGCCGCGGCCGCGGCGCCCGTGGCGGCCCCCGCCCCGGTGGCCGCTCCGGCGCCGGTGTCCTCGGACGCGGCCCGGGAGACCCGGATCCCGGTCAAGGGCGTCCGCAAGGTCACCGCCCAGGCCATGGTCAGCTCGGCGTTCACCGCGCCGCACGTCACCGAGTTCGTCACCCTCGACGTGACGCGCACGATGAAGCTGGTCGCGGACCTCAAGGCCGACCCGGACATGGCCGGCCTGCGGATCAACCCGCTGCTGGTCATCGCGAAGGCCGTCCTGGTCGCGCTGAAGCGCAACCCGGACGTCAACGCGGCCTGGGACGAGGCCGCCCAGGAGATCGTGCTCAAGCACTACGTGAACCTGGGCATCGCCGCGGCCACCCCGCGCGGTCTGATCGTGCCGAACATCAAGGACGCGCACGCCAAGACCCTCGCGGAGCTGTCGCACTCCCTCTCCGACCTGGTCGCCACCGCCCGCGAGGGCAAGACCTCCCCGTCGGACATGCAGGGCGGCACGATCACCATCACCAACGTCGGCGTCTTCGGCGTCGACACCGGCACCCCGATCCTGAACCCGGGCGAGTCCGCGATCCTCGCGGTCGGCGCGATCAAGCTCCAGCCCTGGGTCCACAAGGGCAAGGTGAAGCCGCGGCAGGTCACCACCCTCGCGCTCTCCTTCGACCACCGGCTCATCGACGGCGAGCTGGGCTCCAAGTTCCTCGCCGACGTGGCGGCGGTCCTGGAGCACCCGAAGCGCCTGATGACCTGGTCGTAGCCGGAGCGAGGCGGCCGGCCCCGTAAAGGGCTGGCCGTCCGGCCCTCCCGCAGTGATCATGAGGAAGCCGGTCCACCACGAGGTGGGCCGGCTTTCCCGTGCCCCGGAGGCCGCATGCTGTTCCGCCCCACCGCCCCTGCCGAACTCGACCGCCTCGCCGCGTACCCCGCCGGCGGACCGGTCCCCGCCATCGCGGAGGACCGCTTCCGCGAGGACTGGGCGGCGGCCCAGTACCGTCCCGAGTGGACCTGGGTCGCCGAGGCCGAGGACGGCGAGCTGCTGGCGCGGGCGCTGTGGTGGGGCCGCGGGGACGGCGCGTACCCCGCAGCCCTGGACTGCCTGCACGTACGCGACACCGTGGCCGACCCGGCCGGGCTGGCCGCCGGACTGCTGGCGGCCGGGCACGGGGCCTTCCGGGCGGCGGGCGCCGGGCGCGCCCCCACGTACAACCTGATGTCGCTGCCGGGCGACTGGCGCGAGCGCCCGGACGTGGTCGCGGCCGTGGACTGGCGGCGCGCGGCGGCCGCCGGGGCGGGGCTGACGGACGAGAACGAGCGGCTGCAGTTCGCCTGGACGGCCGGCTCGCCGGTTCCGGAGCCCACCGGGCGCCTGGTCTTCACCGAGGCGGACGACGCGGCCTTCCTGGAGGTCTTCCGGCAGGTCGCGGCCGGCAGCCTGGACGTCCACACCCGCCGCACGGTCGAGGCGATGGGCGCGGAGGAGCAGGCCCGCGACGACATGGAGTTCTACCTCGACGCCGTGGGCGACCGCTCCTGGTGGCGCCTGGCCCACCTGCCCGACGGCACCCTCGCGGGCATGGCCATCCCGTCCGCGACCCCGTACGCCCGCAACGTCGGCTACCTGGGCGTCGTACCCGGGCAGCGCGGCCGGGGCCTCATCGACGAGGTCCTCGGCGAGATCACCCGCTTCCACGCCGCCGCGGGCGCCGAGCGGATCACCGCCACCACGGACCTGGCCAACCGCCCGATGGCCGCCGCCTTCCGCCGCGCCGGCTACGAGGTCACCGAGGTCCGCCTCAACCTGGAGCAGCCGCACGCCTGACGCAGGCGGCTACCAGGGGATGTTGCGCCAGGGGCTGCCCGGGTCGGTGGTGAGGAGGCGGTGGACGTCGAGCATGTCCTCGTACCAGCGGCCGAACTCCTCCTCGTCGAAGTGCAGGCAGCGCCCGAGGACGTAGCCGGCGGAGAAGTCCTCCCAGGAGCGGTACGTCAGCCGGGCGGCCTTCCCCGCGCGGACGACGGCCTGCTCGGCCTCCTCCAGGGTGCAGAAGCGCGAGGCGAGCCCCCAGCGGGCCATCTGGGAGGCGCGGCCGAGGTCCCAGGCCTCGACCGAGCGGACGTACCGGCCCTCGGGCAGCAGTCCGTCGGCGCGGAACCGCGCCTCGTAGCGGGCGATGCGCCCGATCAGCCGCTGCACGCCCGTCACCTCGGCCTCCAGCGAGTCGAGCCGGCCGGGCGTCGGCGCCGTCACCCCGTCCGGGGTCAGCCGCGGCCGGGCCCGCTCCTCGGCGTTCCTGCGCAGCACCTGCTCGGCGGCCTGCCGCCAGTGGTCGGTGCCGACGAGCCCGCCGAAGGTGCGCGAGAGGGAGTGCCGGATGCCGAGGACGGACTCCCAGGTGCCCCCGGCGCCGAACTCGGTGGCCAGCAGGTCGGCCTGGGTCTCGGCCCACTCCGCGGGGGTCGTGATCCCCCACCACTCCTCCAGCTTCTCGCGCTCCTTGCGGTAGCCCTCGCCGTGGAAGGCCATGGCGTTCCAGAACTGCCGGTTGTGCACGGCCAGATGTGCGCCGACGGCCAGTCCGCGGGCCACCGGTCCGTGCAGCGGCCCGCCCACGTGCAGTGCGTGCACCGCCCCGTCCGGGAGCCCGTACACCTCGGTGGCGGCCGAGTGCCGCAGCCAGCCGGCGCGGTCCTCGGGGGTGGTGGGCAGGTAGGCCTCGCAGGGGGTGCCCGGGTTCACGGCCAGGTACGGCGGGTCGTCGGCCCGCCAGGTGTTGGCGAGGCCGTAGAGGGAGACGCGCTCGAAGACGGGGTCGGGCGCGGGGGCCGGGAGCAGGCCGACGGTCTGGACGGCTATGCAGCGGGCGCCGGAGCGCGGGTCGACGTAGGGGTGGAAGAAGGTCTCGTCGGGGCGCGCGTCCACGGCGGCCCGGGACTGCGCCATGAAGAGGTGCGACTCCGCGAGCACGGCGAGGTACGCCGACCAGTCGTTCCGGGTCTTCGCCTCGTACAGCCGCCGCTCCGTGAGGCCGGGTGCCTGCCATGCCGCTTCCGCCATGCGGCCACCCTAAACAGACCGTCAGGAGCCGCCGGGCGCAGGGCCCGGGCCGTCTGGTCGGGTGATTGTCCGACGACCGTACGGTCGTAAAGGAGTGTCGGCGGCCCGGGGCGTCGGCCGTGCCGCACAGGCTGTCTGACGCCAAGTCGGATACGAGGGACGGAAGTGGCATGCCTGTGAGGAAGTGGGCCGTCGCGCTCGCCGTGGGGGCGGTGTTCGCCGGGAGCGTTCCCGCCCTGGCCGCGGGGGCGGGACCGGAGGACCGTACGCGGACGGGCGACCTCGCGCGTACGAGCGGGCTCGCGCGTGCGGGCGCACCGCGGGCGGTGGCCGCCGCCCCGTTGCCGGACGGCCTCGGCCCCTGCCTGCCCGGCCGGTGCCCCGACCCGTACCCGCCCGTGCACACCGGTGAGCCCACGGGCGAGGACCGCGGCATCAGCATCTTCGTCGGCGGGGACTTCCGGGTCCGCGGCCGGGCCGCGGAGGCCGAGGGCAAGGTCGTCGTCCTGGGCGGTTTCGACCAGGACAAGGACCCGGCCGGCAGCTCGGTGTACAACATCGGCATCGTCGGCGCGGGCTCGCAGGTGCGGCCCCCGCTCCGCTCCGACTTCCTCACGACGGGCGGCAACGTCGCCGTCGCGGCCGGCGAGCGGCTGATCGCGGACGGCGGCGTGGTGAGGTACGCGGGCGAGCTGACCGGAACGGTCGACGGCACGAAGACCAAGGACACGAACGCGGCCGCCCCCTACCTCGGCCTGCGCCCCCGCCTCACGGCCGCGAGCCAGTGCTACGCGAAGGTGGACGGGAACCCCCGCACGCCGACGGGCCGGGCGGTGAACAACGGCTACTCGACCCTCTTCACGGGCGACGGGACGTCCGCCCTCCAGGTCTTCAACGTGGAGTTCGACCTGGTCGGCAGGAACGGCGCGGCACAGGGGCTGGAGTTCGCGAACATCCCGCGGGGTGCGACGATCCTCGTCAACCTGCTCGGCACGGCCCGCACCATCAGCACGTACAGCGGCGACAGCCCGCACCGCGACCGGCTGCTGTGGAACTTCCCGGACGCGACGCGGGTGGCCCTGACGGGCTCGGGCCAGTTCCAGGGCAGCGTCCTGGTGGGCCAGAACGCCTCCGCGACCACGGTCTCGCTGCCGGGCATGAACGGCCGCTTCTTCACGGCGGGCTCGCTGACCCACACCTCGGACACCGCGGGGGCCGAGTTCCACGCGTACCCCTTCAACGGCGACCTGCCGTCCTGCGGTGACGATCCGGTGCCGCCCGCGCGGGGCGAGGTGCGGGTGCGGAAGGTGGACGCGGTGACGGGCACGGCGCTGTCGGGGGCGGAGTTCCGGCTGTGGCGGGAGACGAACGGCACGGCGGGCCTCCAGACCGGCGGCATCAACGCGGACACCTCGGTCACCACGTGCACGACCCCGCCGAGCGGCGGCTGCGTCGCCACGGTGCCGGTGGGCACGTACTACTGGCAGGAGACGGCGGCGCCTTCGGGCTACGACCTCCCGTCCCCGGCGGTCTTCGGCCCGCTGGAGCTCACGGCGGAGAACGCGTCGGCGGGCGTCGGGATCACGGCGCGCAACACCCGTACGCCCGAGCCGCCGGCGCGGGGCGAGGTACGGGTGAAGAAGGTGGACGCGTCGACCGGCGCGGCGTTGGAGGGTGCGGCGTTCCGGCTGTGGCGGGAGACGAACGGCACGGCGGGCCTCCAGACCACCGGCATCAACGCGGACACGTCGGTGACCACCTGCACGACTCCGACGGGCGGCGGCTGCGCCGCGACGGTGCCGGTGGGCACGTACTACTGGCAGGAGACGGCGGCGCCTTCGGGTTACGACCTCCCGTCGCCGGCGGTCTTCGGCCCCCTGGAGCTGACCGCGCAGAACGCGTCGGCGGGCGTGGAGATCACGGCGCGCAACACCCGTACGCCGGAACCGCCGGCGCGGGGCCGGATCGTGGTGCTGAAGACGGACTCCAAGTCGGGCCGCCCGCTGGAGGGCGCGGTCTTCGAGCTGTGGCGCGAGAGCAACGCCACTGCGGGCCTCCAGACCATCGGCATCAACGCGGACGAACTGGTGGACGCGGGCTGCGCGACGGGCGAGCAGGGCGAGTGCCGCTTCGAGGACCTGGCGGCGGGCGAGTACTACCTGAACGAGATCGACGTGCCGGAGGGCTACGTCCTGCCGCGGAACCCGGTGACGGGCCCGGTCCGGGTCACGGAGTCGAACGGTGCGTCGGAGGTCACCCTGCGCCTGACCAACAAGCGCGGCGAGCCGGACAAGGGCGGCAAGGGCCCTAAGGCCGCCTGAGGGGCAGGTCGGCCCAGGTGGTCTTGCCGACCACCAGGGGGCTGACCGCCCAGCCGGAGGTGAGCGCCTCCACCACGCGGAGCCCGCGTCCGAACTGCTCGTCCGGACGCGGGCTCCGCGCTTTGGGGTGCCGTTCGCCCCGTGGGTCGGTGACGGCGATGCGGAGCGCGGTGTCGTCGAGGGTGAGCTCGACCCGTACGAGCCGGTCGCTGAGGCTGCCGTGCAGGACGGCGTTGGTGGCCAGCTCACTGGTGACGAGGGCCGCGTCGGCGGCGAGTGCCGGGTACCCCCAGGCACAGGCCAGCCACGCGGCCCGCCGCCGTGCCGCGGTCACGGAATCCTGCCGGGGCGGATAGCTCCGCACGTCATACCGGTCCATGTCGCCGACCTCCTCGTCGGTGAGCGGGGTGGGATGCGGTGGCCTGCCGGTGCCCTTGTGCGGGCAGCACGGTGCACTTCCGCCAACTCGTGCCGATGCACGGGAAGTTCGCTACCGAACGTAGGGCGACGGGCACCATCCGTGCAAGCGGTTACGGGGAAATCTATCCCCACGGGGTATGCCAGACTGGTTCCGCTAGGGAGGTGGGGCCAAGTGGCCGTAAACCAGGCGGCGATGGGCAACCGGGTGTCGACGGTGCTGGCCCGCAGGCTGGGCGGCGAGCTCCTGCGCCTGCGCGACGCGGCGGGCCTCACGCAGCCCCAGGCCGCCCAGGCCCTGAGCGCCACCGCCGCGAAGATCGCCAAGATGGAACACGGCTGGGTCCCGTTCCGCGACCCGGACGTACGGGCGCTGTGCGAGCTGTACGGGGTACGGGACGAGGAGTTCGTGGCCCGGCTGCTGAACCTCGCGCGCCTGGACCGGGAGCGGCGGAAGACCAAAGGGTGGTGGCGCAACGACCCCAGCATGGGTGGCATGGCCGAGTACGTCGCCATGGAGGACGCCGCGACCCACATCCGCACGTGGCAGTTGGCGCTCGTTCCAGGGCTGTTGCAGAGCCCGGACTACATCCGTGCGCTGGGCGTCAGCGGTGACTGGTGGAAGCATCCCGACGAGATCGAGACGCTGGTCGACTTGCGGGTGAAGCGGCAGGCCAGGCTGTGGGGTGACGTACCCCTCCAGTTCCACGCTGTGATCTGGGAGGCCGCCCTGAGGCAGGAGGTCGGCGGGCCGGCCGTGATGCGTGCACAGCTGAACCACCTGGCGGAAATGGCGCGACGGCCCAACGTCAACGTGCAGGTTCTGCCGTTCCGGGCGGGTGCGCACGACGGCCTCGCCGGGGCCTTCAACCTGATCTCATTCGCCGAGCCGGGCTCCATCGACGTGGCCTACGTCGAGGACAAGGCTTCCGCTGTATGGGTCGAGAGCATGGAAGGCAGCGCCGTCTACGGCAAGGCGTTCGACCGTCTGTCCCGGGCGAGCCTGGCTCCTCGTGACTCCATAGACCTGATCCTCAGCATCAGCAAAGGTATGTAGCGGTGGCAGAGTTCGAGTTCGTGAAGTCCAGCTTCAGCAGCGGCACCACCGACCGGGAGTGCGTGGAAGTCGCGGTCAACGTACCCGGCACGGTCGCGGTGCGGGACAGCAAGGACCCGCACCGCGAGACGATCCGCGTATCGCCGGAGGCGTGGGTCGCGTTCGCCCGAGGAATCGTCTAACCATGACCCGGTTCGAGTTCAGCAGGTCCAGCTACAGCGAGAACACGACCGGCAGTGAATGCGTCGAGGTTGCGGTCAACGTGCCCGGCATCGTCGCGGTGCGGGACAGCAAGGACCCGCACCGCGAGCTGATCCGCGTATCGCCGCAGGCGTGGGCGGCCTTCCTTGGCGCGGGCGGCGGCGTGAGCGGATAGCACGAGCTTGCCGCCCTTCGTCGCGTGGACAGGCTGCGCGAGGAAGCCGACCGGATCCAGGCTGAGCTCGCGGCGGCCGAGCAGGAGTGGCTGGAGTGGACGATCGACCGCGAGCGTGTGTGTGCGGTGCTGTCCGCGCCGGGCGGGAGTCCAGCCGAGGCGGTGGCCGCCCGAGCGACCGGGCGGTGCCGGACGGAAGCCGGAGTGCAGGAGTCCGTGCCGGTGGCGGCAAAGGCGAAGTCGCAGGTTCCGGTGTGGCGCGAAGGGCTGGCCCGGACGGCACTGTAGGCGGACTATCAGCGCATCCTGGCCGCGCTCGCGGATCGGGTCCGTCTCGGTCAGCGCCCGCCGACCTGCCAGGAGCTGGCCTCCGCCTTCGGCATGGACGTGGTGCCGGCCAAGGTGGAGGCGCTGCGGCCAAAGGCGAAACGCCTGGTCGCGCGGGGCTGGCTGGCCGAGCCGGCGCCGGGCCGGTTCACGCTCGCGTGGGGCGTGAACGGGTCATTCGGCGGGTCATGACCATGGTCATCGACCAGTAGATCACCGCCTCGGTGCTGGCGGTGCGGCGTTCGAAGTCGCGCGCCAGGCGGCGGCTTCGCATCAGGTGGGCGAAGAACCGCTTGACAATCCACCGCATGGGCAGCACCACGAACCCACGCGTGTCGTCGCCGCGCTCGACGATCGCCAGGACCAGGGCGAGCGCGGCCGGACAGTGCTCGACGAGGCTGCCGGTGTCCGCCGCGGTGACCATCACCCCCAGCAGCAGGCCGAGGGTGTCGACCACGACGTGTCGCTTGCGTCCGTTGATCAGTTTGCCGCCGTCGAAGCCTCGGCTGTCGGAGCCGACGACGGCGTCCGCCTTGACCGACTGCGAGTCGATCACGCCCGCGCTCAGCTCCGGATCCGGCCAGATCCGCAGGGTTACTGGCCGGACGATCGCCGCGCTCGCCCGCGCGGATACCGGGTAGCGCAGACTGCCAAGGCCAACTCGACGCGACCCAAGGGGGGGAACCCTTGCGCAGAACCCGACTGCCCATACGCGCCGCCAGCGCCGCAACCATGGCTCTGGCCTCCCTGGCCATCACCGCACCCGCCACGCACGCCCACGACGCCGCCCTGTCGGACGCCGACACCAGCGCCCTGGGCCAGATGGCCGACACGCTTCTCCAGCGCCGCGCCGACGCTGTCACCACCACCCCACAGCCACGGATGGCCGCCGAGCCCGTACCGATGACGGACGCCGCGGCTGACGACCTGGCCGGAGATCTGGCCGTGTTGCAGCACAACGCCCAAGCCCTTCAGAAGATCAACGGCGGCTACAGCCGCGCCGAGGTCACCGTCACTGACAGCGAGACGTCGCTCAGCGGGGACACCGCCACGGTGAAGGTCAACGAGCGAACCCGCCTGTACTTTCCGAACCCCGATCCGGGGGCGCCCGCATACGAGGAGTACGCCCTCCCCCACACCATGACGTTCACCCGTTCCACAGACGGGGGATGGGACCTCGCGGAAGACCAGGCGAACACGGATTCCTCCGCACCCGCGCCAAGTACGCAGATCAGCGAGCCGATCGAGGACCCCGGCCCGATCAACGAGCCCGGCCCCCACGACCCTGCTCCTGGCGAGGAGACCGCTCCAGAGTCCCAGGACGAGGGACAAAAGGAGCAGCCGAGCAGCACGGTGATGCCGGCCTCCGATGTGATGGCCCTGGAGGTGAAGCCGATGGTGACGGCGTCGTACAACTACAACAACATGGTCAACTACGCGAGGAGGTTCGCACTCACCCCGAACCCCGGCTACCGCAAGTACGACAACGACTGCACGAACTTCATCTCCCAGGCCATGCGGTCCGGTGGATGGGCCACCACGTCCGGGAGCATGTCCTCGCGTGGTGACAACCGCAAGTGGTTCTACGGCAACTACACCTGGACCACCAGCTACACGTGGGCCGGGGCGGAGAACTGGTACTGGTTCGCCACACGGCACTCGGGAAGAACCAAGCCACTGGACAACGTGTGGAAGATGCTTCCTTCCGACGTTCTCCAGGCCGACTGGGGCCCGTACCCCAACGACAACATCAACCACACCATGATTGTCACCGCCAAGTCGAGCAGCGAAATCTACCTCAGCTACCACACGTCGAACACGTACAACAAGAAGCTGAGCACCCTCATAGCCGAGAAGCCGCGTACCTGGTGGTACGCCCACCGCACCTGACCCGAGAGGACAACCTCCTTTGAGGAAGGCTCTGGCACTGCTGGCAATACCCGCCCTGTTCATGACGCTCACCGCCTGTTCCGGTGAAGGCAGGAGCGAGGAAGAGACCGCGAAGGCATACATTGCGGCGCTCAACGACCGCGACCCCGACGCGCTCGTGGCCCTTGCCAGGCCTACCGCGGGCATCGTGGGCCAGGAGGCCGACGCTGCCGCGATCATCGCCAAGGACGGTGGCCGGGGCCTGAAGGTCACCGACGTCAAGGTCTCCCACCCCTTCGGCCCCGAAGTCGCAGACGTGGACGTGGCCGGCACAGACAGCGCCGGCAAGCCGTTCAAGATCCGCGTCTCCGTCTCCCGCGAAGGGGATGCGGCCGACTGGACCATCGGCCTCGGCCACCCCGAGAAGACCGACAAGACCCCAGCCGCCACCAGCAGCTAAGGGGCTGTTGCTTTCCGAGTCTGGCGACTGCGTTTTCGCTGGTCAGGGGTAGGGGTGGCGTCAGTGTGAGAGTGATGGATCGTCGTTTCGTCGCTCTCGTGACTCAAAAACAGAGGTGCCGGGCCCCCCTGCGGGGACCCGGCACCTTCAGTCATGCCGAAGCCGTTAGTCGAGCACGTCCGGGATCGGGTTCGTGTTCGCGCGCATCGTGGACGACGTCGCGGCCGCGCCGAACGTCCAGTTCATGAGGTTCATGGAGTCGGCGTACCGCTCCTCGTCGTTCAGCAGCACGCCGATGACGGTCTTGCCGTTGCGGGTGGCGGTGAAGACCAGGCACTTGCCGGCGGGCGTGTTGGTGCCCGTCTTGATGCCGAGGGCGCCCGTGTAGCCGTAGCCGCCGTCGTTCGTCGGACGCACCAGGAGGTTGGAGTTCTTCCAGGTGTAGTAGCGGTAGTTGCCGTTCGACGCGATGGCCGTGGCCTTGCCGTAGCCGTCGACGATGCCGCGGAAGGTCGCGCTCTTCATCGCGGTACGGGCGAGCTTCGCCATCTCGCGAGGAGTCGAGTACGTACCCGTCTTCACGGGCGAGTTGCCGTCGAACGAGTCGAAGTGGGTGTTGGTCAGGCCGTAGGAGGCGGCCTTGGCGTTCATCTGCTTGATGAAGTCGGCGAAGCGGGCGGACTGCGTGGTGCCCTTGCCGAAGGTGTCGGCGAGCGCGGCGGCGGCCTCGCAGCCGGACGGCGTCAGCAGGGCGTTCAGCCAGCCGCGGACGGTCAGGCGGTCACCGTTGTAGATCCACGCCTTGGAGCCGCCGACGCTGTCGGCGTAGTCGTTGTACGCCTGCTTCATCGTGATGCGCTTGTCCAGGTCGAGGCCCGGAGTGGTCAGGACGACGCGGGCCGTCATGATCTTCGCGGTGCTGGCCAGCGGCCGCTTCGTGTCGGCGTACTTGCTGTACAGCGTGGAGCCCGTCGTGCTGTCCATCAGGAACGCACCCTTGGCGTACGTCGCCGGCGCAGATGCAGCCTGGGACGACGTGGCGAGGGGCGCCGCGAGGAGGGCACCGGTGACCGCCGAAACGGCGAGCGCGCGGCGCACGCGGGTGAGGCTGAATATCAAGTGTTGTCCCCGAGTTCGCGAATGTTCAGGTGTGTGTGATTCGTTCGCATTTCTTGGCTTTTCAGGACCGCCTGCGGTGCGGGCCTACTCGACCAAGACGTGCAAGGGGATCATATGGCTGCACGAAGAACCCATTTCTTGACCAACTTGAGATGCTCAGAGTTGAGTTCGTCAGGATTTCACATGGATTAGTCGCTTCTGGAGTGATTCCAGCGGGCCGTACGCGAACCGCCGGAGCCACAGCGTCGAGCCCGTGACGAGCACCGCGCAGACCGCCGCCCACAGGCCGAACACCCACCACGGGCCGTCGTCCGCGAAGCGCTCGGCCAGGCCCAGGCCGATGCCGTAGCAGGCCAGCATGCAGAGCAGGTTCTGGAGGACGTACGCCGACAGGGCGGTCCGGCCCACCGACGTGAGGCCCGCGACCAGGCGGCGCGGCAGCCAGGACCGGTCCAGCGCCAGGCCGATCAGGCCGAGGTAGCCGAGGGCGACCAGCGGTGCGGCCGCATAGCGGCCCAGCAGGTACCAGTCGTCCCCGCCCAGGGTGCACGCCGCGTTCAGCGGGACGCCCAGGCCCAGGCCCCACGCCAGCAGCCGGGCGCGCAGCCGGCGGCCGCGCGCGTCGGCGCCGAAGGCCCCGGCCCGGTACAGGCGTACCCCGAGCAGGAAGAGGAAGAGCAGCAGGCCGAAGGAGATCACCGGCTCGATGCGCAGCGCGAGGGCGTTCTGGAGGCGGAAGGAGACCTGGGCGAGGTAGCCGCCGTGGGCGTAGAGGTCCACGGCCCGGTCGCTGACGCCGTCCGGGTCCCCGCCGCCCGGCTCTGAGGCGGCGAGGCCCGCCGTGAGGACGGCCATGAAGACGAGGTGCAGGCCCGCGGCCGTCCACATCACGCGGCCCCGCACCCGCTCGGAGCGGGCCAGCAGCCAGGCGGTGAGCAGGGCCGTCACGGCGTAGCCCATCAGTACGTCCCACGCGAAGACGAGGACGAAGTGGAGCGTGCCCTCGGCCAGCAGGAACCATGCCCGCGGCCGGTAGCCGGCCGGCCAGGGGCGGCCCCGCCGCACGGCGGAGTCGTACTGGACGGCCAGGCCGGCGCCGAAGAGGACGGTGAGGAGGGCGAGGAACTTGCCGTCCGCGAGGAAGCGGAAGACGGTCTCGGAGAGGACGGCCGCCGAGGGGTCGGCGACCGGGTCGGGCAGGCGTACGCCCTGGAGCACGGACCACTCGGAGCCGGGGGTCGAGAAGATCCAGACGTTGGTCATCAGGGTGCCGAGGATGGCGGCACCGCGCAGGACGTCGAGCAGCGGGTTGCGCGTACCGGCGGGGGCCGGCGCGGCGACGGACGGCGAGGCTGTCTGGGACATGCTCACAGCGTCCCGTCGCGCCAACGCCCTTTCGTCGTGCGGCCGGAGGAAAGCCTGCGGGGCGGCGGTACATCCTTCGGTGCAGTGCCGGCTCCGCCTGGCGTCCGGATCGTGGAACGGTTCTTCGGTTGCACCTCTGTTGTATCTATGCTGTGCCCATGCCATCCGTCCCGGCCTCCGCGCCCACCACCGCCGCCAGTGCCCCCGGCGCCGCCCCCGCCAAGCAGCCGCCCGCCGCCGACCGCGTCTACCAGCACGTGAAGCAGGGCGTACTCGACCGCCGCTACGAGGGCGGCACGCTGCTCACCGAGGGCGAGCTGGCCGAGGCCGTCGGGGTGTCGCGGACGCCGGTGCGCGAGGCGCTGCTGCGGCTGGAGACCGAGGGGCTGCTGCGGCTCTACCCGAAGAAGGGCGCCCTCGTGCTGCCCGTCTCCGCCCAGGAGATCGCGGACGTGGTGGAGACCCGGGTGCTGGTCGAGGAGTTCACCGTGCGGAGGGCCGTGCCGGCCCCGCCCGCGCTGCTGGCCCGGCTGGAGGAGCTCCTCGAAGCCCAGCGGCGGCACGTCGAGAGCGGTGACCTGGCCGCGTTCGCCGTCGAGGACCGGTGCTTCCACGCCGAGATCGTCCGGCACGCCGGCAACCAGATCCTGTCCCGCCTCTACGACCAGCTGCGCGACCGCCAGCTGCGGATGGGCGTCGCCCTCATGCACGCCCACCCCGACCGGGTCGCGCAGAACGTCACCGAGCACACCGAGATCCTGGAGGCCCTCAGGGCCGGCGACGCGGACGCCGCCGCGGCGGCCGTACGGGCCCACCTGAGCCGTGTCGAGGTGCTGGTCCGGGGCGGCGAGGTCCGATGACCGCCGGAACGAACCCCGCCGCCGGGGCGGACCCCGCCGGAGCGGACCCCGCCGGGGCCGCCGACCCGAACTCCCCGGAGACCCCCGCCCCCGCGCACCCCGCCCACCGCGAGCCCCCCGGCGGGCGGCGGGCCGTCGCCGTGTGGTCCATCGGCGTCGCCGTCTACTTCGTCGCCGTCATCTTCCGGACCAGCCTCGGCGTCGCCGGACTCGACGCGGCCGACCGCTTCCACGTCAACGCCTCCGCCCTGTCGACCTTCTCGCTGCTCCAGCTGCTGGTCTACGCGGGCATGCAGATACCCGTCGGCCTGATGGTGGACCGCCTCGGCACCAAGCGCGTGCTGGCCCTCGGCGTCACGCTCTTCACCCTCGGCCAGCTCGGCTTCGCGCTCTCCCCCTCCTACGGGATGGCCCTCGCCGCCCGCGCCCTGCTCGGCTGCGGCGACGCCATGACCTTCATCAGCGTGCTGCGGCTGGGCACCCGCTGGTTCCCCGCACACCGCGGACCGCTGATGGCGCAGCTGGCCGGGCTCGTGGGCATGGCCGGCAACCTGGTCTCCACCCTCGTCCTCGCCCCCGTCCTGCACGGGGTCGGCTGGACCGCCGCCTTCGCCGGCAGCTCGGTGGCCGGGCTGGTCGTGCTGGTGCCCCTGCTGCTGTTCCTGCGCGACCACCCCGAGGGACACGGGCCCGAGCCGGTGCAGCGCGCCGGGCTGGGCTTCGTACGCTCCCAGATCGCCGAGTCCTGGCGGGAGCCCGGCACCCGGCTGGGCCTGTGGGTGCACTTCACCACCCAGTTCCCCGCGATGGTCTTCCTGCTCCTGTGGGGGATGCCCTTCCTCGTCGAGGCGCAGGGCCTGGACCGCGGCACGGCCGGCGCCCTGCTGACCCTGGTCGTCGCCTCCAACATGGCGCTGGGCCTGGTGTACGGGCAGGTCATCGCCCGGCGCCAGTCGACCCGGATCCCACTGGCGCTGGGCACGGTGGCGGTTACCGCCCTGCTCTGGGGCACCACCCTCGCGTACCCAGGGGACCGCGCGCCGATGTGGCTGCTGGTGACCCTGTGCACGGTGCTGGGCGCGTGCGGGCCGGCCTCGATGATCGGCTTCGACTTCGCGCGGCCCGCGAACCCGGCCGCCCGTCAGGGCACCGCCTCCGGCATCACCAACATGGGCGGTTTCATCGCCTCGATGACCACCCTGCTGACCGTGGGCGTGCTGCTGGACGCGACCGGGGACGACTACCGGATCGCGTTCTCGTCCGTGTTCGTGCTGGAGGCGCTGGGGGTCGTACAGATCCTGCGGCTGCGCACCCGGGCCCTGCACCGCGAGCGCGAGCGCGCGGCCGCGCTGCTGCCCGCTCAGGGCGTGACGGCGAACTCCCGCAGGATCGCGTCCGCCAGGTCCTGATCGCCCTCCACCTTGACCCGGTCGGCGACGGCGTGCGGCCTGACCCGGCCGGCCGCCAGGCGCACGTACGTCTCCCAGTCCATGCCCAGCGTGACCGCCGGGCCGAGCGAGACCGAGGCGTCCATCGAGCCGCGTCCCTCGGCGTCCACGCGGACGGTCCGCATGAACTCCAGCGGGCCGTGGACGTCGAGGACGACCGCCGAGTTCGCGGGCGCGCCCGCCCGCTTGGCGACGGCCTTCGGCAGGCCCTGGAGCAGGATGTCGCGGGCGATGTGGGCGCCGGGGGAGTCGAGGTTGCCCGGCACGCCGAGCGCGGTGCGCAGGTCCTGCTCGTGGATCCACACGTCGAAGGCGCGCAGCCGGAGCGCGAGCTCCAGGCTGACCTGGTCGCCGAGCGGGCCGCGGACGAGCGTGGCCGGATCCCGCTTGTCGGTGCGCAGCTGCCGGGACCGGCGGATGACGGTGTACTCCAGCTCGGAGGTCATCTCGGGCGCGGTGTGGTGGCGCCGTACGTCGACCTGCACCTCCATGTAGCGCGTGAACTCGTCCACCACGTGCCGCAGATCGCGCGGGAGGCTGTGGATGGGCCGCGGGTCGCCCAGCATCTCGGTCTCTATGCCGATGACGTGCGAGACCACGTCACGGACCGACCAGCCCGGGCAGGGGGTCGCCCGGTTCCACTCGCCCTCCGCCAGCGGCTGCACGAGTTCGGATATCGCCTCGATGGAGTGGGTCCACGCGTCGGCATAGGGCTGAAGGCTGGGATGGACGGTCTCGACGGTCACGGGACCCCTCGTGCTGTTCAGTGCGGACAGGTGGTGACTGGTGACGGGTGACTGGGCGCTGGCTGGGGCCGGCTGGGGAGTCTTTCTGCCAAAGTTACGCTGCTGGGCAGCGCCCCGGCAGTGCTTTCGTGTGACGATCGTAGGCCCGAATTGACGAGTCATGAGCCCGGCCCCCAGCGGACGCCCGGCGGAACGGTGGCAGTGTGCGCGCGTCTCTGATCCAAATCGCCATCGACGGGGGCGAGTCGGTCGCGGACCGGCGGCTGCGGGCCGCTGAGCTGGTGCGCGGCCAGGCCGGTTCGGACCTGGTGGTGCTGCCGGAGCTCTGGCCGACGGGCGCCTTCGCCTACGAGCTGTTCGAAGCGGAGGCGGAGCCGCTGGAGGGTCCCACGCACGCGGTGATGGCCGCGGCCGCCCGGGACGCGGGGGTGTGGCTGCACGCGGGCTCGGTCGTCGAGCGGGCCGCGGACGGCCGGATGTACAACACCTCCCTGGTCTACGCGCCGGACGGCGAACTGGCCGCCACCTACCGCAAGATCCACCGCTTCGGCTTCGACAAGGGCGAGGCCGTGATGATGGGCGCCGGCACCGACCTGGTCACGCTCCCCGCCGGCGGGCTGACCCTGGGCCTGTCCACCTGTTACGACCTCCGCTTCCCGGAGCTGTACCGCGGGCTGGTCGACGCCGGTGCCACGGCCCTCGTCGTCTCGGCCGGCTGGCCCGAGCGCCGCCGGGAGCACTGGACGGTGCTCGCGCGCGCCCGGGCCATCGAGAACCAGGCGTACGTCCTGGCGCTCGCCGAGGCCGGTACGCACGCCGGGGTCGAGATGTCCGGGCACAGCCTGGTCGTGGACCCGTGGGGCGAGGTGCTCGCGGAGGCCGGGGCGGGCGAGGAGGTGCTCGTCGTGGAGCTGGACCCGGAGAAGGTCGCCGTCACGCGCGAGCAGTTCCCGGCGCTGAAGGACCGGGTTCTGGGACGGTAGTTCTGGGACGGTAGGGCCTCCCGGGGCGGTGGTGTGGTTCCCTGGCGGCGTCGCTCGAAGGGGTTCGGCCACCGCTCAGGGGGAGAGCACGTGAGTACCGGAAGCACCGAAGCACAGCTGTCCAGCGAGGAGGAGCGCCGGGTCACCACCCTGGAGCTCTTCTTCGACCTCGTCTTCGTCTTCACGGTCACCCAGCTGACCGTGCTGCTCTCGCACGGCTTCCACGTCACCGGCTTCCTGCGGGTGGTGCTGGTCTTCACCGTGCTGTTCTGGATGTACGGCGGCTACGCGCACCTCACCAACCAGGTCCCGCCGGACAGCCCGCGCCGCCGCCTGCTGCTGATGCTCGCGATGTGCGGCTTCCTGATGTGCGCGCTGTCCGTGCCCACGGCCTTCGGCGCCGGCGGGGTCCCCTTCGGGATCGGCTACCTGCTGGTGACGGTCGTGCACGGGCTGATGTACACCGAGGCGCACGGGCGCAGCGTGATCTGGTTCGCCGCCCCGAACGTGCTGTGCGCGCTGTCGGTGCTGGCCGCCGGCTTCTTCGACGGCGGCCCGGCCTGGGCGCTGTGGGTGCTGGCGCTGGTCTTCCAGTTCGGCACGCAGCTGGTCGTCAGGTTCGCCGGCGCGCCCGCGGACGCCGAGGAGGAGACCGTCAGCGGCCAGCTGGGCGGGATGAGCGCGGCGCACCTGGTCGAGCGGCACGGGCTGCTGCTGCTCATCGTGTTCGGCGAGTCGGTCATCGCGATCGGCATCGGCGTCGAGGGACTGCCGCTGACGGTGGGGCTGTTCGGCGGCGCCTTCCTGGCCCTGGGGATCGCGTCCGCGCTGTGGTGGCTGTACTTCGTGCGGGACGAGGGGCGGGCCGAGGAGTACCTCGCCGCGGCGGACGGCGCCCGCCGCTTCAAGCTGTCGATGCTCGCGTACTACTACTTCTTCCTGCCGGTGCTGATCGGCGTCGCGACCTTCGCCGCCGGGGTCAAGAAGACCATCGGCCACCTCGGCGACCCGCTGCCCGCCGGACCCGCCCTGGCCCTCGCGGGCGGCGTCGCGCTCTACCTCGCCGGGGACCTGGCCTTCCGTACGGTGCTCAGGATCGGCGTGCTGCGCTACCGGGCCGCGGCCCTGGCGGGCGCCCTGGCCACGGCCGCGGCCGGACACCGGTTCAACGGTGCGGTCCAGCTGGGGGCGCTGCTGCTGGTGCTGGTGGCGACGCTGGTGGCCGAGTCGCGCGGGGTGCGGCGGGCGGAGGCGGCTCGTGTCGCCGGTGGAGCAGGTGGAGCAGGTGGGGCAGGTGGAGCAGGTGGGGCCAGTGGGGCCGGTGGGGCCGACGGGGTGACCGTAGCCCCCGAAGGCGCATAGCCGTCCAACTGCCGCAAAGTGCAACTGCATTGGCCGAAAAGGCCCCCCGTGCCGCCGCCCGACTGCGAAACAATCTCTGCCGGGACGACGACACAGGGGGCCTTGGCATGACGACGCACACCGTGACGGGCAAGCGGGAGATACCGGGACCGGCCGGAGTGCCGCTGCTGGGCTCCCTGTTCGACCTCAAGAAGAGCACCATCGACACCCTGCTGCGCGCCCAGCGCGAGCACGGCGACGTGGTCCGCATCTGGGGCGGCCCGCCCGGGCTGCGCGCCGAGGTGCACGCCGTGTTCTCGGCGGAGGGCGCCCAGCGGGTGCTGGCCACCGAGTCCGCCAACTTCCGCAAGGACAACCGCTTCTACCAGGAGCTCCGCGAGTCCTTCGGCAACGGCCTGCTGACCGCCCAGGACGAGGACTACCTGCGCCAGCGCCGCCTGGTCCAGCCGCTGTTCACCCGCCGCCGGGTCGACGGCTACGCGGCGGCCGTCACCCAGGAGACCGCCCGCATGACGGACGCCTGGGGCGAGGACGTCGAGCTCATCGGCGAGATGACCCGCTTCACCCTGCGGGCGGTGGCCCGGATCCTCTTCGGCGCCGACGTGGACGCCGCCGTCGACGTGGTCGACCGGTCCTTCCCCGTCATCGGCGACTACGTGCTGCGCCGCGGGTACGCGCCGGTGAACCTCCCGCGCCACTGGCCCACCCCCGACAACCGGCGGGCCGCGGCCGCCACCGCCGAGCTCTACGCCGTCTGCGACCGGATCATCGCCGAACGGCGCGCGGCGGGCGCCGGCACCGACGGGGACCCCGGCCAGGACCTGCTGACCCTCCTCGCGGAGGCGGAGAGCGCGGAGGACGGCACCTTCGACGCGACCGAGCTCCGCGACCAGGTGCTGATCTTCCTGCTGGCCGGCCACGAGACCACCGCCACCTCCCTGGCCTTCGCGCTCCACCTGCTGGCCCGCCACCCCGAGGAGCAGGAGCGGGCCCGCGAGGAGGTGCGCCGGGTGCTGGGCGGGCGTACGCCCACGGCCGCCGACCTCGACGCGCTGCCCTACCTCACCCAGGTGCTCAAGGAGGCCATGCGGCTCTACCCGGCGGCGCCGGTGATCGGCCGCCGGGCCGTCGCCGACACGGAGATCGACGGGTACGTCATCCCGGCCGGCGCGGACGTGCTGGTCGCCCCCTGGGTCACCCACCGGAACCCGCTCTACTGGCCGGACCCCGAGCGCTTCGACCCCTCCCGCTTCACGCCGGAGGAGGAGAAGGGCCGCCCGCGCTACGCCTGGTTCCCCTTCGGCGGCGGCCCGCGCGCCTGCATCGGGCAGCACTTCTCCATGCTGGAGTCGGTGCTGACGCTGGCGATGGTGCTGGACGCGTACGAGCTGACCGCGGTGGACACCGAGGTGCCGGTGAACGCCGAGATCACCCTCCGCCCGGAGGGCCCGGCCCGCTGCCGGCTCCGGAAGCTCGGCTGAGACCGCCGGGTCAGTCGCCCTCGCGCTCCCTCTCGGCCATCCGGATCACGCACACCGCGACGGCCACCAGGAGCGCGGGGTCGGCGTCCTCCCGCACGACCTCGACGGCGTACGTGTCGCGCACCGTGAACCACTGCTTCGAGATCAGCGCCAGCAGCTCGCCGTCGTAGTCGATGCGGAACTCGCGGTCCAGGACGCGTCCGCCGACGTCCAGCTCGGTGCCCTCGACCAGGGTGACCCGGTAGTGGTTGCGGATCAGGGACAGCCGCTTCCTGCGGATCGTCGCCAGCGGGGCCAGGTCCCGCTCCAGGGTCATGGTGTCCCGCAGGCTGAGCAGCTTCTGCCGGATGGTGATCAGGATGCGGCCGTCGGGGTCCTTCAGCTCCAGGGTGTCGCGGAGCCGGAGGGCCTTGCCGTCCACCAGGAAGGCGTGGCGGCCGAACTCGTCCTCGATCCAGTAGTCGTCGCCGACCGCGAAGATTTTGTCCCGTACGAGGTATTTCATGACGTGATCGTTGCCCGGGTTACGTTGACCCCATGCAGCTTCTCTACGTGACCGACCTGGCGTACCCGGCGCGCGGCCGCCGCTACGGCGACGAGGACGTCTTCCTCACCTCCCGGCTGCGCGAGGAGTTCCCCCTCGCGCTCTGCCACCCGCTCGACGCGGCCCGCCTGATGGACGGCTTCGACGCGGTGGTGGTGCGCAACAGCGGCCCGGTCCTCGGCTACCAGGAGGCGTACGCCGACTTCCGCGCCCGCGCCCTGGCCTCCGGCACCCGGGTCTACAACCCGCTCACCGGCCGCGGCGACATGGCCGGCAAGGACTACCTCCTGGACCTCACCCGCGCCGGCTACCCGGTGATCCCCACCGTGGACGACCCGGCGGACCTGGCCGCCCTGCCCTCCGTCCCGGAGTACGCGGTCAAGCCCAAGCAGGGCGCCGACTCCATAGGCCTGCACTTCACGGCCGCCCCCGCGGGCACCCCCGGCGAGGTCCTGGTCCAGCCGCGCATCGACTTCGCGTACGAGGTGTCCTTCTACTTCGTGGACGACGCCTTCCAGTACGCCCTGTACGCCCCCGACCCGGCCCGCCGCTGGGTCCTGGAGCCGTACGACCCCACCCCGGCGGACCTGGCCTTCGCCCGCACCTTCGTCACGTGGAACACCCTCGACCACGGCATCCAGCGCGTGGACGCCTGCCGCGCCCCCTCGGGCGACCTCCTCCTGGTCGAACTGGAGGACCTCAACCCGTACCTCTCCCTGGACCTCCTGCCGGAGGCCACCCGCGACGCCTTCGTCACGGCCTTCGCGCAGTCGCTGCGGGCGTTCCTGGCCTAGAGCCCGGTGGTGTCGAGGGTCAGGTCGAACGGCGCGGGGAGGCGGACCGGGGTACCGAAGGGGTGCGGTCCGTCGGCGGCCGTGTAGCCCAGGTGTCCGGGCCCGGAGAACAGCGTGACGGTCTCTTCCTGCCTGTCGACCAGCAGGTAGAGCGGCGCACCGTACTCGGCGTACCGCCTGCGCTTCACGACGCGGTCGGTCTCGGCGTTGGACTCAGAGGTGACCTCTACGACGAGCAGCGTCTGGTCGGGCAGCAGCGCGGAACCGCCCTTGGCCAGGGCTTTGGGTGCGACGGCGAGGTCAGGGACATACCAGTTGGAGGAGTTCGGCAGGTCCAGGTTCCCCGAGCCGATGACGCACTCCAGCTCCCGTGCGCGGGCGTTGATCTGGTCCCGGATCTCGGCAGCTGCGTTCTCGTGGTCCCAGGTCGGCGTCACGGGCACGATCACCCCCTCGACGATTTCCACTCGGTCGCCCGCGATGTGCTGGATGGCGTACTTCAGCGCGTGCTCGGGGTCGATCCCCTCGCCGTACTCCGGCGCAGTGGCCATGCGGGGTGCTCCCTCCGTAGGTGCCAGTGTCACGCTCCCACACAGGCGTTCGTGTCGGCTGGATGTCGGGTGGCGGTCACCCCTGGGGGCGACATGCAAGGGATGTCATGCTTGAAGCATGAACGATGTCGCTCCGGCGCCCACCCCCGCGCCCGCGCCCCGCCGTGCCCGTGTCCGTGCTCCCGAGCTGGTGGGGGAGGGGGGCTGGCTCAACACCGGAGGGAAGTCCCTCGGCCTCGCCGATCTGCGCGGAAAGATCGCGATTCTCGACTTCTGGACGTTCTGCTGCATTAACTGCCTGCACGTCCTCGACGAGCTGCGCGAGCTGGAGGAGAAGCACCGGGACACCGTGGTGATCATCGGCGTGCACTCGCCGAAGTTCGTGCACGAGGCGGACCATACGGCCGTCGTGGACGCCGTGGAGCGGTACGGCGTCGAGCACCCGGTGCTCGACGACCCGGAGCTGGTGACCTGGAAGCAGTACGCCGTCCGCGCCTGGCCCACCCTCGTCGTGATCGACCCCGAGGGGTACGTCGTCGCCCAGCACGCCGGCGAGGGGCACGCGCACGCCATCGCGCGGCTCGTGGAGGAGCTGGAGGCCGAGCACGAGGCCAAGGGGACGCTGCGGCGCGGGGACGGCCCGTACGTGGCGCCCGAGCCCGTGGCGACGCACCTGCGGTTCCCCGGGAAGGCACTCGTGCTGCCGTCCGGGAACCTCCTGGTGTCCGACTCCACCCGGCACCAGCTCGTCGAGGTCGAGCCCGACGGCGAGAGTGTGGTGCGGCGGATCGGGTCCGGTGAGCGCGGGTTCGGGAGTGACTCCTTCAACGAGCCTCAGGGGCTGTGCCTGCTGCCCGACGGTTCCGTGATCGTCGCCGACACCGTGAACCACGCGCTGCGCCGGTTCGACCTCGCGACCGGCGAGGTCACCACCGTCGCCGGCACCGGCCGGCAGTGGTGGCAGGGGTCCCCGACCTCGGGGCCCGCCCTGGAGGTGGACCTGTCCTCGCCGTGGGACGTGGCCTGGTGGGCGGACCGCGTGTGGATCGCCATGGCCGGCGTGCACCAGCTGTGGTCCTACGACCCCGCCACCGGCACGGTGCGGGTCGAGGCCGGTACGACCAACGAGGGCCTGGTCGACGGCCCCGCCGCCGAGGCCTGGTTCGCGCAGCCCTCCGGGCTCGCGGCGGCCGGCGACCGGCTGTGGATCGCCGACTCCGAGACCAGCGCCCTGCGGTACGTCCACCGGGCCGGGGACGGGGACGGGTTCGCCATCGCCTCCGCCGTCGGCACCGGCCTCTTCGACTTCGGCCACCGCGACGGCGACGCCGCCCAGGCGCTGCTCCAGCACCCCCTCGGCGTCACGGCGCTGCCCGACGGCTCCGTCGCGGTCTGCGACACGTACAACCACGCCCTGCGCCGCTACGACCCGGCCACCGGCCAGGTCACCACGCTCGCCACGGACCTGCGCGAGCCCAGCGACGCCGTCCTCGTGGGGGACGACATCGTGGTCGTCGAGTCGGCCCGGCACCGGCTGACCCGCCTCCGGCTGCCCGAGGAGGCGGTACGGGTGGACGCGGTCGCGCACCGCACGCAGCGGGCCGCCACCGAGGTGGCCCCCGGCACGCTCCGGCTGGACGTGGTGTTCCAGGCGCCGGCCGGCCAGAAGCTCGACACCCGGTACGGGCCCTCCACCCGGCTGCTGGTCAGCTCGACCCCGCCGGAGCTGCTGGCGGCCGGAGAGGGCAAGGGGACGGACCTGTCCCGCGAACTCACCCTGGCCGAGGGCGTCACCGAGGGCGTGCTGCACGTCTCCGCGATGGCCGCCTCGTGCGACGACGACCCGGACAACGAGTACCCGGCCTGCCACGTGCACCAGCAGGACTGGGGGGTTCCGGTCCGTGTGGTGCCCGGCGGCGCCGCCCGGCTGCCGCTGGTCCTCGCGGGGATGGACGACGACCGGGCCTAGGAACGCGGGAGGGGTCACCTGCCCGTGCCGGCAGGTGACCCCCTTCGGCTCCGCCGCGGGGCTCAGCCCTCCAGGAACGCCACCAGCGCGTTCGCCAGCAGGAACGGGTCGTCCGCGCCGCACAGTTCACGCGCGCTGTGCATCGAGAGGATGGCCACGCCGATGTCGACGGTGTGGATGCCGTGCCGGGCGGCGGTGATCGGGCCGATCGTCGTGCCGCAGGGCATCGAGTTGTTGGACACGAAGGTCTGCCACGGCACGCCGGCCCGCTCGCAGGCCGCGGCGAACACCGCGCGCCCGCTGCCGTCCGTCGCGTACCGCTGGTTGACGTTGACCTTGAGGATCGGGCCGCCGTTGGCGCGCGGGTGGTGCGAAGGGTCGTGCCGCTCGCTGTAGTTGGGGTGCACCGCGTGGCCGGTGTCCGAGGACAGGCAGACGGTGCCGGCGAAGGCGCGGGCGCGGTCCTCGTACGTACCGCCGCGGGCGAAGATTGAACGTTCCAGCACGTTCCCCAGGAGGGGTCCGTCCGCGCCGGTGTCGGACTGCGAGCCGTTCTCCTCGTGGTCGAACGCGGCCAGGACCGGGATGAAGTCGAGCTTCTCGCGCGTGGAGACGGCCGCCAGCGCGGCCGTACCGGCGTGCACGGAGATCAGGTTGTCCATCCGCGGGCCGGCGACCAGCTCGCGGTCGCGGCCGAGGTACGACGGGGGCTCGATCGAATGGACCATCAGGTCCCAGCCCGCCACCTCGCCCTGCGCCAGGCCCTCTTCCTCCTCCAGGAACGCGATCAGGTCGCCCTCCTGGACGTCGCCCAGGCCCCAGATGGGCTGCATGTGGCGCTGCTTGTCGAGCTTGAGGCCGTCGCTGTTGACCGAGCGGTCCAGGTGGACGGCCAGCTGCGGCACGCGCAGCAGCGCGCGGTCGACGTTCACCAGGCGGTGGCTGCCGTCGCGCAGGGTCAGCCGGCCGGCCAGGCCCAGGTCGCGGTCGAGCCAGGTGTTGAGCAGCGTCCCGCCGTAGATCTCGACGGCGATCTGCCGCCAGCCCTGCGCGCCGGTGTCCGGCAGGGGCTTCACGCGCAGGTTGGGGGAGTCCGTGTGCGCGCCGACGATGCGGAACGGCGTGTGCGCGGAGGCGCCTTCGGGCACGTACCACGCGATGATCGCCCCGCCGCGGAGCACGAACTTGCCCCCCGCGCCCGAGTCCCAGGCGTCCGTCTCCGACAGCTGCCTGAATCCGGCCTTCTCCAGCCGCTCGGCCGCGTTGGCCACAGCGTGGTACGGCGAGGGGCTCGCCGCCAGGAAGGTCATCAGGTCGTCGGTGTGGCCGCGGTCGAAGCGGGCGGGAGAGCTCATGTGGTTCACCTTAACGACGGTCGTGTTCGCCATGTCCGGACTGCGGCGGGTAGCCGAAGAGGTGGGATGTGTCGCGGGGCGCCTTCAGGTGCGAGGCGCCCACGGCCCGGTCTCAGCCCGTCGGACGGTCGAAGCGCCGGTGCAGCTGCCGCCGCTCTCCCCGGCGGATGCGCGGCAGCATCTCGGGGGTCTGCGGTGACCGCTGGGCGCGCCTTTTGCGTCCGGCGCAGAAGATACAGGCCTCCCCGGGAGGGGCGTCGGGGTCGATGGGTGCTCCGGGGTGCTCGGCACATCCCGAGGCGTTGCGGGGGCGGGAGAGTTCGCGGGCCACGATGAAGGAGCGGTGCAGGTCGTCCGCGAGCCGTACGAAGTCCTCGTCGGACGAGGAGGGCGTCAGGTGGAAGCGCTGTTCCTCGACCCTGCGCAGGTAAGCGCGCAGGAGCTGGAGCGTGTACGGGCCGTCGGGCACGGGGTAGCCGAGCCGCGGGTGCTCGCCGGCCGGTACGGGGGCCGGGGTGCGGGTGCCCTGGCGCCGGGCGGCCATCCTCCTGCGGTCGTTGCAGAGGAGGCAGCGGCCCCAGCCTTCGGGCGCCTCGGGGTCCAGCGCGCCGTTGGGGTGGTCGGGGCAGCCGGTGTAGGTGCGGGCGGGTGCGAGTCCGGCGGCCTGCTGGAAGGCCGCGTGGAGTGCGTCGGCGACGGGGTCGTACTCGGTGGGGTGCGCGCCTTCGTACAGCTCCTGGACGCGGTCGCCGAGGGTGCCCAGCTGCGCCTGCAGTTCCTTGAGGGCGTACGGCCGTCCGGTCGGGACGGAGTACCCCCTGGCGCCGTGCTGCTCGTGTGGACTCATGGGTACGAGCGTGCCACGGACCGCCGACAAAGGGTGCGGGGTGCCGCTCGCACACGGCACCCCGCACCCCGTCCCCTTCAGGAGGGGAGGCCTAGAAGACGGCCTCGTCCAGCTCCATCAGCGTGTTGTCGACGGCCTCGGCCAGCTGGCGCTGGACGGCGAGGCCCGGCAGGACCTGGCCGGCGAAGAACTTCGCGGCCGCGATCTTGCCCTGGTAGAACGCCACGTCCTTGGCGGAGGCGGTCGCCAGCTTCTCGGCGGCCACGGCGGCGCCCTTGAGGAGCAGGTAGCCGATCACGACGTCGCCGGAGGCCATCAGCAGGCGGGTGGTGTTCTGGCCGACCTTGTAGATGTTCTTGACGTCCTCGCCGGTGGCGGTGAGGTCGGTGATCATCTTGCCGACGATGCCCTCGAGGTCCACGGCGGCCTTGGCCAGCGCGTCGCGGGCCGGGGCCAGCTCCTCGCCGCCGGCGCCCTCGGCGAGGAACTTCTTGATCGTCTCCGAGAGGATGTTCAGGGACGCGCCCTGGTCGCGGACGATCTTGCGGAAGAAGAAGTCCTGGCCCTGGATGGCCGTGGTGCCCTCGTAGAGGGTGTCGATCTTGGAGTCCCGGATGTACTGCTCGATCGGGTACTCCTGCAGGTAGCCGGAGCCGCCGAAGATCTGGAGGGACTCGGCGAGCAGCGCGTACGAGCGCTCCGAGCCGTAGCCCTTCACGATCGGCAGGAGCAGGTCGTTCAGGCCGATGGCCGCGGACGCGTCCTCGCCGGCCGCCTGCTTCAGGGCGATCTCGTCCTGGACGGAGGCGGTGTAGAGGACCAGGGCGCGCATGCCCTCGGCGTACGCCTTCTGCGTCATCAGCGAGCGGCGGACGTCCGGGTGGTGCGTGATGGTGACCTTGGGCGCGGTCTTGTCCATGAAGTTGGCCAGGTCGGGACCCTGGACGCGCTCCTTGGCGTACTCCAGCGCGTTGAGGTAGCCGGTCGAGAGCGTCGCGATGGCCTTCGTGCCGACCATCATGCGGGCGAACTCGATGATCATGAACATCTGGCGGATGCCGTCGTGCTTGTCGCCGATCAGCCAGCCCTTGGCGGGGTGCTGGTCGCCGAAGGTCATCTCGCACGTGTTGGAGGCCTTGAGGCCCATCTTGTGCTCGACGTTCGTGGCGTACACGCCGTTGCGCTCGCCCAGCTCGCCGGTCTCCCAGTCGAAGTGGAACTTCGGGACGAGGAAGAGGGACAGGCCCTTGGTGCCCGGGCCGTGGCCCTCGGGGCGCGCGAGGACGTAGTGGAGGATGTTCTCCTCCATGTCGTGCTCACCGGACGTGATGAAGCGCTTCACGCCCTCGATGTGCCAGGAGCCGTCCTCCTGCTGGATCGCCTTGGTGCGGCCGGCGCCGACGTCGGAGCCCGCGTCGGGCTCGGTCAGGACCATGGTGGAGCCCCAGCGCTTCTCGACCGCGATCTGCGCGATCTTCTTCTGGGCCTCGTTGCCCTCCTCGTGGAGGATGCCGGCGAACGCCGGGCCGGAGGAGTACATCCAGATGGCCGGGTTCGAGCCGAGCAGCAGCTCCGCGTAGGCCCAGATCAGGGAGCGCGGGGAGGTGGTGCCGCCGATCTCCTCGGGCAGGCCGAGGCGCCAGTACTCGGACTCCATGAAGGCGTTGTACGACTTCTTGAAGGAGGCCGGGACCGGGGCGGTGTTGGTCTCGGGGTCGAAGACGGGCGGGTTGCGGTCGGCGTCCTCGAAGGACTCCGCCAGCTCGTTCTCCGCGAGGCGCGCGATCTCGGACAGGATGTCCTTGGCGGTCTCGGTGTCCATCTCCGCGAACGGGCCGGTGCCGTACAGCTTGTCGCGGCCGAGGACCTCGAAGAGGTTGAACTCGATGTCGCGGAGATTCGACTTGTAGTGCCCCATGGCGACGGCTCCGTAAGCAGGGTCGGTTACATCTACCAGCAAGTAGCTACGATGATGCTACCCACCGGTAATAAGAAGCAACCCCTATCGGGCCATCTGTGACTCGTTACTCTTTGGGCCATGTACGGCTACGACCAGAACGTGCCGGGCCAGCAGCAGTACGCGGCCCCTCAGCCCCCGCCGCAGATGGCCCAGCAGATGCCGGGGCAGATGGCCGGCGGGTACGCCGAGCAGCCGCTGTACCCCGAGCCCTCGCCGCCGTCGCTCGCCGACGCCGTACGCGCCTTCACCACGGGCCAGCTCGCGGCCGAGGACTTCCAGCAGATCTTCGCGACCTCCAAGGTCTACTGCCCCCGCGGCGACAACCCGGGCTTCCTCGCGCTGCACAACACCCAGCAGCCGGTGATCCCCATGTTCAGCACGCTCAAGGAGCTCCGCCGGTACGCCGGCAAGGAGTCCAAGTACTTCGTCATCACCGGCGCCGAGGTGATCGACCTGCTGCCCACGGGATACGGCTTCGTCCTCGACATGGAGGGCGACCACCGGATGGTCTTCGACGCGAAGGCCGTGGAGCAGATGGTCGACTACGCGATGCGCCGCATGTACGGCTAGACCGTCCCCTCCGCGGCCCGCCCGGCCGCCTGCCGGGTGGTCCGCCACGCGTACGCGCCCCAGGCCGCCGCCACGAGCAGCAGCCCGGCGGCTCCGGCCGCCAGCACGGCGGGCCCCGGCCGCCAGGCCAGCGAGGCCCGGGTGCCGAGGAAGACCAGCACCGCGCACAGCGCCCCCGCGCCGGCCACCGGCACCCGCGTCGCCACCGCGCGCAGCAGCCCGGCGGCGGCCAGGCCGGCCAGCAGCGACACGGCCAGGTAGGGCCAGGGGGAGCCGGGGGCCGCCACCGGGATGCCCACGTCGTCGGGGCCCAGCCGGAAGCGGGAGGCCGCCCAGCCGAGGGCCGTGCCGGCCGCGGCCCACGAGGCCGCCCAGGCGGCGTGGCGCCACGGCGGCAGGTGGCCGATGTCCGACGGGTCGCTGTTGTCCTCGACGTCGAAGAGTTCCATCATGTCCGCCAAGACGGCGGCGGCCCCGGCAGGGTTGCCCGGACGGCCGCCGGGCCGCGGGGGCGCGCGGCGGGGACCGAGGGGGGCTCATGCTGCGGGTGCACTTCACTGCCGAGGACCTGCTCGGCGTCACGTTCGCGCCCGAGCCGTACCCGCTGGTCGAGCTGGCCCTCGCGCTGGTCGCCTGGCAGCGCACCGACCAGCAGGCCGTCTTCGGCCGCTGGCGCGGCCGGCTGGGCCGCGAGCTGCCGGCCCGGGTCCGCCCGCTCTTCGACCTGCTCGGGCCCGACGGCGACAACCCCTCCTTCGTCGAGCCGCTCACCCACGGCTTCGAGGAGGGCCTGGAGCGGGTCCGCGCGTCCGCCGGGACGCTCACGCCCGAGTCCCTGCCGCGTACGGCCGCCCGCGCGCCCGGCGCGTCCTCCTGGCTGCGCGCCCTGTGGGGCCGCGACGCGGACGCCTGGGACGACCTGGAGCGGGCGCTGCGGGCCGCGCACGACGCCGTGCTCGTCCCGCACTGGGCCCGCGTCCGGCAGTCCTTCCGGGCGGACGTGGCCTGGCGCACCCGGCTGATGGCCACGCACGGCATCCGGGCCGCGCTCGCCAGCACCCACCCGGCCGCCCGCTGGCACGGGACCGCCTTCGAGGTCGGCCTGCCCCCGGACTACGAGGTACGGCTGGACGGCCGCGGGCTGAGGCTGGTGCCCTCCGCCTTCTGGACCGGGCGACCGCTGCTGGCGGCGGAGGGCGACGGGCCCCCGCTCCTCGTCTACCCGGCCATGACCCCGCTCCCGCTGGCCGCGGCGGAACCCGCACAGGGGGCGCTGGACGCGCTGCTCGGCCGTACCCGGGCCGCGGTGCTGCAGTCCCTGGTCGAGCAGCGCACCACCAGCGAACTCGCCCGCGACCTGGCCATCAGCCTGCCCTCGGTCTCGGAGCACACCCGCACCCTGCGGGCGGCCGGCCTGATCACCACCGAGCGCGACGGCAAGGCGGTCCTGCACTCGGTCACCGGCCTCGGCGTGGACCTCCTGCACAGCGGCGCCTGACCGCGGCCGGACCGCCCCGCCCGGCCGTCGCTCCGGCCCCGCCCCGCCTCGCTTCGGCGCCGCCCGGCCGTCGCTCCGGCCCCGCCGCGCCTCGCTTCGGCCAGGACCGAAACCATCGCGGCCCCGCCCTCGGCGGCCGGAAGATCGGTGTGCCGGGGGAGTTCGGGGGAACCCCCGGCCGGCCCGCCCGGGCCCCTCCGACGCACGGGGGCCCGGGCGGGTGAGGGGGCACGGGGGATCCAACGGGGGAGCCCCGGCCCGTCGACCGGAGGAGGCAGAGATGACGCGTACATCGATCCGCGCGAAGGCGGCCGCACTGATGGCCGTGGTGGCGCTGGCCCTGGGTGCCGGAGTGGTCGCGGCGGGCGAGGCGGCCGCCTCGCCCGCCCACTGGTGCCGCTACGCCGATCCGGCCTGCAACGGCTAGGCGAACCGGCCGTACGGACGGCGACCACCGACGGCGACCGCCGGGACCCCACGGCCCGGCGGTCGCCGCGCGTGGCGTGTCGGCGCAGGTCGGGCGCCGGAGAATGGCCCCGGAGGAAATACCTCCGGGGCCATTCGGGTTGCAGGGATGGCAGAAAGTTCGAGTTTCAACTAAACTCGAGGCAGAAGGAGGCCGGACCATGCCTGCAGTGACTGTTGAGAACCCGTTGACGCTTCCCCGGGTCGCCGAGCCCGGACAGGGGACGGAGGCGCGGCGCGTGCTGGCCGTGACCACCGCACCCGGTGGATTCGAGGGCGAGGGCTTCCCGGTGCGCCGTGCCTTCGCCGGCATCAACTACCGCCACCTCGACCCGTTCATCATGATGGACCAGATGGGGGAGGTGGAGTACGCGCCCGGTGAGCCCAAGGGCACGCCCTGGCACCCCCACCGCGGCTTCGAGACCGTCACGTACCTGATCGACGGCACGTTCGTGCACCAGGACAGCAACGGCGGCGGCGGAGTCATCAACGGCGGCGACACCCAGTGGATGACCGCCGGGGCCGGACTGCTCCACATCGAGGCCCCGCCGGAGTCCCTCGTCGTCAGCGGCGGGCTCTTCCACGGCCTCCAGCTGTGGGTGAACCTCCCGGCCTCGGACAAGATGATGCCCCCGCGCTACCAGGACATCGGCGGCGGCAAGGTCAAGCTGCTCAGCACCCCCGACGGCGGCGCGCTGCTCCGCGTGATCGCGGGCGAGCTCGACGGCCACCAGGGCCCGGGCATCACCCACACCCCCATCACGATGATCCACGCCACCGTCACCCCGGGTGCGCAGCTCACGCTGCCCTGGCGCGAGGACTTCAACGCCCTCGCGTACGTGCTGGCCGGCCGCGGCACCGTCGGCACGGACCGGCGGCCCGTCCACACCGGGCAGACGGCCGTGTTCGGCGAGGGCGGCTCGATCACGCTGCGGGCCGACGAGAACCAGGACTCCAACGCCCCGGACCTGGAGGTCGTACTGCTCGGCGGCCGCCCGATCCGCGAGCCGATGGCGCACTACGGCCCGTTCGTGATGAACAGCCGCGCCGAACTCCAGCAGGCCTTCGACGACTTCCAGGCCGGCCGCCTGGGCGTCATCCCCACCACCGCCCGCACCGGCCTCGGCCACCGCGGCACGGGTGAGGCCGACGAGGACTGACGTCCCGCGGGAACGGAGCAGGACGGAACGGAACGCAACGGAGCCGGCCGCACGCGGGAGCGTGCGGCCGGCTCCCGTCGTCCGTGCCCTGCCGGGCTACCCGACTTCGTCCGGCACCGGTCCGGGAGTGTTCGTGTACCGCGCCCGCAGCTCCGAGATGACACCGAAGGCCGCGGCGGTCAGCGGGACGGCCAGCAGCATGCCGAGGATGCCGGCGACGCTCGCGCCCGCGGTGATGGCCAGCATGACCACCGCCGGGTGCATCTGGACCGTACGGCTCTGCACCACCGGCTGCAGCACGTTGCCCTCGATGACCTGGACCGCGAGCACCACGCCCAGGGTCCACAGCGCGACCACCCAGCCCCGGTCGGCGAAGGCCACGAGCACCGCGATCGCGCCCGAGAGGAAGGCGCCGAGGTAGGGGATGTAGGCCGTCACGAAGACCAGCGCGCCCAGGCCCACCGCGCCCGGCACCTTGAGGACCAGCAGACCGATGGTGATCAGCACGCCGTCGATCGCGGCGATGAAGGTGGTGCCGCGCATGAAGCCCTCGACGGCGTAGAAGGCGCGCCGGCCCATCGCCTCGATCAGGTCGCCCGAGTGGCTCGGTACCAGCGAGCGCAGGCCGGTCGCCGCGCGGTGGGAGTCGCGCAGGAAGAAGAAGATCAGGAGCATCGCGAGCAGGGCGGTCGCGAACATTTGCCCGACCACGCTGAGACCCGTGATCACGCCCGAGGCGGCGGTGCCGCCGAACTTCGAGAGCAGCTCCCGCGAGTTCTTGGCCAGGTCGGACAGCGAGGTGCCGGCCGCGCCGAAGTGCTCGCGGAGGTCCTCGCCGGCCTTGCGCAGGGACAGGACGATCTGGTCGCCGGTCTCGATCAGCGCCAGCACGACCACGTACGTCGCGCCCCCGACCACCGCGACCACCGCGAGGCAGGTCAGCGCGGCGGCGAGGGAACGGTTCACCCGCATCCGGATCAGCCGCCCGTGCATCGGCCGGAGCAGGGCCGCGCCGAGCACGGCGAGCAGCACGGGCGTGACGGCTGCCTTGAAGGTGATGCACAGCCAGACCAGGACCGCGGCCACGCCGGTGACGAGGAGGAAGACGGCGCACCAGGCGGCGACGCGGCGCACGGGGTCGGGGAGCAGGGGACTGTTCGGCATCCCGTCATCCAACCACGGTGCGTTCAGGGCCGGTCGGGGCCCGCGTCCGTCGTCGCGTCCTCGGCCGGCTTCGAGCGCTCGTACAGCTCGAACCAGATCGACTTGCCCTCGCCGCGCGGGTCCACGCCCCAGGTGTCGGCCAGCATCTCCGTCAGCAGCACGCCCCGGCCGCTGCTCGCCATCTCGCCCGGCTGGCGCTTGTGGGGGAGTTCGTCGCTGCCGTCGGCGACCTCCACGCGCAGCCGCCGCGCACCGAGTTCGCCGCTGGCCTCGGCCAGCAGCATCGCGTCGCCGTCGGTGTGCATCAGCACGTTGGTGAGCATCTCGGAGACCATCAGCACCGCCGAGTCGACCTGCTCCGCGTCCGCCCAGTCGTGCAGCAGCTCCCGGATCTGCCGGCGCGCGCCGGCGATGCGCTCGGGCTCGGCCTGCGCCACGGTCAGCATGGTGCGGCGGGCCGGCCGGGACGGGTGCGCGACGGAGTCGCCGCAGCCGCAGCCGGGGCCCTCGCGGCAGAGCAGGACCACCGCGATGTCGTCCTCGCGGCGGTCGGCCAGCGGTCCGGTGGTGTGGTGCGAGGACGGGCCGTGCACGGCGGCGACCAGCGCGTCCGCGAGCTTGTCGAGGCTCTCCGCCCGGTGGGTCTCGCCCTCCAGGACCTCCCTCAGCCGGGCCCATCCGGTGTCGAGGTCGTGTCCGCCGGTCTCGATCAGGCCGTCGGTGCAGAGCATCATCATCTCGCCCGGCTCCAGCGTGAACCGGGTGGTCGGGTAGTCCGTGTCCGGGATGATCCCCAGCGGCAGGCCGCCGGCCGTGGACCGCATCAGCACGGTGCCGTCCGTCATCCTGACCGCCGGGTCGGGGTGGCCGGCCCGGGCCACCTCCAGCACCCCCGTCTCCGGGTCGCACTCGACGTACAGGCAGGTGGCGAAGCGCGGGCTGCGGAAGTCGGCGTCGTCGTACGGCTCCGCCTCCTCCTCGGACGAGGCGTGCAGCCCGGCCAGGAAGCGCGAGGCGCGGGAGAGCACCGCGTCGGGGCGGTGCCCCTCGGAGGCGTAGGCGCGCACGGCGATCCGCAGCTGGCCCATCAGCCCGGCCGCGCGTACGTCGTGTCCCTGGACGTCCCCGATGACCAGGGCGAAGCGGCCCGAGGGCAGCGGGATCATGTCGTACCAGTCGCCGCCCACCTGGAGACCGCCGCCGGTGGGCACGTACCGCGCCGCGACCCGCATGCCCGGGATCGAGGGGCCGAGGGTGGGCATCATCGACCGCTGCAGGCCGGTGGCCAGCTCCTTCTCGGACTCCGCGACGCCGGCCCGCTGGAGGGCCTGGGCCAGCATCCGGGCCACGGTGGTGAGCACCGAGCGCTCGTCGGGGGAGAAGGAGACCGGGTGCTTGAACGCGGCCATCCAGGCGCCCATGGTCCGGCCGGCGACGATCAGCGGCAGGTAGGCCCAGGAGATCCGCCCGAAGCGCTGGGCCAGCGGCCAGGTCGCGGGGAACCGCCGCTTGTACTCCTCCGGGGTGGGCAGGTAGATCGCCCGCCCGGTGCGCACGACCTCGGCCGCCGGGTAGTCCGTGTCCAGCCGCATGTCGCTGAAGGGGACCTCGTCCCCCGGCAGGTGCCCGTGGTGCCCGATGATCGACAGCCGCTCCCCGGCCACCCCGAAGACGGCCAGCCCGTCCGGGCTGAAGCCCGGCATCGAGAGGGAGGCGGCCACCCGCAGCACTTCGGCCGTGGACCTGGCCTCGGCCAGCGCCCGGCCGGCGTCCAGCAGGAAGGCCTCGCGGGAGCGGCGCCAGTCGCCGGTGATGGGGGTGTGGGCGGCGGTGGTGCCCGGCTGCGGCTCGGCGATCTCCTGGATCGTGCCGATCAGCTGGTAGTCCTGGCGCCCCTCGGGCGTGACGTTCGCCAGCGGCTTCGAGCGGCTGCGGACGGTGCGCAGCACCCGGCCGTCCTCGTCCATGATGCGCAGCCGGGCCTCGGCGAGGGTGCCCTCGGCCACGGCCAGGTTCACGATGCCGTTGATCTCGTTCCAGTCCACCGGGTGGAAGCGGGAGCGGACGGCGACCTCGGGGAGCTCCACGGGTTCCGCGGGCAGCCCGAGCAGCCGGGCGGCCTCGCCGTCGAGGGTGACCGTCCCGGAGGCGTTGTCCCACCGCCACAGGCCGGTCGCGATCGCGGCCAGGACGTCCTCGGTGCGCATTGATTCATCTTTACAGGTCATCGGCGCGCACTGCCTGTCGCGGCACCCCGGCGGGGGCGCGGCCGTACCGGACGGGGGGCGTCCACGGCGGCCCGCCGTGCCGGTCGCGCCCGGGCGGTAACCTTGGGAGGGTTGAATCACACCCTGCTATCGCGTCGCGAAAGACGCGCTGTCGCGAAGAACTGGATGAACGATGCATCGGTACAGGTCCCACACCTGCGGCGAGCTCCGCGCCTCTGACGTCGGCACCGACGTCCGGCTGAGCGGCTGGCTGCACAATCGTCGAGACCTGGGCGGCATCCTCTTCATCGATCTGCGCGACCACTACGGCATCACGCAGCTCGTCGCCCGTCCCGGCACCGCGGCCGCCGAGGTCCTGGACAAGCTCTCCAAGGAGACCGTGGTCCGGGTCGACGGCAAGGTCGTCTCCCGCGGCGCGGAGAACATCAACCCCGAGCTGCCGACCGGCGAGATCGAGATCGAGGCCGCCGCGGTCGAGGTGCTCGGCGCCGCCGCCCCGCTGCCCTTCACGATCAACACCGACGACGGTGTGAACGAGGAGCGCCGCCTGGAGTACCGCTTCCTCGACCTGCGCCGCGAGCGCATGCACCGCAACATCATGCTGCGCTCCGCCGTCATCGGCGCGATCCGCCACAAGATGGTGTCGCTCGGCTTCAACGAGATGGCGACCCCGATCCTGACCGCGACCTCCCCCGAGGGCGCGCGCGACTTCGTGGTCCCGTCCCGCCTGAACCCGGGCAAGTTCTACGCCCTGCCGCAGGCCCCGCAGCAGTTCAAGCAGCTGCTGATGATCTCGGGCTTCGACCGCTACTTCCAGATCGCGCCGTGCTTCCGCGACGAGGACGCCCGCGCCGACCGTTCGCCGGGCGAGTTCTACCAGCTCGACATCGAGATGTCCTTCGTCGAGCAGGAGGACGTCTTCCAGCCCGTCGAGAAGCTGATGACCGAGCTCTTCGAGGAGTTCGGCGGCGGCCGCCACGTCAGCTCGCCGTTCCCGCGCATCCCGTTCCGCGAGTCGATGCTGAAGTACGGCAACGACAAGCCGGACCTGCGCACCTCGCTGGAGCTCGTCGACATCACCGACGTCTTCGAGAACTCCGAGTTCAAGGCCTTCGCCGGCAAGCACGTCCGTGCCCTGGCCGTGCCGGACACGGGCGACCAGCCGCGCAAGTTCTTCGACGGCCTGGGCGACTTCGCCGTCTCCCTGGGCGCCAAGGGCCTGGCCTGGGTCCGCGTGGGCGAGGAGAACGCCCTCACCGGTCCGATCGCCAAGTTCCTCACCGAGGAGAACGTCAAGGTCCTCACCGAGCGCCTGGGCCTGGCCCCGGGCCACGCCGTGTTCTTCGGCGCCGGCGAGTTCGACGAGGTCTCCAAGATCATGGGCCCGGTCCGTGTCGAGGCGGCCAAGCGCGCGGGCCAGTTCGAGGAGGGCGTGTTCCGCTTCGCGTGGATCGTCGACTTCCCGATGTACGAGAAGGACGAGGAGACCGGCAAGATCGACTTCTCGCACAACCCCTTCTCGATGCCGCAGGGCGGCCTGGAGGCCCTGGAGACCCAGGACCCGCTGGACGTCCTCGGCTGGCAGTACGACATCGTCTGCAACGGCATCGAGCTCTCCTCCGGCGCCATCCGGAACCACGAGCCCGAGATCATGTTCAAGGCCTTCGAGATCGCCGGCTACTCCAAGGAGACCGTCGAGACCGAGTTCGCGGGCATGCTGCGCGCCTTCCAGTACGGCGCCCCGCCGCACGGCGGCATCGCCCCGGGCGTGGACCGCATCGTGATGCTGCTGGCCGACGAGCCGAACATCCGCGAGACCATCGCCTTCCCGCTCAACGGCAACGCCCAGGACCTGATGATGGGCGCGCCGACGGAGCTGGAGGAGGCCCGCCTGCGCGAGCTGAACATCGCCCTGCGCAAGCCGGTCGAGAAGAAGGTCACCGGCGACCGCCCGGTCTCCGAGGCCGTCCACCCGGACGCCGCGCGGTAACCACACCGGTCACACCGGTCGTACCGACCGCACCGCTCGTACGAAGGGGCCCGGGATCCTCAGTGGATCCCGGGCCCCTTCGCCTTGCCCGGGGGCCGTACGGTCCGTACGGCCCCCGGCGCGGCCTGCTAGACCAGGCCGCCGTAGACCTGCCAGCCGGTGGCGATCTTCACGCCGGCGCCGAGGGCGCCGTTGGCGGTGCCGTAGTGGCGCCAGATGTTGCCGGAGGTGTCGCGGGCGAGCAGGTCGTCCTTGCCGTCGCCGTTGAAGTCACCGGCCGAGACCACGGAGTTGTACGAGACGCCCCACTTGGCGCTGACGTATTCCGGGTTCGAGAAGGTGCCGTTGCCCTGGCCGTACATGCGGTAGGCGTTGTTGTAGGAGTCCTGCAGCAGCAGGTCGCCCTTGCCGTCGCCGTTCAGGTCGCCGGCGCCGACGACCTTCTTGTACTGCTTGTACGCGCCGGAGAGCTGGACCCGCGGGGCGAAGACGCCGTCGCTGGTGCGGGCGTACAGGTACAGGTAACCGGTGGAGGCGTTCCGGGCGACCAGGTCCGGGCGGCCGTCGCCGGTGACGTCGGTGGTGGACGTCAGGACGTCGTACTGGTTCCAGCCGCCGCCGATCAGGCGGCTGGTGGTGGCCGGAGTGGGCAGCTTGCCGCAGGCCGGGGTGTAACGGCGCAGCTCTCCCTTGGAGTTGCGGACCAGGAAGTCGTTGCAGCGGTCGCCGCTCATGTCCTTGACCGGCACCACGCGGATGCCGGCGGGCCAGCCGTAGCCGGTGGCCGAGCCCTTGAACGCGCCGGTGGCGCGGTCGCCGAAGACGGACCGGATGCCGCCGTTGGTGGTCGTCACGACCGCGTCGCCGAAGCCGTCCGGGGTGCCCGAGGCGCTGCCGAAGTCGCGGTAGACCGCGCCGCCGCCGGTGACGGTGGCGTTGCCGGAGGCGAGGGTGACCTCGGTGGTCCCGCCCGCGGCGGTGCCCTTCAGGGTCCACTTCACCGGGCCGTTGGGGGTGACCGCGCCGGAGGTGGTGCGGCCGTTCCAGCCGGGCTCGATCTTGTTGGTGCTGGTGACGCCCTTCAGCGCCTTCAGCACGTTGCCGCGCAGGTCGGTGACCGTCAGCGTGTAGTTGCTGAACGAGTGGTTGACGGTCCAGACCGCGGCCCAGGGCTTGCTGCTGGTGTTGGTGCCGGCGAGGGGGATCGTCGCGGGGACGGTCGAGGAGACCACGGCCAGCGGCGGGACGTACTCGGTGGTGTAGGCGTACCAGAGGTACTCGTTGCCGAGTCGCGTACCGGACCAGATGGCCACGGAGTTGGCCTTGCCGTCCGCGGCGATCTGGCCGTACGCGTTGTCGCCCTGCGAACCCTGGATCGCTCCCGCGGCGGACCACTTGTCGTCGGTGCGGGCGGCCTGCCAGAGCTCGCGGCTGTCACCGGCGGTGCTCTGGGTCCACAGGACGCGGACCGTGCCGTCGGTACCCATGGCCACGTCGAACTGCTCGGAGGCGTAGCGGGTGGAGAGGGTCTTGACGGGGGACCAGGAGCCGGTGGCGTGGTCCAGGGTGGTGGTGCGGGTGCCGAAGGAGTCCGCTTCGCGGTAGTCCACCCAGACCGCGGTCAGGTCGCCGTCGGGCTCCAGGACGGTCTCGGGGGTGCCCGTGTTCCCGCCGGCGGCGAACGGCTTGGCCTCGGTCCAGCCGGCCGCCGGGTCTGCGGCCAGGGCCGAATGGAACGTCACGTCACCCGTCTCGGGGTCGGACGAGCTCCAGGTCAGCGCCACCTTGCCGGCGGCGGTGGCCAGGCTGGGGAAGCCGAGTGACCCGGTGGAGGTGGCGACCGGGACGGGCTTGCTCCAGGACGTCGCGCCGGCCGCGCGGGTCGTCGTGAGGATGCTGCTGCCGCCGCCGGTCTCGGGGTTCGTGTTGCTCTGGCGGTACGCGATGACGGCCGTGCCGTCCGCCGTGACGGTCACGCGGGGACTTTCGGAGCCCGAATCACCGTCCGCGGCGGCGGTGCTGGCCTGGACCGAGGCGGACCAGACGCCGGCCGGGGTGCGGGTGGCCGTCCAGACCTCCGCCTTGCCGCCACCCAGCGGGTACGCGTTCCACGCCGCGGTCACGCTGCCGTCGGGCCCGGCCGCCAGACTCGTGCCGCCCGGCTCGACGTTCGCGTCCTGGTCCACGAGCGGCTGTGGCGTCGACCAGGTGTCGCCGTCGGCGTTCTGCGTGGCGGTCATGACCCGGCCGGCGCTGCGGTTCTCGCCGCCCGGGCCGAGGTCGCCGGGGAACTCCGTCCAGATCGCGACGGCCCGGCCGCCGGCGACCGTGAGGTGCGCGTCCCAGGCGCCGGCCTCGGTGGGAGTGGTGGCCAGCAGCCGCGGGCCCGTCCAGTTCGCACCGGCCGGGCGGCGGGCCGCGTAGAGCTTCCAGTGCGAGGTCTGGGTGTCCTTCCAGCGCCACAGGGCGACGGCGGAGCCGTCCGGGGCGCTGACGAGGTCCATCGGGTTGGTGGGGGCGTTGGTGCCGTTGACCTTCCACGCCTGCGACCACGGGCCCAGGTCGGCGGCGACGGCGGTGCCGGACGCGAGGACGGGGGCGGCACCGGCCACGGCGGCCAGGGCTACGAACGTGGCCAGCGAGCGCCGGGAGCGGACGGAAAGAGAGCGACGCATGAGTTCCCCGTGAACGAAGTCGATTGGTTTCGCACAGGAGACCCGCCAGGGCCCCGCGGGGTTGTACGCCGCGGGGCCCCGGCTCCCAAGAGTTACCGTCCGGTGATCAGAGCCAGCCGCGCTGGGCCGCCTTGAGGCCCGCTTCGAAGCGGCTGCCTGCGTCCAGGCGTTCCATGAGGGCGGACATCTGGCGGCGGACGGTGCGCAGCGAGACGCCGAGGCGCTTGCCGGCGGCCTCGTCGGTCATCCCGGAGGCGAGCAGCTTCAGCAGCTCCAGCTCGGCCGGGGACGGGCCGTCGTCGTCGCCGTGGCCGCGGGTGTCGGCGCCCAGCGGGACGGCCGCCTCCCAGGTCTGCTCGAAGAGGGCGATCAGGGAGCTGACGATGCCCGGTGTGCTGGTGCACAGGGCGCCGAGCTTGCTGTTGGCGGGGTCGATCGGGACCAGCGCGGTCGTCCGGTCGAAGATCAGCATCCGGGGCGGGACGACCGGGCTGGTGCGGATCTCGCCGCCCAGTTCGGTGATCCAGCGCGCGTAGGCCCGGGTGGGCGGGTCGTTGCGGGCGGAGTCCTGGTGGATGACCCGCAGGCTGATGCCGCGGGCCAGCGCGTCCTGGTCCAGGGGGCGCGACGCGTCGAGGCTGGCCTGGGACTGGGCACCGGGCTGGATGGCCAGGCACTCGTGGCGCAGCTCCCGGGCGAGCGTCTCCAGCCTCCGCTGGATCGCGTCCAGGCCCATGAGCCGTTCGGCGCCGTCCACCTCGGTGCCGGTGCGCAGCCCGGAGAAGCTGGCGACGGCCCGGGCCATCGCCTCCTTGCCGGCCGCCAGCTCCTGCTGGCGGCGCACCAGTTCGGCCTCCTGGCGGCGCAGGATCAGTTCGAGGCCGACGTCCGGGGTGAGGGCCCGGAGGAGGCCGGGCACGTCGCGCGACGGCTGCAGCAGCTCCAGGTCGATGAGCCGGTCCAGGCCGTCCCGTACCTCGGTCTCGGGCATCCCCAGCAGCTCGCACAGCTCGGCGACGCCGGCGCCCGGCTGCTCCAGGAGCCCTCGGTACACGGACTCCGCCGAGGCCCCCAGACCCAGCACTTCCAGCATGTTTTCCCCACCCCCGGGTCCTCGGCGCGCATTCGGATGCCCGCCGTGATCTTGATCGTCCCCCGGGCCCATCGTCGGCATACGGCCACCGATCCGCAAGGAGGTTCGGGCGAGGTGGCACCTCCGTGCCAGCCCTCTTGGTGCCACCCCGAATGCCTTCCGGAGGGTTCCGGACCCCTGCAGGATGGTGATCACCGAGAGGGCGGCGGGACACCGGAAACGGGCCCAACGCCTCGAGAGAAGAAACCAAGTTGACGGTAATGTCTGCACCTCAGGGGGATCCGATGTCCATGTCCAGGCACCTCGCCACCGCCGCTCTCACCGTTCTCCTCGCCGCCGCCGGCACCGGCGCGGCCCAGGGGGTCATCGGGTGGGACTCCGCCAAGCCCGGCGCGGTCGCGGCCGGCAAGCCGGTCATCGGCTGGGACTCGGCCCCGGCCGGTTCGACGGCGGTCGCCGGCGGCGGCGCGGGTGTGATCGGCTGGGACTGATCCTCATGCACATGGTCACGGCGCTGCTGCTCGGTGCGGCGGACGTGGACGGCAGCCGGAAGCGCGCCGACCTCGTCCAGGACCTGCTCTGGGCCCACACGGACCCCGCCGACCGCCTGGAACACATCCGGGTCCGGCCCCACTGGGTCGGTCTGGAGGCGGTGTTCCTGCTGAGCAGCGCGTACGGGACCGGCGTCCCGTGCGGAGCGCTCGCGCTCCTCGGCCGCGCCTCCGCCCCGCTCGCCGCACAGGGGTACACCCCCCTGCAACCGCTGGAGTGACGGGCATCCAGCTCCCCGCGGCCGCAGGCCGCCGGCCGGCGCGCTGACGCCCCGGTCCCCTCGGTGCACCGGATCCGTCCCGGTGCGGTTCTCCCCCTCTCCCTGAACGCGGGTCACGGCCCTCCCGGCACCGCCCGGTCCCTTCCGCACGCCTGAACGCGTGCCGGCCGGTGCCGCGGTGCGCGCTGCCCGGAAGCGCCCGTGCCGGCCGGCTCCGGCACCGGTCCGCCCCGCGCCACCTCGACTTGCTCCACCTCACCTCACCTCACCTCACACCTCACCTCGAAATCCTCACCAGGAGATCTCTGTCATGTCCATGACTCTCTCGACCCGTCGCATCGCCTCCGCCGCCGCAGTCGCCGCCTCGCTCGGAGCCCTGGCCCTCGGCGGCCTGTCCCCGGCCCAGGCCGCGAGCCCCGCGGTGGCCCCGGCCGCCGTGAGTGCGGTGACCGCGACCTCGACCGTCGGCGGCCAGATCACCCGTCAGGAGATCCTGGAGCGCGCCCAGTTCTGGGTGGACAACGCCGTCCCGTACAACCAGGGCGCGACGGCCAGGGACCCGCAGGGCCGCTACTACCGGACCGACTGCTCCGGTCTGGTCTCGATGGCCTGGCACCTCAACACCAGCGCGGTCACCTGGACGCTGCCCGACTACTCCACCAAGCTCTCCGGCTACGACCAGCTGCTGCCCGGCGACGCGCTGAACAACGTCAACGCCCACGTCGTCCTCTTCGACAAGTGGGTCGACTCCTCCCACACCGAGATGTGGATCTACGAGCACGCCCGCCCGGGCACCAACGCCCGCCACATCAAGGTCACCCGCAGCTACATGCAGGGCGAGGGCATGTCCGCGTACCGCTACAACAAGGTCGCGGAGTCCCCGGCCACGGTGAAGGACACCGGCATGACCGACGTGACCGCGGTCGGCGACATCACGGGCGACGGCGTCGGCGACGTGATAGCCGTCGACTCCGCCACCGGTGACCTGTACCGCTACTCGGGCCCGAACTTCACCGGCGGCGCCGCCCGCGTCAAGATCGGCACCAACTGGGACACCATGGGCACGATCGTCGGCGTCGGCGACCAGAACGGCGACGGCAAGGGCGACATCATCGCCGTCGAGAACTCCACCGGCGACCTGTACCGCTACTACGGCCCGTCCTACAGCGGCTCGAACCGCGTGAAGGTCGGCACCAACTGGGACTCGATGCACGGCATCGCCTCGGTCGGCGACATCACCGGCGACGGCAAGGGCGACATCATCGCCGTCGAGACCGCCACCGGAAACCTGTACCGCTACTCCGGCCCGTCGTACGGCGGCAGCACCCGCGTCCAGATCGGCACCGGCTGGAACATCTACTCCACCATCGTCGGCGTCGGGAACATCACGGGCGACGGCAAGGCGGACATCGTCGCGGTCGAGACCTCGACGGGCAACCTGTACCGCTACTCGGGCCCGAACTTCAACGGCGGCACCCGCGTCCAGATCGGCACCAACTGGGACTCGATGATCAACCTCACGGGCCCCGGCGACCTCGACAAGGACGGCGTCCCGGACCTCCTCGCGGTCAACGCCTCCACCGGCAACCTGTACCGCTACTCCGGCCCCGGCTTCACCGGCTCCAGCGCGGTCCAGATCGGCGTCAAGTGGTAGCCCGCACCGCCTGATCCGACAGGCAGCACCCCGGAAGGCACCGCCTTCCCGCACGGCGGGGCCGGCCCCCGGCCCCGCCGTGCCCTCCCGGGTCCCCGACGACCCGGACGACTCCGGCGCGCAGCCGCCCTGACGCCCCGTCGCCCTGACGCCACGACACCAGAGGTGCCCCCGAGATGTCCGTCTTCACCCGCAACAAGTCCGCCCTGCTCGCCCTCGTGGCCGCCCCGGTCGCCGCGCTCACCCTCCCCCTGCTCACGGCGGCCCCCGCCTCCGCCGCCTCCGTGGCCACCTGGGACAAGGTCGCCCAGTGCGAGAGCAGCGGAAACTGGTCCATCAACACGGGCAACGGCTACTACGGCGGCCTGCAGTTCTCGAAGTCCACCTGGGACGCCTTCGGCGGCACGGCGTACGCCTCGTACGCCCACCAGGCCACCAAGGAGCAGCAGATACGCATCGGCGAGAAGGTCCTCGCCGAGCAGGGCGAGGGCGCCTGGCCGCACTGCGGACCGGCCGCGGGCCTCGGCTCCGACCACGCGGACCCGTACCCGTCCGAACCCGAGCTGCCCCAGGCCAAGATGAACAACCTCACGGGCGTCGGCGACCTGAACGGCGACGGCAAGGGCGAGCTGGTGGCCGTCGACGCCGCCACCGGCGACCTGTACCGCTACCACGGCCCGAGCTACGGCGGCGGCAGCCGCGTGAAGATCGGCTTCGGCTGGAACGCGTACTCGGACATCGTCGGCGTCGGGGACGTCACCGGCGACGGCAAGGGCGACCTGGTCGCCGTCGACAAGAACAACGGCGACCTCTACCGCTACTCGGGCCCCAACTACAACGGCGGCACCAAGGTCAAGATCGGCAGCAACTGGGACTCGATGACGAACATCGCCGCCGTCGGCGACGTCACGGGCGACGGCAAGGGCGACATCGTCGCGGTCGAGAAGGCCACCGGGAACCTGTACCGCTACGCCGGCCCCTCCTTCGGCGGCGGCTCCCGCGTCCAGATCGGCACCGGCTGGAACATCTACTCCACCATCGTCGGCGTCGACGACGTCACCGGGGACGGCACGGCCGACCTCGTCGCCGTCGAGAAGGCCACCGGCGACCTCTACCGCTACTCGGGCCCGAACTTCACCGGCGGCGCCGCCCGCGTCAAGGTCGGCACCAACTGGGACTCCATGCGCGGCCTGGCCGGCGTGGGCGACGTGACCGGCGACGGCAAGGGCGACCTGGTCGCCGTGAACGCCTCGACCGGCAACCTGTACCGCTACTCCGGCCCGTCGTTCACCGGCGGCACCGCGGTCCAGATCGGTACGAACTGGTGAGCCGCCGTACCGCGTCCGCCTGGACCGCCCTCGGTTCGGCCGTACTCGCCCTCACCGCGGCCGTCGGCCTCGCCGCCCCCGCCCAGGCGGACACGGTCGGCGCGGCCACCGCCCCGCCCCTGCGCTTCGTCAGCTACAACATCTGCGGCAACATGTGCGTCGGCGCGGACCACGACAACGCCAAGCGGATCGACAGCGTCGTCGCCCAGGCCGCCGTCGGCACCTGGAACGCCGACCAGATCTTCCTCCAGGAGGTCTGCCGGCCGCAGTACGACGAGATCCTCTCCCGCCTGGCGCCGCTCGGCTTCAAGGGCCACTACACGCCCACGATCTCCGGGAAGGCGACCGTCTGCGGCGGCGCCGACTACGGCAACGCCGTCCTCGTGAAGGGGCCGGTCACCGCCACCGCCGACCTCGACCTGACGGTCGGCGGCGAGGCGGAGCCCATCAAGATCCCCTGCGTCAGGAACTACATACAGAGCCGGGCCAACTGGGCCTGCTCCGTCCACCTCTACTGGGACGACGGCACGCTCGCCGCCCCGGAGGCAGAGAAGCTCGCGGCGCAGGCCGAGGCGTGGCAGGCCCAGGGCACCCCCGTGGTGCTGGGCGGCGACTTCAACCACACACCCCGCACCACCTCCCTGCGGCCCTTCTACGACAAGACCATCGGCGACGCCGCCGAGGGCACCTTCGTGGAGGCCGACGAGACCGACACGGAGTTCTTCGACCCGGCGGCCTGCACCCCGGGGACGCAGACCCGCTGCCGGTCCGGCGAGACCACCCGCCTGGACAAGAAGCTCGACTACGTGTTCTTCAGCCGGGCCCACTTCAAGACCCCCAAGGGCGACGCCCTGCCGCTCGACACCGCGGTCTCCGACCACCGGATGGTGCGCGGCGCGGCCTCCTGGGCCGACTGCGGCGCCTTCGCCCCGGCCACCGGCGCGCTCTTCCGCCGCGACGCCTCGGGCGCCCTCTTCCGGTACACGGGCAAGGGCGACGGCACCCTCTCCGGTGCCTGCAAGACCGGCACCGGCTGGACCGGGATGCGCCAGGTGGTCCGCCCCACGGGCAGCACCACCCTGGCCGCCCTGGACGCGGGCGGCGTCCTGTGGCACTACCCGGCGGACGCGGCCGGCGCGTACTCGGGCTCCACCCGGGTCCAGGCGGCCACCGGCTGGGGCGCGTACGACCGGATCCTCGCGCCCGGCGACTCCAACGGGGACGGCCGCGCCGACCTGGTCACCCGCGACACGGCGGGCGACCTGTGGCTGCACGCCGGCACCGGTGCGCACTCCTACGCCGCGCCCGTCCGGATCGGCACCGGCTGGTCCGGGTACGAGGCCCTGCTGAGCCCCGGGGACTTCTCCGGCGACGGGCGGGCCGACCTGCTGGCCCGCGATGCCGCCGGCGACCTGTGGCTGTTCCGGGGCAACGGACAGGGCGGGTACGAGGCCCGGGTCAGGATCGGCACCAACTGGGACGTCTACACCGCCCTCACCTCGCCCGGCGACGTGAACGGTGACGGCAGGGCCGACCTGCTCGGCCGCGACGCGGCCGGCGACCTGTACTTCTACAAGGGCGACGGGGCGGGCGGCTACGCGCCCCGCGTCCGGACCGGCAGTGGCTACCCGGCCGGGGAGCTGCTCTTCTAGGACCACTTGGTGAGGTGGGAAACGCGCAGGGCCCGGAACCGTCGAGGTCGGTTCCGGGCCCTGCGCCGTGCCGTGACGCGTCCTGCCGGATCAGCGCAGGAAGTCGCCCAGGATGCCCTTGACCAGCGCGGCAGAGGTCAGCTCCCGGGGCTCGGGGCCGGCGTGGAAGAAGCCGGCGTTGTCCGCGTCCGCTTCGAGCTTGCGCAGGAAGTCGAAGGCCTTGTTGTCGTGGTCGCCGAAGGCCACGAACTGCCAGTGGACGTTCTTCGCCGAGCTCGCCGCGTCGGCCACGGCCTGGCGGGCGGGCTGCTTGGCGTCGGGGGCGCCGTCGGTCTGGAAGACGACCAGGGTGGGCACGTCGGAGTCGCCGACGTGCTCCAGGACCTGCTCGACGGCCCGGTGGTAGCTGGTGCGGCCCATGCGGCCGAGGCCCGCGTGGGTCTCGTCCACGCTCGCGTGGTTGGCGGGCGTGAGGTCGTGGGTGCCGTCGATGTCCGTGGAGAAGAACACGGTGTGCACGGTGGCGTCCTCGTCCAGGTGCGCGGCGAGGGCGACGGCGTGGTCGGCGAGGTGCTGGGCGCTGCCGTCCTTGTAGAACGGGCGCATCGACCCGGAGCGGTCCAGCACCAGGTACACCTTGGCGCGGGCGCCCACGGCGCCACGGCCGCGCAGCACGCTGCCGGCGGCCTTGTAGGGGTCGGCGAGCTCCTTGGACGCGGCACGCACCTGAGCGAGCGTCCGCGCGGGGCCCTCGACGGCCTCGGGCTCGCCCGCTTCGGCCGTCTCCGCCTCCGCGGCGGCAACGAGCTCCGGCTCGGCCTCGGCGACCGCCTCGACCTCAACCTCGACCTCGACGGCGACCGGCTCGGCTTCCGCGGCCACCGGCTCGGCCTCGGCGACGGGCTTCGGCTCGGCTTCCACGACGGGCTCGGGCTCGGCTTCGGCAGCGACCGGCTCGGCCTCGGCGACGGGCTCCGGCTCGGCTTCCACGACGGGCTCGGGCTCGGCTTCGGCAGCGACCGGCTCGGGCTCGGCGACCGGCTCCGGCTCGGCCTCTACGAGCGGCTCGGGCTCGCTTTCGGCAGCGACCGGCTCGGTCTCGGCGACGGGCTCGACCTCGGCAGCCGGCTCGGGCTCGGCTTCCACGACGGGCTCGGGCTCGGCCTCGGCGGCCACCGGCTCGGTCTCCGCGGCGGGCTCGGGCTCGGCCTCTACGACCGGCTCGGCCTCGGCGGCAGCCGGCTCGGGCTCGGCCTCCGCCACGGGGGCCTCCGCCTCCGGCTCGGCGGCAGCGGGCTCGGGGTCCGCAACCTCAGCGGCAGCGGGCTCGGCAGCGGGTTCCGGCCCTGCGGCCGGCGCCGGGGCCGGCGACTCGCGCCGGGCCTCCGGGACGGTGGCGTCGGCCGGGGGCGCGACGCCGAGCGAGGCGCGCTGCTCCGGGGCGCCCACCGGCACCGGGTCGGAGTCGCGCGGTGCGGACTGGGAGGGGACGGTGGGGTTGTCGAACGACGCCGCGACGAGTTCCGCGGCCGCGTCCAGGGGGGCCTTGTCCGAGGCCGGGGACTGGGCCGGGACCATCGGTTCGGCTCGCTCCGGCTGATCGGTACCCGTGGCGGTGACGGACTCCGCACGCTCGCGGCCGAACACCTTGCGCAACAAACTCCGAATACCCATGAGCGAGGCCTTTCGCATGAGCTGGGGGTGCGATGTTTGTCCGTACTGCGGGGGAATTGGCGAAAGATCCCTGACCAGAGTGGACACGTAAGGTTATCGATACCGCTCCCCGTAACAAGGGAGGGGAGGCCCCACGCGCCCGTCCCGGGGTCCGCCGGAGTGAACTTCCGCCCCTTCGTGCCGGATTCACCCACCGTTCATCCGCCCGCCGCCGCCGTGGCGGAACTGCCTCCTACCGTCGCGGCTGGATTCGTTCCGACACGATGTCGGCGCAGGGAAGCGTCGCCGTGTATTCACCGGAGGACATACGTGCGCAAGCTCCTGCCGCTCATCAGCACCCCGCACGCGGGTGGCCGCTCGGTGCTCACCTGCCGCTTCCGCTGTGGTGACGCCTGCTTCCACGAGGTGCCGAACACCAGCGACAACGAGTACGTCGGTGACGTCATAGCCGGTGCGCTCTCGCGCCGCTCGGTGCTCCGCGCCGCCGCCGTCGTGACCGTCGCCACCGCCGCCGGCACCACTGCCGTCGTCGGCCAGGGCGCGACCCCGGCCGTGGCCGCCGAGGGCGCCGCTGCCGGCGCCGCCGGCGCCGCCACCGCCGTCGACGCCGGTGCCGCCCGCGGGCTGCGCTTCGCCCCCGTCGCGCCCAACACCGACGACAAGGTCACCATCCCCGCCGGCTACGAGCAGGGCGTCGTGATCCGCTGGGGCGACCCGATCCTGCGCGGTGCCCCGGCCTTCGACGAGAAGAACCAGACCGCCGCCGCCCAGGCCGGCCAGTTCGGCTACAACAACGACTTCCTCTCGCTCCTCCCGCTGGACGACGCGTACGCGCGCCGCCAGGTCCTCGTCGCGAACCACGAGTACACCGACGAGGTCCTGATGTTCGCGAACTACGACGCGAACAACCCCACCCGCGAGCAGGTCGAGATCGCCTGGGCCGCGCACGGCCTCGGCGTCGTCGTGGTCCAGGAGGACCACCGCAGCGGCAAGCTCACCCCGGTCCGCCGCCACGAGCTGAACCGCCGCCTCACCGCGACCAGCGAGTTCCGCCTGACCGGCCCGGCCGCCGGCAGCGACCTGCTGAAGACCTCCGCCGACCCGACCGGCACCAAGGTGCTCGGCACGCTGAACAACTGCTCCGGCGGCACCACCCCGTGGGGCACCACGCTCCACGGCGAGGAGAACTTCAACCAGTACTTCGCCAACGGCGGCGCCGTGACCGAGCCGGTCCAGGCCGCCCGCCTCAAGCGCTACGGCATCGGCGGCGCCGCCTCCGAGCGCAAGTGGGAGCGCTTCGACAAGCGCTTCGACGTGCTCCAGGAGCCCAACGAGGTCAACCGCTTCGGCTACGTCGTCGAGCTCGACCCGTACGACCCGACCTCGACCCCGCGCAAGCACACCGCGCTCGGCCGCTTCAAGCACGAGGGTGCACAGCCGCGCCTGACCGAGGACGGCCGCCCGGTCGTCTACTCCGGCGACGACGAGCGCTTCGACTACTTCTACAAGTTCGTCTCCAGCAAGCGGATGAAGAAGGGCAAGTCCCGCTCCGCCCGCGAGCACAACCTGACCCTCCTCGACGAGGGCACGCTGTACGTCGCCAAGCTCACCGGCGACTCCCCGGCCGCCGAGATCGACGGCACCGGAAAGCTCCCGAACGACGGCGAGTTCGACGGCACCGGCGTGTGGATCCCGCTGGCCACCGCCACCGCCGACGGCGCCGTCTCGCACGTCGACGGCATGACCGCCGAAGAGGTCTTCGTCTTCACCCGCCAGGCCGGCGACAAGGTGGGCGCCACCAAGATGGACCGCCCCGAGGACATCGAGCCGTCGCCGCGCACCGGCCGCGTCTACGTCGCGCTGACCAACAACAAGGACCGCGGTGCGGCGGGCAAGGCCGCCGCCGACGAGGCCAACCCGCGCAACGCCAACAAGCACGGCCAGATCCTGGAGCTCGCCGAGAACTGGAACGACCCGGCCTCGGACGGCTTCGCCTGGCGCCTGTTCCTGGTCGCCGGCGACCCGAACGACCCGGCCACCTACTTCGCGGGCTTCCCGAAGGAGAAGGTCAGCCCGATCTCCTGCCCGGACAACGTGGCGTTCGACTCGCACGGCAACCTGTGGATCTCCACGGACGGCAACCAGCTCGGCTCGCACGACGGCCTGTTCGGCGTGGCCACCCGTGGCGAGCGCCGCGGTGAGCTGAAGCAGTTCCTCACCGTCCCGCGCGGTGCCGAGACCTGCGGCCCGCTGGTCCAGGACCGCCGCGTCCTGGTCGCCGTGCAGCACCCGGGCGAGCTCGACGGCGCCTCCGTCGAGAACCCGATGTCGGTGTGGCCCGACGGACCCGGCAAGATCGTCCGCCCCGCGGTCGTCGCGGTCTGGCGCAAGGACGGCAAGAACATCGGCGTCTGATCCGGCAGTTGAGTGAGCCGGGGTGTGTTTCACGTGAAACACACCCCGGCTCAGCTCCCTTCGGGCGGCACCCGGACCGGCAGCCGCAGGGTGGTCACCGCGCCGCCGTCCGGTGCGTTGGCGAAGTCCAGCCCGATCTCCAGGACGGCCGCCTGGCCCGCCACGATGGTCAGGCCCAGCCCGTGCCCCTTCCCGCGCCCCGGGTCCCCGGTGCGGAAGCGCTGCGGCCCCCGGTCGACGAGCTCGCGCGGATAGCCCGGACCGTGGTCGCGCACCTGGACCACCGGGCCCGTCACGGTCACCACCACCGGTGGTGCCCCGTGCTTGTGGGCGTTGACGATCAGGTTGACCAGGATCCGGTCGAGCCGTCGGCGGTCGGTGAGCACCACGGCCTCGCGCACCACCCTGACCTCGGCATCGAGCCGGGAGGCCGCCACGATCCGGGTGACGGTGGCCCCGAGCTGGATCCGCGCGAGGTCGGCGTGCTCGACGCCGGCGTCCAGCCGGGAGATCTCCAGCAGGTCCTCGGTGAGCCGGTGCAGGGCCCGCAGCCGGTCGTCGATCATCTCCTTGGGGCGGCCCTCGGGCAGCAGCCCCGCCGCGGCGATCGACCCGGTCAGCGGGGTGCGCAGCTCGTGCGCCACGTCGGCGGTGAACCGCTTCTCGGCCTCCAGCCGGTCCTTCAGCGCCTCGGCCATCGAGTCCAGGGCGACCGCCACGTCCCGCACCTCGTCCCGGTGGCGCCGGGTGTCGTCCGTCGGGAAGCCGGCCCGCGCGTCCAGGTCGCCCTCGGTGATCCGGCGGGCCACCCCCGCCGTGAGCGCCAGCCGGCGGCTGATCCGGTCGGCGAGGAAGAGGCCCGCCAGCGCGACCAGCCCGGCGGCGAGTGCGGCCGAGGCGAGGATGGCGGCGTCGACGGAGTTCAGCCGGTCCCGGGTCTCCCCGTACGGCACCCACACGGCCAGTGGTCTGCCGTCGGCGGGGGTCGCGGCCCACATCACGGGCTTGCCGCCGGCCGTGCCGACCATGCTGCCGGTCTCCCCGCGCGCGACCAGCGCGGCCAGGTCGCGCGGCAGGTCCGGCGGGTCGAGCGAGCTGTTCACGTCGCCGTGCGTGGTGCCGTACTGGTAGTGGCCCATGGCGTGCTCCAGCTTCTCGTCGACCTCCTTGCGCACCTCCCCGGAGATCTGCCGGGCGACGACGTTGTGCACGAGGATCCCGAGGACGGCCGCGACGGCGCAGCACACCGCCGTGGTCGTCGCGGCGATCTTCCAGCGCAGGCTGGTCCACATGGGCCGCCCCGCTCAGATCTCGCTCGGCGGGCAGGGCGTGGACGCCTCCTTGAGCAGGCGGCACTCGTCGAGGCTCAGCTGGGACAGGGCCATGCTGCCGCTCTCGGGCTCCCAGACGTAGTCGGAGATGGCGACGAGCTTCGGGTTGGAGGTGGGTTCCCGGACGGCCAGGTGCTCGGCGGCCACCTCGACGCCCTCCAGCACCGCGCGCCGGGACAGCACGCGCGTCACCCGGCCGTCCCGGACCGTGTAGACGCGCAGCTCGCTCAGCCGCCCGTCCACGTCCACGGCCGTGATCAGCTCGTCCTTGCCGTCGTCGGTCAGGTCGTGGAAGACCGCCCGGCGCACCGGGCAGCCCTCCTCCGGGTTCCCGCTCTCGGGGCAGAGCGCCAGCCGCTGCACCGCCCGGGGGTCCACCAGCCGTCCGGTGCCGCCGTCCTCGCGGGTGGCCGAGCCGATGTCGGCCCGCACCACCTTCAGCACGTCCGCCCCGCGCATGTCGCCGCCCGGCACCCGGGGCAGGCCGGGCACGACGGCCGGCTGCCCGGGGCGCTCACCGGGGGCCGGGGGCGAGGGGTGGATCTCCGTCCAGAGGCTCTCCGGGGCGTGCACCTCCCCGAGGTTGCCGCGGCTGCGCAGCCCGGACTCGTCGGCACATCCCGCCAGGGCCAGGGACAGCGGCACGGCCAGCAGCACGGGGCCGAGGACGCGCTCACTGGGGTGCCACATGTTCCGATGGTCCCCCGGCCGGGCGGGCCGGGCGTGGCGACGGGCCCGTTCGGGGGACCCGGCGCTCAGACCTGGTCCGAGGCGATCGCCCGGGCGGCCACGACCTCCTGGCGGAGCGGTCCCAGCACGCCCTCCTCGTCGGTGTCCTCCGGGCGCGGCCGGACCGGGAGCGCCGCCAGGTCGTCCCGTACCTCCGAGGCCAGCTCCCGCAGCTGCGCGGCGATCCGCTCCACCTCCTCGGGCCGGGGCGGCTCCGCCCCGTGGTTGACCCGCACCCGGGCGGCCGTGGTGGCGTCCACGATCCGCTCGACGGCCACCACCAGCGGCCACCAGGCGGCGGCCCGCGTCCCGGCGGGCGGCGGCTCGGTCAGGGCCCGCTGGAACTCCGACCGTACGGACGACAGGTCGCGGTAGATCCGCCGCCGGGCCTGGATCCGGGACACCCGGGCGGCCCGCAGCGCGTCCGGATCGTCGCCGAGGTCCCTGCGGAAGGACCGCTCGACGTACCGGGCGGCGTCGTCGACCGTGTCGGCCAGCCGGTCGCCGATCCGGGTCCGCCAGCTCTCCGGCCACAGCAGGTAGCCCGCGACCAGGGCGATCGCGCAGCCGATCAGGCTGTCCATCAGCCGGGGTCTGATCAGGTCGAAACCCTGGTGGTTGAGCAGGTCCGAGAGCAGCAGGATCACCGGCGTGATGGCGGCGGTCTGGAAGGCGTACCCCTTGGCCGAGAAGGCCGGGATCAGCGCGCCGAGCACCAGCATCACGGGCACGTCCCACCAGCCCCGCGGCACCTCTCCGAGCACCCCCGCCGCCAGGACCAGGCCCACCGCCGTGCCCACGGCGCGCAGCACGGCCCGGGAGAAGACGGACCCGAAGTCCGGCTTGAGGACGAAGGTGACGGTGAGCGCCACCCAGTACGAGCGCTCGACCTCGACCAGGGAGACCAGGGACTGGGCCAGCCCGATGCACAGGGCCAGTCGCAGCCCGTAGCGCCAGGAGTCGCCGGACAGCATCACGTCGCGCACCGCGTGCCGCGCCCTGATGCGCAGGGTGGCGGGACGCCCGAGCCGGTCGTCGACGTTGTACGGGTCGGGGTCGGGGGCGTGCACGATGGCCGCCGCATGGCGCAGGGCCGACTCGATGGCCCGCTCGGAGGGGCCCGAGGGGGCGGGCAGCCCCAGGTCGAGTTCGCCGGTGCCGGTGCGTTCCTCCTCGACGGCTACGGCCAGTTCGCGCACCGCGGCCGGGATCTCGGGCGGCAGCGGCCTGCCGCGCTGGTGCGCGACCGGGGCGGCCTCGACCATCGGGATGATCACGTTGAGCTGGGCCAGCATCCGCACCAGCGAGGGACTGCGCCCGTGCACCCTGGCCCGCCGGGCCAGCACCAGGTCGTAGGCGTGGTTCAGGGTCTGGGTGACGGTCTGGCGGCGCTCCTCGTACGCGGGCCCGGGCGTCCCCGCGGCCGCCAGCGCGTCCGCCAGCGCCCGGTACGTCGCCGCCACCGCCGCCCGCTCCGGAGCCCGGCCCCGCACCGGCCACCCCAGCAGGGACAGCAGCAGCACGAACAGGCCGCCCGCGGAGAGCAGCACCGGCGCGATCCACCAGGGACGGGGCATCGCCAGGCCGGCTCCCACCACGGCGTTGAGCAGGAGCAGCAGACCGGACACGGAGGCCACCTGGCCGATCGACGAGATCATCCCGGAGACCAGCGCGACCAGCGTCAGCACGGCCACCGCCAGCCAGCCGTGCCCGTAGACCAGGGTGCCGAGCGCGACGCCCACGGCGCCGAACAGCTGCGGGACGGCGATGTTGTAGACCCGCATCCGGTAGGCGTCCGCGGTGTCGGCCATCACCCCGGACAGCGCGCCCATCGAGACCAGCGCGCCGTACTCGGGCTCGTCCAGCGCGAAACCGACGGCCAGCGGGGCGGCCAGGGCGATGCCCGCCCGGACGACGGCCGCCCAGGGGATGGGGGCGGAGCTGGGCCGCAGCCCCTCCAGCAGCCAGGAGGGCGGGGCCAGGGCGTGGGGTGTGGAGCGTTCGGGCCGTGCCTGTTCCGTGCTCATTCCGCTTCCGTAGCGCAGCTCGCGAATCGTTCCTTCTCTCAACACAACCGAGCTTATGGGGTATGCGGGACCCTTCCGGACACCCTTGGGAAAATCCGTCCCCGCTCCCGGGAGGGCAGCCGGCCCGACAGCCAGGCACCGAGCGCGAGGACCAGCCCGGCCCCCAGCACCGCCCAGGCGCCGGCCCGCAGAAAGGCCGTCAGCGCGTCGTACACCACCCCCGCGGCCGCCCGGTCGACGTCGGCCGGCAGGTCGTCGAGGGTCAGCCGGCGGCACACGGACACGGCTCCCGCCAGCAGCAGGCCCCCGGCCGCGAGACCGGTCCCGGCGGCCACGAGCAGGGCCCTGCGCCGCCGGGTGAACACGACCGCCGCACCGAGCAGCAGCAGGGTGACGGCGGGCAGCCGGACGCCGGCGTTCTGCAGCACGTGGAAGCCCTTCCTGAGCGTGCCGAGGTTCTCGTACTCCATGACCGTGACCGCGGTGCGGGCGACCGGGATGCGGTCGACGAACGGCACGCCGTCGGCCGTCAGGTCCGCCTTCACCTCCGCGACGACCGGCGCGAGGTCGACGGTGACGGTGTCGCCCGTGCCCCCGTCGAGGGCGTCCGTGAAGGCGGTGTGCGCGGCCCGGTTCGCCGCGTTCCACGCCGTCCGGAACGCCTGGGTGCCGACGAAGGAGGAGGTCGCCTCACCCAGCAGCCGCTCCGCGCCGGCCTCGACCGGTCCCGCGTCGATCTGCCGGGCGAGCGCCGACGCGGCACCCCGGGCCACGGCTCCGCGTACCGCGCCGTCCTCCGCGAGCGGGGCCATGACGACGACGTACTCCTCCTCGTCGCCGAGCACCCGGTCCGCCCAGATCGCCACGGCGCCCAGCGGCACGAGCACGGCGAGCAGCGCGATCACCACCGCGCTCCACACCGCCCGCACCGCCGTCGCCCGAGTCCGCACGGCACCAGGGAACGCGGGCCCCCGGGCGTGGCGCGACCGGAGCTGCTGCGCACGGGTGACGGAGATCCACTTGCCGGTCCGGGGGCGCGGGTGTGCCCTTGAGGGTGGGGAGGCCGGGGGCCGGCGAAAGGAGCCCGCGATGGCACATGCCGCACCCAGCGCCGCCAGGCGGCACATGGGCACGATGAGTGAGATCCACACCGGGACCTGGCTGGGTCCACTGCTGATCGGTGCCGTGTACGGGATCTACTGCGCGTTCATGAAGCGCGACACCGGTCCCGTGGACGCGGCCAACGTCTTCTACGGGATCCTGTGCGGGGTCCTGTTCGCGGGGCTGATGTTCCTGCTGCTCAGGTACGGGAAGAACGTGGTGCGGGAGATCCGGGCCGCCCTGTGGTTCTCCTTCGCCGGCATCTCGATGGGCTACCTCTACAGCCTCACCGGCGACAGCATCTGGCGCACGGTCGTGGTCGCGCTGTCGGTGGCCCTCGGCGTCGGCGTCGCCGCCTTCTACTGGTTCTACCAGCACGAACCGTAGGCCCGTACTTTCGGCCGTCCGGGTCGGGACGAAAGCCCGATGCCCCGGCCGGCCCGCCCGGCGCAGCATGGTTGCAGGCGCCGGTTCCCGCGCCCCGTGGTCGAACCTCACACATGACCACTCTCCGTTGCCGAGGGCGCGGGAACCGGCGCTCATCCGTGCCGGTCCGGCGTACGGGTCAGTCCTGCGGCGTGCTCCCGCGCTTCACGGGGTCCCGCCGGGTCCCGGTCGCGGGGCGCGGCTCGGGCTCGGGGCCGGTCCCGGCGGGGTCCTGGGGCCGGGGGGTGGAGCGGGCGGCTTCCGCGCGCAGCATGGCGTTGAGCGCCGCGAAGGGGTCGAAGGGCATGGCGGACGTCCTCACGGTGTGGGGGGTGTCGGGGTACTCGCGTCTGACGCCGGGGCCGTCAGCAGCGCAGGACCACGCACCTCACCGTGAGCAGGGATGCGCCGGGCCCGGGTGCGGCGGACCGCACGCGGGGCACGCCGGCGGCCGGCGGCTCCGGGGCGGGGGTGCCGCCCGGGGTCCGGCCGGCGGGCGTCCTCGGCTCCGCGCCGCGCGCGGAATGGCGTACCGCGAAGCGGAGCTCCGTGTCCCAGGGCACCGGCTCGCCGGAACCCTCGCCGGACCCGCCGGGTGCACCGGGGCCCTCGGCCGGTGCCGGGGCGAGGGGGAGTGCCGGGGCGGCCGGGGCCGCGGGAGCGGTGGGAGCCGGACACGCGCCGGCGGGGGCGGCCGTGGCGGGGGTGCCGCCGCCCAGCAGCGTGAGCAGCACGAGGCAGACCGCCACCAGGGCCTTCGTCAGCACGTACCGCGTCCCGCTCATGCACAGGAGCTTCCCGCGCCGCTCGGCTCCCGTGCCCGACGTGACGCAGAACCCCCCGATGGGAGGACGGCACGCGTCCGGTTGGGCAGCGGCCGACGGCGGCTCGTGTGCCCGGCCGCCGGCCGCTGCGGACCGGCACGAGGAGATCCCCGTCCGCCCGTCACCACCCGCCGGAACAAAGGCCGTTGGCGGTATCACGTGCGGCGTGCCGGCAAACCCCGTGCGCGTCACCGCAGTTGGCGACACGTACGGTCGCACGGGGTGACCGGACCGTCACCTGCGGCCGTTCGGGTGATCGGCCCCCGCGGCCGCGACCGGGCGTGTCGCGCGCGCCGGGCGGGCCGTCGTGTGCGCCAGGGCCAGCAGCAGGGCCCCGCAGGCGGTGACCAGGGCCCAGCCGGGGCGGGCGGCCGAGGCCAGTCCGGACGGGGCGGCGGACGCCACCAGACCGCCCGCCACGGCGATGCCGACCGCGGAGCCCAGCTGGCGCGCGGTGGAGGTGATCGCGCCGGCCACCCCGGCCCGGTCCGGCGGCAGACCGCTCACCGCGGTGTTGGTGATCGGGGCGTTGGCGAACCCGAAGCCGGTGCCGACCAGCCCGTACGCCACCAGGAGCGGCGGCACCCCGGTGTCCGCCGGGAGCACCAGCAGGAGCAGCCCGCCGGCCGCGATGAAACCGCCGGCCAGCGCGAGCGGCAGCCGGGGCCCGCGGCGCCCGGTCAGCCGGCCCGACAGGGGCGCGCACACGGTCGCCCCCAGGGCCATCGGCAGCGTCGCCGCCCCCGCTGCCGTCGGCGTCCACCCCCGCGCCTCCTGGAGGTACAGGGTGGTCAGCAGCAGCGCCACGCTCAGGGCGGTGAACACGGCCACCGCCCCCACCACCGCGCCCGCGAACACCGGCCGCCGGAAGAGCGCCAGGTCCACCAGCGGCTCCGGCCGCCGGGACGCCACCCGTACGAACACGGCCCCCGCCCCGGCGGCCAGCGCGTACAGGCCCAGCACCACGGGCGAGGCCCAGCCGAAGTGCGGCCCCTCGATCAGGGCGCCGACCACCGCCCCGACCAGCAGGACCAGCAGCACCTGCCCCGGGAGGTCGGGCCGCCGGGCCCGCGGTGCCCGCGACTCCGGTACGAAGAACACGCTCAGCAGCAGCGCCACCGCGACGACCGGGGCGTTCACCCAGAACACCGAGCGCCAGCCGAGCGCTTCGACGAGCGCGCCGCCCGTGACGGGACCCGCGGCCATGCTGAGCCCGAACACCGAGGCCCACACGCCGATGGCCTGCGCCCGTTCCCTGGGGTCGGGCATCGCGTTCACCACGATCGCGAGCGCCACCGGACTGAGCATCGAGGCGCCGACGCCCTGCACCGCACGGCCCGCGACCAGCAGCCCCGCCGAGGGGGCCGCGGCGCACAGCAGCGAGGCGGCGCCGAAGACGGTGAGCCCGAGCCGGAACACCCGGCGGCGGCCGAACCGGTCCGCCAGCGCGCCGGAGGAGATCAGCAGGCTCGCCAGCACGAGGGTGTAGGCGTCCACGGTCCATTCGAGGCCCCGGGTGTCCATCCCCAGGCCCTCGCCGATCGCGGGCAGGCCCACGTTGACGATGGTGGTGTCCAGGCCCACCAGGAACATGCTCAGGCAGCAGACCGCCAGCACGGTCCACCGGCCGCGTCTGCTCAGCGCCGGACCGGCGGCCGGGGCCGACGCCGCGGTCACGGACCCGGGCGGCGGTCCGGGCCGCGGTCCGTCCACCGGCCCGTTCACCTGCCCGTCCACCGGCCCGTTCACCTGCCCGTCCACCGGCCCGTTCACCGGCCCGGTCTCGGGCCCGCTCGCGGGCCCGGGGGGATGGGTCGTCATGGCTGCGCTTCGCCTCTCGGCTCCGGGTTCGTCTGCCCGGCCAGGCTCCGCCCGGACGGCCGCACCGGCCGAGCGTCTTTGCGGAAACCGCAAAACGGCCCCGGCCGACGGCCCGGCGGCCCCCACAATGGGGCCGTGGACGAGGAACTCGAGCGGGTGCTCGACGGCATCGGCCCCCGGCTGCGCACCCTGCGCCGGGACCGCGGGCTCACGCTGGAGGCGCTCGCCGCGACGACCGGCCTCTCGGTGAGCACGCTCTCCCGGCTGGAGTCCGGGAAGCGTCGCCCGACCCTGGACCTGCTGATCCCGCTCGCCCGGGCCCACCGGGTGGCCCTGGACCAGCTGGTGGCCGCGCCGGCCAGCGGCGACCCCCGGGTGCACCTGCGGCCGCTGCGCCGCAGCGCGGGCAGCGTCCTGGTGCCGCTGACGCAGTACCCGGGCCGGGTGCAGGTGTTCAAACAGGTGCTGGCGCCCCGCGAGCCGAAGCTGGTGAAGCACGACGGCTACGAGTGGCTGTACGTCCTGGCGGGGGAGCTGCGGCTGGTCCTCGGCGGCGCCGAGTTCACGCTGCGGCCCGGCGAGGTGGCGGAGTTCGACACGGGGGAGCCGCACTGGTTCGGCCCGGCCGGGCCGGAGCCGGTGGAGATCCTGCACCTGTTCGGGCCGCGGGGCGACCAGGCCGTCGTACGCACCGCACCGGACGCGGCGAGCTGACCCGGCCCGGCCCGGAGGCCACCGCCTAGGTGCTGACCATGAACCCGAGGACCACCGCGTGCGCGCCGAGGACCAGCGCGGCGAGGTGCAGCCCGGCGTGGCCGTAGTCGTGGAAGACCAGCTGGCGTACGAGTCCGCCCAGCGCGGCCAGGGTGGTGATGATCGCTATCTGCGGGACCAGCAGCACGTGCAGGAAGGGCACGAGCCCCAGCAATAACGCGTTCAGCCAGAACGGCGCGGAGCCCGTCCAGCCGTACCAGTACCAGACCCGCTGTCGCGTGACAGGTTCGTTCACGGCGCCGCCCCCCGGATAACTCGCCCTTGTGACAGGGCCGTTGTACCCGAAGGGGCAGCGTGTGAAGTAGTCCTGAGAAGGCAGAAACAGCTCCTCAGGCGGCAGTTGCGGCGGAATTGCCGGCGGTGTTCCCCGCCGGCGCGGCCGGCGCGGGCTCCAGCACCCGCTCCGCGAGGATGCCGAAGGCCACGCCGAAGGCGGCCCACAGCGTGGCCTGGATCGCCAGGGAGGCGAGCCTGAACTGCCAGATCAGGGTGGCCGGGAAGTCCGCCGGCACCTCGTTCACGGCGGGCAGGAACGCGTACGCCAGGGTGATCACGGCGACGAAGAACACGCCCGCGGCGACGGAGGCGTTCCAGTTGCCGAGCCTGGGCGCCAGCCGGCGTCCCAGGATCACCGCACCCGCCGACAGCAGCACGCTCAGCGCGATCATCAGCAGGTAGAGCACGGTGCGCTTCCCGGCGGTGTCGGGGTCGCCGACGGCCGGGGGGTTGGCGGGGTACTTGAAGAACGGCACGAGCGTCACGGCCACGAAGGCCCCGGCCGTCACCAGTGCGGCCGTCGCCCGCGCCCCGAACCGCCCGATGCGGCCCAGGACGAAGCAGAAGACAAGCGCCGCGATGCCGCCCAGCGCGACGCCGTAGAGCACGACGCCGGTGGCCAGACCGGCCGTGGACTGCAGGGCGCGGCTGACGACCTCCTCGGCGTGCTCGTGGGCGTGGCCGGCGGCCGCCGCGTGGGCGCCCGCCTCCTCGATGGCGATGGCCGCGTCGACCTTCGACTCACCGAGGAAGTACGAGACCAGCATCGCGAGCACGCCCGCGACCAGCCCCGCCAGCATTCCGCGGACCAGCAGGGCCCGTACGGAGACAGAGTTCACGATCGGTTCCTCGCCGTTGGATCAGTGGCAGGGGAAGCCGAGGAGGTGGCGGCCGTCGTGCAGCCACTCGTGGATGGTCTCGCCCTGCATGACGGAGGTGGCGCCCTGCTCGGCACCGACGAAGTAGAGCAGGACCAGCATCACGACGCCGAAGAACACGGCCCAAGGAGCCAGCGTCTTCAGGGAGATGGGGGCGATGGGGGCGACTTCGGTCGTCGCGGGCACGGCGGTCTGAGCCATGGCAGTACCTCCAGAGGGAACACGCGTCCCGGTCAGTGGTGCACTCAACGACGGCTACGGGTCTGACTCACCCCGCCCGTGGGAGGGGATTCACAGTGGCGCGACCGTGCCGGATTCTCACCGGTGCTTCCGTCATACCGTCGTCATGTCGTCCGAGACCGTACCGCGTTTATGCTCCGCTTATGAACCCCCCATCGGTACGAGTTCGCCTGGTCACCCCGCTCCTGGACGGCGACGCGGGGCGGGGGCGGTTCGGCGCCGGAGGCCCGTTCGGCCTTCGTACGGGGGTCTGGGCCGGCCGCACGCTGGACGAGGTGGCCGCCGAGGACCCGGCCGCCGTGCACCGCTGGCTCACCGACCCTGCGTACGCGCCCCCCGGCGGCGAATCGGTCGAGGAGCTGGTCGCCCGTGCCGGGGACTGGCTGGCCGGACTTGCTCCGGGCCCGCACCGCGTGGAGGCCGAGCAGGCCTTCGTCCGCGCGGCCGTCGTGCACGCCCTGGGCCTGCCGCCGGCGGTCTTCTGGCGGCTGGACGCCCGCCCCGGCACGACGACGGAACTCAGCGGCCGCGCGGGCCGCTGGAACCTCAGGCTCGGCTCGGCGGTGTAGGGCCCCTCAGTCCACCGCCAGCCAGGTCCGCACGGCGGCCAGCAGCCGCTCCGGGTCGACCGGCTTGGTGACGTAGTCGGTGGCCCCGGCGGCCAGGGCCTCGGTCCGGTCGTCCGGCATGGCCTTGGCCGTGACCACCACGACCGGCACCGTGGCGAACTCGGGCATCGCGCGGATGGCGCGGGTGGCGGCGTACCCGTCGAGCCCGGCCATCATCAGGTCCATCACGACGAGTTCCACCTCCCGGTGGGCGATCAGCAGCTCGATGCCGGCCTCGCCGTTGCCCGAGCTGAGCACCTCCATCCCGGCACCGCGCAGGATCTCGGTGAGCGCGAAGACGTTGCGGGGGTCGTCGTCGATGACCAGCACGGTGCGTCCCGCCAGGGTCGCCGTGCCGGTCTCCTCGCCCAGCTCCTCGGCCGCCGTCCCGGACTCGTCGGGAGCCCGCTCCGCGGCGTCCCGGCCGATGCGCACCGGCAGGTACAGGGCGAACCTGCTGCCCTCGCCCTCGGTGCTCCGCACGGTGATCACGCCGCCGAGCAGCACCGCCACCTCGCGGCTGATGGTGAGGCCCAGGCCGGTGCCGCCGTAGTGCCGGGCGATGGTGCCGTCGCCCTGCTGGAAGGCGCCGAAGACGGAGTCGAGCCGGTCCTGGGGGATGCCGATCCCGGTGTCGGTGACCGTGAACGCGAGCAGGGGGCCCGCGCCGCGCAGCTCCGTCGGGACCAGGTCGGGGTCCGGGACCTCGACGCCGAGTTCGACGCCGCCGGTCTCGGTGAACTTGAGGGCGTTGGAGACCAGGTTGCGCAGCACCTGGCGGACCCGGGACTCGTCCGTGACCAGTTCGTCGGCGACGTCGGTCGCGGCCGAGACGCGGAAGTCGAGGCCGCGTTCGTCGGCCACCGGGCGGAAGGTGGCGTCCACGTAGTCGAGCAGGCGGCGCAGCGAGACCGGCTCGGGGTGCACGTCCATCTTGCCGGCCTCGACCTTCGACAGGTCCAGGATGTCGTTGATCAGCTGGAGCAGGTCGGAGCCGGCGGAGTGGATCACCGTGGCGTAGTCGACCTGCTTCTCCGTGAGGTTGCCGTCGGGGTTCTGGGCGAGCAACTGGGCCAGGATCAGCAGGCTGTTGAGCGGGGTGCGCAGTTCGTGGCTCATGTTGGCCAGGAACTCCGACTTGTACATCGAGGTGCGGGACAGCTGCTGGGCGCGTTCCTCCAGCTCCTGGCGGGCCTGCTCGATCTCCAGGTTCTTGCGCTCGATGTCGCGGTTGCGGTCGGCCAGCAGGGCCGCCTTCTCCTTCAGTTCGGCGTTGCTGCGCTGGAGTTCGCCCTGCCGGACCTGGAGTTCCTGGGACCGGGCGCGCAGTTCGACGGTGAGGCGCTGGGAGCGGTCGAGGAGCTCGTCGGTGCGCGCGTTGGCGATCAGGGAGCCGACGTTGACCGCGGCCAGCTCGGCGAACTGCTCCAGGAAGTCCCGGTGCACGGGGCTCCAGGGCCGCAGCGCGGCCAGTTCCAGCGCGCCCAGCACCTGGTCCTCGGCCACGATGGGCAGCACGATGAGGGTGGTCGGGTCGATGGCCCCGGTGCCGGAGGCGACCGTGGCGTAACCGGGCGGTACGTCGTCCACGACGAGCGGTCTGCGGTCGAGCGCGGCCTGTCCGACCAGCGACTGGCCCGGCAGGAAGCGCCGGGGGCCGTCGGCCGGGTCGTCGGGCAGGCCGTACGAGGCGATGGCGACCAGTTCGGTGCCCGCGGAGCCCGGCTGGGCGAGGAAGAAGCTGCCGTACTGGGCGGAGACGAGCGGCGGCACCTCCCGCATGATCAGCTCGGCGACGGCGGGGAGGTCCCGCAGGCCCTGGATCTGGCCGGACACCCGGGCGAGGCTGGTCTTGAGCCAGTCCTGCTCCTCGTTGGCGCGGGTGGTCGCGCGGAGCGACTCGACCATGGCGTTGATGTTGTCCTTCAGCTCGCCGACCTCGCCGGGGGCCTCCACGGCGATGGACCGGGTCAGGTCGCCCTCGGCGACGGCGCTGGTGACCTCGGCGATGGCGCGGACCTGGCGGGTGAGGTTGCCGGCCAGTTCGTTCACGTTCTCGGTCAGCCGCCGCCAGGTGCCGGAGACGTCCGCGACCTCGGCCTGGCCGCCCAGCCGGCCCTCGCTGCCGACCTCGCGGGCGACGCGGGTGACCTCTGCGGCGAAGGAGGACAGCTGGTCGACCATGGTGTTGATGGTGGTCTTGAGCTCCAGGATCTCGCCGCGGGCGTCGACGTCGATCTTCTTCGTGAGGTCGCCCTGGGCGACGGCGGTGGTGACCTGCGCGATGTTGCGCACCTGGTTGGTCAGGTTGGTCGCCATCGAGTTCACGTTGTCGGTGAGGTCCTTCCAGGTCCCCGAGACGCCGTGGACGGTGGCCTGGCCGCCGAGGTTGCCCTCCGTGCCGACCTCGCGGGCCACGCGGGTGACCTCCTCGGCGAACGCCGACAGCCGCTCGACCATCGTGTTGATGGTCTCCTTCAGCTCCAGGATCTCGCCGCTGGCCTGGACGCGGATCTTCTGGGTGAGGTCGCCGCGGGCCACGGCCTGGGCGATCTGCGAGATGTTCCGGACCTGGGAGGTCAGGTTGTCGGCCATGCTGTTGAAGCCGGTGGTCAGCTCGCGCCAGACGCCGCCGGCCCGCGGCACGTGGGCGTGCCCGCCGAGCAGGCCCTGGCCGCCGACCTCCTGCGCCACCCGGGTGACCTCGCTGGTGACGAGGGAGAGCTGGCCGACCATGCCGTTGTAGACGGCGGCGATCTCGCCGGGCAGCCCCGGCACGTCCTCGGCCAGCCGGACGGAGAAGTCGCCGTCCCGGACGGCGGTCAGCCCGGCCAGCAGCTCTTCCAGCGCCCGATCCGATTCAGCCATGAATGACCTCATATGACGTCGACTGTTCCACTTTGTCATGAGAAGGGGTCGGTGGCCCGTACGCCGGGTATAAACCGGTCGGAACTGCCGCCCGCCGACCACGTCGGAGGACCGTCATGCACCGCACCGCACCGCGCTCCGTCCAGGAGCCGCTCCCTACCGGCCCCGGCCCCGCAGCCGGGGAGGACGCCCTGCGGGGAGCCCCCGCCGGACTGTCCGCGGAGATCCCGCAGGATCCGCTGAAGGTCAGCACCGCTGACGCGCGGACCCTGTCGGTGGTGCTGTTCCGCCGTCTGGCGACCCTCATGGAGGGCACGCCCGAGTACTCGTACGTCCGCAACACCCTCGTCGAGCTCAACCTCAGCCTGGTGAAGTACGCCGCCCGCCGCTTCCGCGGGCGGAGCGAGCCGCTGGAGGACATCATCCAGGTCGGCACCGTCGGCCTGATCAAGGCGATCAACCGCTACGACGTGGAGCGCGGGGCCGAGTTCACCTCCTTCGCCCTGCCGACCATCACCGGCGAGATCAAGCGCTTCTTCCGCGACACCAGCTGGGCCGTACGGGTCCCGCGGCGCCTCCAGGAGCTGCGCCTGGACCTGGCCAAGGCCTCCGACCAGCTGGAGCAGGACCTGGGCCGGGGCCCCACCGACGCGGAGCTGGCCGCCCGCCTCGGCGTGAGCGAGGACGAGCTCTCGGAGGGCCGGCGCGCGGCCCAGGCGTACTCCACCCGCTCGCTGGACGCCCCGGTGCAGGAGGACGCCGACCCGGGCACGGTCCAGCGGTCACTGGGCCAGGAGGAGGCGGCGTACGAGCGGATCGAGTGTCTGGAGGCGCTGAAGCCGATGCTCGCCGAGCTGCCGGAGCGGGACCGGCAGATCCTCTCCCTGCGCTTCGGCGAGGAGCTCACCCAGGCCGAGATAGGGGCCCGGCTGGGCATCTCCCAGATGCACGTCTCGCGGCTGCTCAGCCGGACGCTGGGCGCGCTGCGTTCCGGCCTGCTGACGGATGACCCGCCCCGGGACGACGCCCCGTGAGGCCGGGCGCGCCGCCCCCGCGGCCGTCCCGGTCCGGGTGACCGCCCGGCCCGGGCAGTTCCTGCCCGTGGTCCCCGGGCGACCGGTGGCCGTCCCCTTCGTACCGCAGCGGTGACGGCACCTCCAGCCACACGGTCTTGCCGCTCCCGACGGGGCGCCAGCCCCACTCGCGGGCGAGCCGCTGGAGCACGACCAGCCCGTGCCCGCCCGGCTGGGCCGGGTCGCCGGCCGGGCGGAGCCGCGGCGCTTCCGGACTCCCGTCCGTGACCTCGACGCGCAGCCGCTCGGGAGTGTGGTGCAGGACCAGCTCGCTGGGGCCGCCCGCGTGCATGCAGGCGTTGGTGACCACCTCGGAGACCAGCAGCAGCACGTCCTCGACGACGGCCCAGCGCTCCTCCTGCTCCGGAGGCAGACCGGCGTACGCCGGCCCGTCGACGGACGGGAACCAGTGCCAGTCGGCGAGGGCTTCGCGGGTGAAGTCGCGGCAGCGGGTGACGACGCCCCGCGTGCCCCGGAGCGCCAGTCGCCGGGTCTGCTCGCCGGGGCGGGCCGCCGGGGACGGGCCCGGGGAAGGGTCCACGTCACTCATCGCTGCCTCCCCGTCCGTCCGCCAGTGCCGTCGCCAGGTCGGCGTGCACCGGGAAGACCTGCTCCGCGCCGGTGATGCGGAACATCCGGGCCACCGGCCGCGGCAGTCCGGCCAGCTCCAGCCGGGCTCCGGCCTCCTCGGCCTCCAGTCTGCCGCGCAGCAGCACGTTCAGGCCCGTGGAATCGCAGAAGCTCAGCTCCGCGCAGTCCACCAGCAGGCGCGGCGCCCCGCTCCGCAGGGCGGCGGTCAGGGCCTCGCGGAGGGGTTCCGCCGTGTCGTGGTCGAGCTCCCCCGCCAGGGAGAGCACCACGGCCCCGTCCACGGGGCGCGACTCCACTGCGAAGCGTCCGCCGCTCCGCTTCTCCGGTTCCGGCCCTCCGGCCGCTGCCGACACCATGGCAAGCCCTCCCGCTCCGTCGTCCAGGTCCCGGGTCCAGGGTCACATGTGGCGGTTCGCGTAGTACTGCTCGACGAGACGGATGAAGGCCACGTCGTCGTCGTGCTGCCCGCTCTCGAAGTCGGGCGAGTCCTTGATCTCGTCCTTGGTCGCCGCCAGGTGGACCGTCTGCGCCTCGTCGTCCACCCGGGCCACCAGGGTGGCGGGGACGACCACGCTCCTGCCGAAGATCCAGGGTCCGGTGTCGACCACGACGAACTGCCGGCCGACGTACTCGGAGTGCCTGTCGATCTTCCCGATGTGTCCGTCCGATGCTTCGACCCGGTACCCGATGAGCTGGGCCATATCGGTGGCCATGGCGTCCTCCTTGCCCCGGTATGCAACCCGATACACAGCGCGGCTACCCCGTGGCCCCGGTCTCATTCGGTACGGCCGGGTGCGGAACCCTAGCCTCCTTGTTTCCGTCCCTCGGAATCAAACTTCCGTCTAGCGGTAGATGGACTATGCTTTCCCGCTCCATCCGGCACGACCATGGGAGCACTGCATGACCGAGAGCCGCGTTGCTCTGATCACCGGATCCTCCTCCGGGATCGGGGCCGCCGTCGCCCGGCGCCTGGCTGCCGCCGGCCTCCGGATCGTGGTCAACTCCGCCCGCAGCGAGGAGGCCGGCAAGGCCCTCGCCGCGGAACTCCCCGACGCGGTGTACGTACGCGGCGACGTGGCCGACGCCGGGGACGCGCGCCGCATCGTGGCCGCCGCCGTGGAGGCGTACGGACGCCTGGACCTGCTCGTGAACAACGCCGGGACCACCCGCTTCATCCCCCTCGACGACCTGGACGGCGCCGACGCCGCCGCCTGGCGGGACATCTTCGGGGTCAACGTCATCGGCGCCTGGCAGATGAGCACCGCCGCCGCCCCGCACCTGCGCGCCTCCGGCGCCGGCGCGATCGTGAACGTCTCCTCGGTCTCCGCCACCCGCGCGCTCGGCAGCTCCGTCCCCTACGCCGTCAGCAAGGCCGCCCTCAACCACATGACCCGGCTGCTGGCCTCCCAGCTCGGCCCCGAGGTCCGGGTGAACGCCGTCGCCCCCGGACTGATCGACACCCCCTGGTACGACGGGGCGGACCAGGTCTGGGAGAGCTCCCGCGACTGGATCACCGAGAACACCCCGCTGCGCCGCGTCGGCACCCCCGAGGACGTGGCCGAGGCGGTCCGCTACCTGGCCGACGCCGCCTACACGACCGGCGACATCCTGACCGTGGACGGCGGGCGGCACGTTGTCTGAGCACACGCCCGCGTCCGGCCACACGTCCGCGTCCGGCCACACGCCCGCGTCCGCCCATATGCCCGCGTCCGACCGCGCGCCGGCGGCACGGGCCGAGCGGCTGCGCGCGGAGCGCGACCGGGTCCGCGCCGCCGACCGGGCCCACGTCTTCCACTCCTGGTCCGCCCAGGCCCTCATCGACCCGCTGCCCATCGCCGGGGCCGAGGGCAGCCACCTCTGGGACTACGAGGGCAACCGCTACCTCGACTTCACCAGCGCCCTCGTCTACACGAACATCGGCTACCAGCACCCGAAGGTCGTCGCCGCGATCCAGGAGCAGGCCGGCCGGCTCTGCACGCTGGCCCCCGGCCTCGCCGTGGAGCCGCGCTCGGAGGCCGCCCGGCTGATCGCCGAGCGGACCCCCGGCGACCTGGACAAGATCTTCTTCACCAACGGCGGCGCCGAGGCGGTCGAGAACGCGATCCGGATGGCCCGGCTGCACACCGGCCGCCCCAAGATCCTGAGCGCGTACCGTTCGTACCACGGCGCCACCGCCGGGGCGATCAACGTGACCGGCGACCCGCGCCGCTGGGGCTCCGACACCGGCACGGCCGGCACGGTCCACTTCTGGGGACCCTTCCTCTACCGCTCGCCGTTCCACGCCGGCACCGAGCAGCAGGAGTGCGAGCGGGCGCTCGCCCACCTGGAGGACACCATCGTCTTCGAGGGCCCGGCCACCATCGCCGCCGTCGTGCTGGAGACCGTCCCCGGCTCCTCCGGCGTCCTCGTGCCGCCGCCCGGCTACCTGGCCGGCGTACGGCGGCTCTGCGACCGGTACGGGATCGTCTTCGTCCTGGACGAGGTCATGGCCGGCTTCGGCCGCACCGGCCGGTGGTTCGCCGCCGACCACTGGGAGGTCACCCCCGACCTGCTGACCTTCGCCAAGGGCGTGAACTCCGGCTACGTCCCGCTGGGCGGCGTCGCGATCTCCGCCGAGATCGCGGAGACCTTCGCGACCCGCCCGTACCCCGGCGGCCTCACGTACTCAGGCCACCCGCTGGCCTGCGCCGCCGCCGTGGCCACCATCAACACCATGGCCGAGGAGGGGGTCGTCGAGCACGCCGCCCGCATCGGCGCCGAGGTGCTGGGCCCCGGTCTGCGGGAGCTGGCCGCCCGCCACCCGTCGGTCGGCGAGGTGCGGGGCACGGGCGCCTTCTGGGCGCTGGAGTTCGTACGGAACCCCGAGACGCGGGAGCCGCTCGTGCCGTACGCGGCCACGGGCGAGGCCAACGCCCCGGTGAACGCCTTCGCCGCGGCCTGCCGCAAGCGCGGCCTCTGGCCGCTGACCACGATGAACCGCACCCACATCGCCCCGCCCTGCACCATTTCCGAGGCCGAGGCGCGGACCGGCCTGGAGATCCTCGACGAGGCCCTGGCCGTCACGGACGCGCACGTCGACTGAGGGGCGGGCCCGCCCCGCGCGGAGCGTGCGCAGGTGTGGGCGGTTCCGACGAAGAACCGCCCCCGCTCTCGGACGATCCGCGCGGGGACGAACCCCCAGCAAGCGTGTTGCAATCCGATGAACCACCTACGGACCGGGATGCACGTCAGTCCCGGGGCGGTCCCCCGGGACCGAACGGCGGGGGGTGACCGTCCGGGGAAAAGGGCTCCGGGGCGGACGCCGGACGCCGGGCGTACGGGATCCGATGGACTCCGCGTACCCGAAGGACACCAGAGCATGAGCAAGCACGTCCTGGCCCAGAACCAGTACGGCAAGGCCGAGAACCGCATCGTCAAGGTCACCCGCAAGGGCAGCGACGGTTCCTGGCACGAGATCCGCGACCTCAACGTCTCGGTGGCGCTCCGCGGCGAGTTCCGCGACGTGCACCTGACCGGCGACAACACCAACTGCCTGCCGACGGACACCACGAAGAACACCGTGTACGCCTTCGCCAAGGAGCACGGCGTGGAGTCCCCGGAGGCCTTCGGCATCCTGCTCGCCAAGCACTTCGTCTCCTCCCAGTCCCCGATCCGCGAGGCGCAGATCCGGATCGAGGAGTTCGCCTGGGACCGGATCCCCGTGCCGACCCGCAAGGAGCAGCACTCCTTCGTCCTCAAGGGCCAGGAGGTGCGCACCGCGCAGATCACCTACAGCGAGACCACGGGCCTCCAGGTCATCTCCGGCCTGAAGGACCTGACCGTGATGAACTCGACCGACTCCGAGTTCCACGGCTACATCAAGGACAGGTACACGACCCTCCAGGAGGCGTACGACCGCATCCTGGCCACCAAGGTCACCGCCCGCTGGGCGCACTCCAACCTGGCCGCCGAGGACGCCGGTCACGACTGGGACCGGTCGTACAAGAAGGTCCGCAAGCACATGCTGGAGGCCTTCGCGGAGACGTACTCGTACTCGCTCCAGCAGACCCTGAACCAGATGGCCGAGCGCGTGCTCGACAACTGCCCGCGGGTCAACGAGGTCCGCCTCAACCTGCCCAACAAGCACCACTTCCTGGTGGACCTGGAGCCCTTCGGCCTCAAGAACGACAACGAGGTCTACTACGCCGCCGACCGGATGTACGGCCTGATCGAGGGCACCATCCACCGCGACGGCGTCACCCCGGTCATCGCGACCAGCGACTGGATCACCGCCTGACGCACCCCGTCCCGCCCCGGGCCGGCCCCGCCGGCCGGCCCGGTCGCATGACTCTCGGCCGGCGCGGTGGCGCTCCGCCGGCGGCCGGTCACGCGACCCGCACCACGACCAGGCTCGTGTCGTCGTCCGTGTCGCCGATGACCCCGGTCATCAGGCGGTCGGCCTGCTCGTCCGGCGGGCCCGGGCCCAGCAGCTCCGCCGCCCGCCGGAAGGCCTCCAGGCTCTCGTCCAGACCCGTGTGCCGGCGCTCGACGAAGCCGTCCGTGTAGAGCAGCAGGGTGTCCCCGGGCCGCAGCTGAACCGTGGCCTCCTCGTACGCGGCCCCCGGCAGGGCGCCCAGCAGCACGTTGTGCGGCCCGGTCAGGAAGCGCGCCCGGCCGTTCCGCAGCAGCAGCGGCGGCGGGTGACCCGCGCTCGTCCAGCGCAGCGAGTGGTCCGCCCGGTCGAAGAGCGCCGCCAGCGCGGTGGCGGTGGGCTGGCTCGAAGTGTGCAGGGTGACCTCGTTCAGCCAGGCCATCAGCCTTCCGGGGGCCCGTTCCGCGAACGCCAGCCCGCGCAGCGCGCCCCGCAGGGCGATCATCGACGTGGCGGACGCGATGCCGTGCCCGGCGATGTCCCCGACGGTGACCAGGGCCTTCCCGCCGGGCAGCGTCTGGACGTCGTACCAGTCCCCGCCCACCCGGTCCTCCTCCACGGCCGGCCGGTAGCGGGCCGCGACCTGGAGTCCCGGCACGGTCTCCAGCGTCGGCGCCTCGGGGACGATCGCGTGCTGGAGCCGCAGCACCAGGCGGTTGCGCAGCACCGCGTCCCGCTGGACGGCGCTCAGCTGGTCGAAGGTCGCGTTGAGCGCCACCTCGGTGTGGTGCTGGGCGGACACGTCCTGGAAGACGCCCACCACGCCCGTGGCCGCCCCGCCGCCGAGCACCGGCTCGGCCGCGATGCGCACGTGGCGCACCCCGCCGTCGCCGCGCACCACCCGGACCAGCGCCTGCCCGCCCTCGTGGCTCTCGGCCAGGGTGGTCAGCAGTTCCTGCAGCTCCGGCACGTCCTCCGGGTGCAGCAGGGGAGCCAGGGACCGCAGCGGTACGGGCGGGTCGCCGGGCCGCAGCCCGAAGACGGCGTACGCGTGCTCGCTCCACCGGGAGCCGCCGCCGGCGAGGTCGTCCTCGAAGGAGGCCAGTCTCTCCAGCCGTCCGAGGGCCCGCGTCAGCAGCGGACCCCGGTCCTCCGAGGTCCGCCACAGCGCCACCGCCCGGCCCTGCCCCAGCGGCACCACCCGTACGTCGCGCATCAGCGGCCGCCGCTCGCCGTCCGCGGGCAGCCGGTCGGCCACCTGGGGAGCGGTCGTGGCGGCGGCCCGTCCGGCCAGCGCCAGCAGTTCGGCGTGGGTGTGCGGGAAGACCTGGGCGGCCGGCCGCCCGACGCGGCTCGCGCCCCCCAGCGCCCGGAGGGCGGCCGGGTTGAGGTGCGCGACCGCACCGTCCGCCCCCAGCACCGCCCCCGGCCGGTCCAGCACGTCCAGCAGGGCGGTGACCAGCGGCGGCACGGCCGACACCGGTGCCTCCGCGTCCAGGACGTACGCCGTCGGCGCGCACAGGGCGGGCACGGTGCGCCGTATCTCCTCGGTCAGCTCGGCCGGCCCCGGCCAGACGGCCAGCGCCAGCCCGGTCACCGCCCCGTCGCGCACCAGGGGCACGAGGGCCCGGGCGGCCTCCGGGGCGGGGCCCGGCAGGCGCTCGCCCCGCTCCGGCGGGGTGCCGGCCGGCAGCCAGACGGGGGCGACCGACCGCAGCGCGCGGTGCAGGGGACCCTCGCCCTCGGGCGGGACCCAGTGCCAGTGCTCCGCCTCCTGCGGGCCGGCGCCGGCCTGGCCGGCCAGTTCCAGGCAGTCGGTCCCGGTGCGGCGCCACAGGAAGACGGCCCGGACGCCGAGGGCGCGCAGGCTGCCCTCCAGCAGCGAGGCTGCCGCGTCGGCGGCCGTGTCGTTCGAGAGGACCGCCGCGACACCGCGGCGCATCCGGCGGGCCTCCGCGGGCGGCGGTCCGGTGGACGTGGCCGGCACCCCGGGGGCGGCCGAGGGCGCCCCGGCCGCGCCGTTGACGATGTCGGCGGCCATGTCGGGCACGCCGAGGCCGGTGGACGCGGCCAGCCGGGTCAGGTGGTCCCCGGCCTCCGCCGGAGGGATGCGCAGCTGGCTGACCAGCACCCCGGTCGCGAGGTCGACGAGCCTGCGCCGGGCGCGGTCGGACCGCATGGCGGCGAGTTCCGCCGTCAGCTCGGCGACCGCGGCCGCCAGCCCGCTCTCTGGGACCGACATCCAGGCTCCCCGGCTGGTCTCGTCCCGGCTCCCCGGCTGGTCCCGGACCCGCGTCCCCGTGTTGCCCGGTCCTCGGGTGCCCCGTCTCGGTGCTTTTCCGTGGCAATCCACCCACTACAGGTGCATATCGGATTCTACGGCGGGGGTACGGGTACGTGCTGGTCATGAGCAGCGACATGGGGCCGTCGTACTGGGTGTCGAGCACCCCGCGCACCGGCCATCCCGCCCTGGACCACGACCGCACGGCGGACGTCGCCGTCATCGGCGGGGGCATCGCGGGCCTCTGCACCGCCTGGGAGCTGGCCGCGGCGGGGGCCGAGGTCGTCGTACTGGAGGGGGACCGCATCGTGCGCGGCGTCTCCGGCCACACGACGGGGAAGCTGACCGCGCTGCACGGCCTCACGTACGGCCGGGTGCGCAAGGAGCACGGGGCGGACGCCGCCGGGCTGTACGCGGCGGCCCAGCAGGACGCCATGGAGCGGGTGGCCGCCCTCTGCGCCGAGCTGGAGATCGACGCCGAACTGGAGCGCGCCCCGGCCTACACCTACACCACCGACCCCGGTGGCGTCGCCGAGCTGGAGGCGGAGGCCGAGGCGGCCCGCGAGGCCGGTCTCGACGCCGCGTTCGTGACGGAGACCGAGCTGCCCTTCGAGGTGGCGGGGGCGGTACGGGTGCCGGACCAGTACCAGTTCCACCCGCGGCGCTTCCTGCTCGGCCTGGCCGCCGCCCTCAGTGCCCGGGGCATGCGGATCTACGAGCACAGCAGGGTGGTGGAGGTGCACGAGCGGACGCACTGCCTGCTGCGCCTGGAGAACGGGAGCACCGTATCGGCCGGGGACGTGGTGGTCGCCACCGGCTTCCCGGTCACCGCGCACACGGCCCTGCTGGCCCGGCTGAGCGTGCGGCGGGAACTGGTGCTGGCCGCGCCGGTGGACGCGGAGAGTGCGCCGCGGGGCATGTACCTCACGCCCGAGGACGGCGTCCGGTCGGTGCGGACCGCCCCGTACGAAGGGGGGCGCAGGCTGTTGGTGGTCACGGGCGAGGCCTTCGAGCCCGGCGCCCCGGACACGGACGCGCGGCTGGCCCGGCTGGGGGAGTGGGCGGCCCGCTTCGGGATCGCCGAGCCCTGGTACCGCTGGGCGGCGCAGGACGTGCACTCGGTGGACGGGCTGCCGCTCGTGGGCCACGAGCACCCCGACACCCAGCACGTGTTCGTGGCCACCGGCTTCGGGGGCTGGGGGCTGACCAACGGGGTGGCGGCGGGGCCGCTGCTGGCCGCGCACGTCACCGGGGCGCCGCGGCCGGCGTGGACGGAGCTGCTGGACCCGCGGCGGCGGCTGCCCTTCCGGGACGTGCCGTCGGTGCTGCGCTCCCAGGCTTCCGTGGCCCGGCACTACGTGGCCGGGCGGTCGCACGTACGGTGCCCCCACATGGGCTGCGAGCTGGGCTTCAACACCGCCGAGCGGACCTGGGAGTGCCCGTGCCACGGCTCCCGCTTCGCGGCCGACGGCACGCTGCTCCAGGGGCCGGCGACGCGGGGGCTGGAGGAGGCGCCGGAGCCGCCGGAGTGATCGCGCGGGGGCCGGGCCGGGCCGCCGGAGTGGTCGTGCGAGGGCCGGGCCGGGCCGCCGGAGTGGTCGTGCGGAGCTCGGTCCGGTTCGTCAGAGCGCCGCGTCGAAGGCGGCCAGGTCCTCGATGAGCCGGGCGGTCAGGTCCGGCGGGAGGCGGCGGCCGAGGAGTTCCCGCAGCTGGGCCGCGTGCGCGTCCAGCGCGGCGTGCAGCTTCTCCCGGCCGAGAGGTGTGTGCCGGAGGAGGAAGGCCCGGCCGTCGCAGGGGTCGGGTTCGCGGCTGACCAGGCCCTTCGCCAGGGCGCGGGCCACCAGGCGGGTCGTACCGCTGGAGGTGAGTCCGATCGCCTCGCCCAGCGGTGCCGCCTGGGCGGTGTGACCCGGCTGCTGCCACAGCCGCAGGAGCAGCTCGAACTCCGGCCCCTCGAGACCGGACGCGGCGGCCATGACGGGCCGGGTGCGGTTGTGCAGCAGGTGGACGACGCGGCTCAGGTGGCCCAGCAGCCGCACGCCGTCGGTCTCGGCGAGCCGGTCGATCTCCGCGCCGGGGGCGGTGGTCTCTCCCATGCGCCCATCCTCCGCCATCCGGACGCCACGTCCGGAGACCGGCACCGGTGGCACCCTTGAAAAACTACCTGCGTACGCAGGTATATTTACGGGCATGAGTGTCATACGCCCCCGCTCGACCGGTCTCCCGAGTGCCGGAACCGGCTCCGAAGGCGGCTCCGGCTCCGGAACCAGCCCCGGCTTCAACTCGGGCTCGGGCTCGGCACCCGGATCGGGCTCGGGCTCCGGCGCCGGCTCGGGCGCCGGCTCCCGCGCCGAAGCCGCCGTGGCCGTCCGGCCCCCTGCCGAGCGGCCGGGCGTACGGATGGTGCTCGTGCTCGGGGCACTGTCCGCCTTCGGGCCGCTCAGCCTGGACATGTACCTCCCCGGCCTGCCCCAGCTCGCCGGGGAGTTCGGCGCCGCCGCCTCCGACGCCCAGCTCACCCTGACCGCCTGCCTGCTGGGCCTGGCCCTGGGCCAGCTCGCCGGCGGCCCGCTGGCGGACGCGTTCGGCCGCCGCCGCCCGCTCCTGTGGGGCCTGGCCGGCTACGCCCTCGCCTCGCTCCTGTGCGCCTTCGCCCCCTCCGTCGGGGCCCTCACCGGCCTCCGGTTCGTGCAGGGCCTCGCGGGCGGCTTCGGCATCGTGATCTCCCGGGCCGTGGTCTCCGACCTCTACTCCGGCACCGCCGCCGCCCGGGTCTTCTCCCTGCTCATGGTGGTGAACGGCGCGGCGCCGATCCTGGCCCCGCTGGTCGGCGGCCAGATCCTGCGGCTCACCGACTGGCGCGGGGTGTTCGTCGCCCTCTCCCTGATCGGGACGGGCATCCTCGCCGCCGCGGCGCTCGTGCTCGGCGAGACGCTGCCGCCCGGGGCGCGGGCCGTCGGCGGACTGGACCGCACCGTACGCGGGTTCGGGGCGCTGCTGCGCGAACGCCGGTTCCTCGGCGTGACGTTCACCGGAGCCTTCGGCTTCGGCGCCCTGATGGCGTACATCGCCGGCTCGCCCTTCGTGCTCCAGCAGGTCTACGGGCTCAGCGCGCAGCAGTTCAGCCTGGTCTTCGGCGCCAACGCGCTCGGCATCGTGGCGATGGGCCGGCTCAACGCCCGCCTGCTGCGCCGCGCTCCGGTGCGGAGGCTGGTCGGGTACGGGGTCGCGATGTGCGCCGCGGGGGCCGCGCTGCTGCTGGCCGCCGCGCTCGCCGGGCTCGGGCCGGCCGCCGTGCTGCCCGCCCTGCTGCTGGTGGTCTCCAGCATCGGGCTGCTGGGCCCCAACACCGCCGCCCTGGCCCTGGACGGGCGACCGCGCAACGCCGGCACCGCCTCGGCGCTGCTGGGCCTGTGCCAGTACGCCCTCGGCGGGGTGGCCGCCCCGCTGGTGGGGCTGGGCGGGGCGGCCTCCGCGCTGCCGATGGCGCTGGTGATCGGCGCCTTCGCGGCCCTGGCCGTGCTGACCTACGCCGTGGTGGCGCCGCGCAGCGCGTCCGCGTATAGGCCGAAGAGGCGCGGCTCCTCGCCGTGCCCGCCCTCCCGGAGGACCAGATCAAGCGCCGGTGCGTCCCTCGCCGTGGACGGCCCGAGGACGCCGCGGCGCTGGTCGCGTTCCTCGTGGGTCCCTCCGTGTTGTTCATCACCGGGCAATCCGTCCACGTCGACGGCGGCCGGCTGCTGCACTGAGACGTCAACGAGCAAGGAGACAGACCGAAATGAAGGAACGAGTCCGCGCCGTCCTCGTCACTGCTGACGACACGATGCTGGTCATCCGCCGCACCAAGCCCGACATTCCCGAGTACTGGGTGCTGCCTGGCGGCGGCGTCGAGCCCGGAGACGAGTCCCGGGAGGCTGCCCTCCACAGGGAGATCCACGAGGAGATCGCGGGGAAGGCCGACATCATCCGCCTCCTCCACACGATGGAGTCCGACGACGAGCGTCAGCTCTTCTACCTCGCCCGCATCGCGGCCTGGTCCTTCGAGGACCGCACCGGCCCCGAGTTCAGCGCCGAGGGCCGCGGCGAGTACGCGTTGGAGGAGATCCCGCTGACCGTCGAGGGCCTCGACGGCATCGACCTCAGGCCCGAGGAGATCGCCCACGTCCTGCGGGACGCCCTCGATGACGGCACCCTGAGACAGGCTTAGAAGAAAACAAGCCCCAGGTCGCTGACCTGGGGCTTTGTCGTGGAGCGGATGACGGGAATCGAACCCGCGCTATAAGCTTGGGAATCACCCGGCACTTGAGCCCGGATGTAGTGTCTGAACTGCGAAAACACCCCAGAGGGGACCTGTTCGCGGCACGTCGCTGGGTCCCCTGATGACCCTTGTTGACCGGTGCTACTGGCACGTTATGGCACGCCCATTACGCCAACGGGGACCATGCGTAATGCACTCCAGCCCGCGTGGGATGCAACGCGTAGGTCCCCAGAGCCTCATGGATTTCGCGGCCAGGCTCATCGTCCCGGCATCAGCCGCGTCAGCGGCGCTGGGTCGGGATGGTCGCTCCGGGATCGGGGTCGTACGGCTGCCCGTCATCTCTTCGCGGCGCGCTTCGCTGCTCCGCGGCCGGCGTGCGCCTCAATCCAAGATCCCAAAAAGCCTGATACATGGCGCTGACTTCGATCTTCGAGCCGCGAAGAATGACCTATGTCAGGTCGGTTCTTGCTAGGAGGCGTGCGATGTTGCTCTCTGTGGATGTCGACCTCAGGGTCGAGTGGGACGCCCTACGAGTACGTGGCTGCTCGGCCTTGGATGCGCGAGCTGGTCGCGAGAACGCCGTTGTCAGGCTGTGTAGTTCTGGGGTGGCGGCAGCGGCGATCAGCCGGATGGCAGTCAGGTCCATATCTAGCATTCCGCTGCGTAGCAGTGGAGGAGCCCCTCCGGGTCGCGGCTGTGACGATGTGGGTGTTCGGCTCCTCGTGCGGTCTGTGAGGGCCGGCTGTCGGTGACGCCGGAGTGTCGGTCAGGCGAGGGGCTGGGCCTTCCAGGACTTGGCCAAGGAGCCGTCCCATGCAGACTCGGCTTCGTAGTCGAACGAAGCTGCTCGGCAACCGCGATTGCGGGCCCGGTTGCAGTGCACCCAACTGTCCTCGCTGGGCCCCCGCTCGATGGGCTGCCTGCAGTTCCGACACGTCGACCGCTCCGTGGCTGAGCTGATGCCCTCGGCGATCTCATCAATGCGCTCGAGTAACTCTGCCGCAGTCATGCCAGGGTCTTCCGAGGCCAGCAGGGCGACCAGTCGTCGGGCCTGCTGAAGGGTTGACGCGTTCAAAGTGATCCTGCTCCTGCGGTCGAGCTCCGTGTACCTGAAATCTTGCCCCCTGCTGCTAGTGGGTGTCCTGGTTTCGGTGGAGTCCCTGGGTCCGCTGCCCGGCGGTTCGAGGATTCGCCGGGATAGCAGCAATGTGGGGTTTGCCCTACAGACTCTGTTGGGACGACGGACGAATATGGGTCGTATGAGCCGCTGCTCCCAGTGCTAAACCGCCGCGCGCCTGGTCATTTCGAAGCGCGGATCGCCCTCAGGGCCGCCACCACGGAAGACCCAACGGTCCGCGCCCGCCAGTCCCCGGATAAGGGCACGTTGCAGGTTGCGCAAGGGTGAGGTGGTGCGCGAGTAGTGCGGGGCTCCTGATCCGGTCTAGACAACGACGAAGGCCCAGGTCTGTGACCTGGGCCTTCGTGGAAGAGCGGATGACGGGAATCGAACCCGCGCTATAAGCTTGGGAAGCTCATGTTCTACCATTAAACTACATCCGCATGGTGCATCGGTTGTGTGTGATGCATCGTCGCATACTGTACCCCATCCCAGGCCCCCGGCGGAGAAGCCGCGGGGCCCTCGTGTTGTTTCCGGTCAGGGATACGCGTGCGCGGGGCGGGAGTTGAGGCGTACCGTGGGCGGGCGGAGCGGCGCGTGGAGCGCGCAGTGGTTCATCCCCTAATGTGGCGATTCGTCGCAGTCGGCTCGTTGGGGAAAGGGACTCGATGGAGCACACCGTCGTCCGTTGTGCCGAAGGGCACGTATTCAGCACCGCCTCGTTCCCGATGCAGCAGCTCGGAGCCGGACGGATCGGGCCCGGGCGGCTCATCCGCTGCCCGCGCTGCGCACGGCTCCGGCACGCGGTGCCGGTGAAGCGGTAGCGGCTGACAGTGAGAGGCGCGCGGGCTGTCCTGATTGGGGCGGGGCCGCGCGCCTTGCGTATCCTCGGGACGTGCTTCTCTCAGACAAGGACATCCGGGCCGAGATCGACAGCGGACGGGTGCGCATCGACCCGTTCGACGAATCGATGGTGCAGCCCTCCAGCATCGACGTGCGTCTCGACCGGTTCTTCCGAGTGTTCGAGAACCACCGTTACCCCCACATCGACCCCGCCGAGGAGCAGAGCGATCTGACCCGGCTGGTCGAGCCCGAGGGGGACGAGGCCTTCATCCTCCACCCGGGCGAGTTCGTCCTCGCCTCGACGTACGAGGTCATCTCGCTGCCGGACGACATCGCCTCCAGACTGGAGGGGAAGTCCAGCCTGGGCAGGCTGGGGCTGGTCACGCATTCGACGGCCGGGTTCATCGACCCGGGCTTCTCGGGTCACGTGACCCTGGAGCTGTCGAACCTGGCCACGCTCCCGATCAAGCTCTGGCCGGGAATGAAGATCGGGCAGCTGTGCATGTTCCGGCTCAGCTCGCCCGCGGAGTTCCCGTACGGAAGCGAGCGGTACGGGTCGCGCTACCAGGGCCAGCGCGGCCCGACGGCCTCGCGGTCCTTCGTGAACTTCCACCGCACCGAAGTCAGGAAGTGAAGGCCGGTATGAGCGCAGTACGAGAGTCCCTGACGTACGAGGGCTTCGGCAATGCCGTGCGCGAGCTCGCGCAGACCATCGCCGACGACGGCTACGAGCCGGACATCATCCTGTCCATCGCCCGGGGTGGCGTCTTCGTGGCCGGCGGTCTGGCGTACGCCCTGGACTGCAAGAACATCCACCTCGTGAACGTGGAGTTCTACACCGGCGTGGGGACCACCCTCGAAATGCCCGTCATGCTGGCGCCCGTGCCCGACGCGATCGACTTCTCCGACAAGAAGGTGCTGATCGCGGACGACGTGGCCGACACCGGCAAGACCCTGAAGCTGGTGCACGACTTCTGCGTCGGCAACGTCGCCGAGGTCCGGTCCGCCGTGATCTACGAGAAGTCCCACTCGCTGGTGAAGTGCGAGTACGTGTGGAAGCGCACGGACGACTGGATCGAGTTCCCGTGGAGCGTCGAGCCGCCCGTGGTGAAGCGCGAGGGCCAGGTGCTGGACGCCTGAGTCCCGCCCCCGGACGCACGAAGGGCCCCCGCCGGAATCCGGCGGGGGCCCTTTCGTGTGGCTCGTGGGGAAGGGCCCCGGCTAGAGCGTGCCCAGCTTGATGATCGACAGCAGGGCGACCAGCTGGATCGCCGAGGCCCCGAGGGCCTTCGGCCACGGCAGGTCGTGCGCCTTGCTGATCAGCGACGTGAAGAGCGCGCCGGCGGCCACCCAGGTGGCCCAGCCCAGCACCTGCACCAGGGCGTGCTCGCCGCCCAGGAACATCGCGAAGACCAGCCGCGGGGCGTCCGTGATGGACATGACCAGCATCGACAGGCCCACGGTGGGCTGCCAGGAGCCGTCGCCGCCCAGCTGGCGGGCCAGCGTGTGGGTGACGGCGCCGAGGATCAGGCCGCAGACCACGAAGGCCACGCCGGCCGACAGCACGATCGGGACGGCCTTCGAGAGGGTGGAGTTGATCGCGTCCTCGCGCGTGTCGTCCAGCCCGAAGACCGCGAGCAGCCCGTACAGGAACGTCACGGCCAGCGCCGGGCCCCAGACGGCGTAGTCCCGCATCCGGAGGAAGGTCGGCCCCGGGCGCAGGACGATGCCGCTCAGGAGCTGCTTCCAGGGCAGCCGGGGGCCCGCGGGGGGCGCCGCCTGGCCGGCCTGGTAGGTCGCGCCGCCGCCGTACGGCTCCTCGCCGATCGAGAACGCCCGGGTGTGACCGGGGTTGTCCGCGGAGTAGGGGTCACCGTGTCCGGCGCCGTACTGCGGGCCGCCCTGGGGGGCGTGGCCGCCGCCCTGGGGGGCCTGGTGGTACGGGTCGAAGTACTCCGGCTCGCCCTGGCCGCCCGCAGTGCCGCCGCCCTGCTGGGGCCAGTGCTGCGGCGGCCCCTGAGAGGGGTACTGCTGCTGCGGGGGGTAGGGCTGCTGCCCGTACGGCGGCACCTGCTGCTGTCCGTACGGCTGCTGCCGCGGGGGTTGTTGGGGGGTGCGGTTGTCCCGGCCGCGTCCGATCCTGAATCCAGCCACGTGATCGAAAGTACCTGGTCGTCGCGGAGAGGGTGGGCGGGCGGCCGGAACCGGGGGCCTTTGCGGCTGAGCTGTGACATCCCCTAGGGGGACCCTGGGGGGTCTGCCTCAGGTCCGTTTTGTGGGGATCGGGGGCATTTACGGGGTCGTGGGGGACTCTGCGGTCGGCCGTTACATTCCCTACGGATGGTCCAGACAAATGGTGCGTAACTTCGTATCTGTCGCCACCGCAAGGGGCCTGGAAAACGAAGAACCGCAGGTCACGCACCCAACGAAGTCACGAGGAACCGTCATGCGCGCCATCCGTCGCACCGTCCGCACCGCCGCCGTCGCCACCGGGGCAGTCGCCGCCCTGGCCCTCCCGGCCCACGCCGCCTTCGCCGCCTCCCCGGCGCCCGCGGCCAACCAGACGGAGGCGGGCCAGACTGCCGGCGAGACCACGCCGGAGGTCCTGCCGGGCACGGACGAGGCCACGCCGGACGTGAAGCCGGAGATCCGGCCCGAGGTCCTTCCCGGCAAGCCCGACGTCACGCCGGAGATCCAGCCCGAGGTGAAGCCCGAGGTGAAGCCCGAGGTCCTCCCCGGCAAGGACAAGGAGAAGGACAGGGGCAAGGACGGGAACAAGGTCCGCCAGTTCGTCACCACGGTCCGCCTGGCCGACGGCTCGGTCGCCAAGGTCTACAAGATCGGCCCGAACCACTTCGAGGCCGTGATCTCCGCCAACGGCGTCACGATCGACACCCTCGTCTCCAAGGACGGCCGGCCGTCCTACGGCCAGAACAACGGCCTGCACGTGGTGCTCCAGCCCAACGGCACGGTGACCTCGTGGGTCGAGGGCGGCAAGAAGCAGCAGAAGCCGCAGCACAAGAAGCACGACAAGCACGAGCAGCGCGGGAAGAAGACCGTCCCGGCCGTCTCCGTCGCCACGGTCAAGATGCCCGACGGCCGCATCGCCAAGCTGATCAAGGGCGGCAAGAACGGCCCCCGCGTCGAGATCTCCATGCCGAACGGCAACCACCTTGGCACCCTCGACCTGAAGCACCCCAGCACCGTCAACGACGGCTGGACCTACAAGATCGTCAAGGACGGCAAGCGCGCCAAGTTCGTGGTCGTCGACTGCCGCAACGGCGGCGACAGCTGGGTCTACGACTTCCACGGCAAGCTCGTCGAGCAGTACAAGGCCGACCGCAGGACCGGCCGCAAGGCCGCCGTCGCCACCTCGGCCAAGGACGCCGGGGACACCCGCCAGGTCAAGGAGGCCACGGCCCACCAGGTGCTGCCCAAGGGCGGCGTGAAGGCCGGCGCCGAGGGCGTCGAGGGCAAGGGCTCCGACACCCCGGTCCTGGTCGCCGCCGGCGGCGGCATGGCCGCCGCGGGTGCCGCGGGCCTGGGCTTCGCCCTCCTGCGCCGCGGCCGCCACCAGGGCTGATCCCAGCCCCCGCACACGCGAACGGCCGGTCTTGCCACGGGGGGCAGACCGGCCGTTCGCCTTCGGCTGTGCGGTTGTGCGGTGAAGCGGTTGTGCGGTGGAGCGGTGCGGTGGCTACGCGGTTACTTCGCCGGCTCCGGCTCCGGCTCGGAGACGCCCTCGCCGTCCGACTCCGGCTCGACCGGGGTCTTCACCGAGTCCAGCAGGAGCTGCGCCACGTCCACGACCTGGAGCGACTCCTTGGCCTGGCCGTCGTTCTTCTTGCCGTTGACCGAGTCGGTCAGCATGACGAGGCAGAACGGGCAGGCGGTGGAGACGATGTCCGGGTTGAGGGACAGCGCCTCGTCCACGCGCTCGGTGTTGATGCGCTTGCCGATCCGCTCCTCCATCCACATGCGCGCACCACCGGCGCCGCAGCAGAAGCCGCGCTCCTTGTGGCGGTGCATCTCCTGCTGGCGCAGGCCCGGGACGGCGGACATGATCTCGCGCGGCGGCGTGTAGACCTTGTTGTGACGGCCCAGGTAGCACGGGTCGTGGTACGTGATCAGACCGTCGACCGGCGTGACCGGGATCAGCCTGCCCTCGTCGATGAGGTGCTGGAGCAGCTGCGTGTGGTGGATGACCTCGTAGTCGCCGCCGAGCTGCGGGTACTCGTTCGCGATGGTGTTGAAGCAGTGCGGGCAGGTGGAGACGATCTTCTTCGCCGACTTCGGCTTCTTCGTCGACTCGTCCTCGTCGTCCTCGCCGAACGCCATGTTCAGCATCGCGACGTTCTCCTGGCCCAGCTGCTGGAACAGCGGCTCGTTGCCCAGGCGGCGCGGCGAGTCACCGGTGCACTTCTCCTCGCCGCCCATGATCGCGAACTTGACGCCCGCGATGTGCAGCAGCTCGGCGAAGGCCTTGGTGGTCTTCTTGGCCCGGTCCTCCAGGGCGCCGGCGCAGCCGACCCAGTAGAGGTAGTCGACCTCGGACAGGTCCTCGACGTCCTTGCCGACGATCGGGACCTCGAAGTCGACCTCCTTGGTCCACTCGACGCGCTGCTTCTTGGCCAGACCCCAGGGGTTGCCCTTCTTCTCCAGGTTCTTCAGCATCGTGCCGGCCTCCGACGGGAAGGCGGACTCGATCATCACCTGGTAGCGGCGCATGTCGACGATGTGGTCGATGTGCTCGATGTCGACCGGGCACTGCTCCACGCACGCACCGCAGGTGGTGCAGGACCACAGCACGTCCGGGTCGATGACGCCGTTCTCCTCGGCGGTGCCGATCAGCGGGCGCTCGGCCTCGGCCAGGGCGGCGGCCGGGACGTCCTTCAGCTGCTCCTCGGTGGCCTTCTCCTCGCCCTCCATGGTCTTGCCGCCGCCGGCCAGCAGGTACGGGGCCTTGGCGTGCGCGTGGTCGCGCAGCGACATGATCAGGAGCTTCGGCGAGAGCGGCTTGCCGGTGTTCCACGCGGGGCACTGCGACTGGCAGCGGCCGCACTCGGTGCAGGTGGAGAAGTCGAGGATGCCCTTCCAGGAGAACTGCTCGACCTGGGAGACGCCGAAGACGTCGTCCTCGCCCGGGTCCTCGAAGTCGATCTCCTTGCCGCCCGAGGTCATCGGCTGCAGCGCGCCGAGTGCGGTCGCGCCGTCGGCGTTGCGCTTGAACCAGATGTTCGGGAAGCCGAGGAAGCGGTGCCAGGCCACGCCCATGTTGGTGTTGAGCGAGACCACGATCATCCAGATCAGCGAGACGCTGATCTTCACCATGGCGACGGCGTAGATGAGGTTCTGGATCGTGCTCAGCTCGAGCCCGTTGAAGGCCTCGACCAGCGGGTACGAGGCGAAGTACGCGGCCTCGTAGTGCTCGACGCCGTGGATGGCGCCCTCAAGGCCGCGCAGGGTGAGGATCGCGAGGCCGATGGTGAGGATCACGTACTCGACGAAGTACGCCTGCCAGGCCTTGGAGCCCGCGAAGCGGGACTTGCGGCCGGCCCGGGAGGGCAGTGACAGCAGCCGGATCACCATGAGGACGACGATGCCGACGACCGTCATCAGGCCGATGAACTCGGTGTAGAGCTCGAACGGCAGGAAGTCGCCGACGATCGGCAGCAGCCAGTCCGCCTGGAAGAGCTGCCCGTACGCCTGGACCAGCGTGGGCGGCAGCGTCAGGAAGCCGATCGCGACGAACCAGTGCGCGAAGCCGACGATGCCCCACCGGTTCATGCGCGTGTGGCCCAGGAACTCCCGGACCAGGGTGATCGTCCGTTCCTTCGGCCGGTCCGTGCGGCTGCCCGCCGGGACGGGCTGGCCGATCTTGACGAACCGGTAGATGGACGCCACGGCTCGGGCGAGCAGCGCGACGCCGACCACGGTCAGGACCAGCGACACGATGATCGCGGCGAGTTGCATTGGGGGCTCCTCGGGCGGGCACTTACTAAGCGGTAACTTATTCAGTCAAGCTGAGATTACCGCCCCCCACCGCCGCACTGTAGTCGTGCAGGCGGTGATCTGTGTCGCTCAGGCCGCCCTCACTTCGGCGCGGGGCGCGGCGGCCGCGGGGCGGCGGGCGCGGAGGGCCGCCCGGGGGGTCTGCGCGAGGATCGCGAGGTCCATGCCGAGCCAGTGGTGTTCGACGTAGTGCAGGTCGAGCAGGGCCATCTCCTCCCAGGGGAGGTCGGAGCGGGCGCTGACCTGCCAGAGGCCGGTCATGCCGGGGCGTACGAGGGCCCGCTCGCGCGGGATCCCGTCCCCGGGCGGCAGCGGGCGCGGCCCGACCAGGGACATCTCGCCGCGCAGCACGTCGAACAGCTGGGGCAGGCCGTCGAGGGCGTACCGGGTGACCCAGGGGGCCCCGCGGAACAGGTGGCGGTGGTACCTGGTGCCGCCCCGTCCCGTGACTTCTTCCCGTACGAGGGGGGAGCGGCGCGTGGTCAGGGCGAGCGCGGCGGCGACGGCGAGCAGGGGCAGTGCCGCGAGGGCCAGCGCGAGGGCGGCGCCGAACAGGTCCGTGCCGCGCTTGGCCGTGCCCGGCCGGGGGCGCGGGAGTGACGCCGGAAGCGGGGGCAGCGGGAGCGCGGGCATAGGGGCACCCTGCCGGTTCCGCCCCGAGGGTCCTGTCCGCCGCGCGTGCGGAGTCCCCCGCACGGCCGCCGACGCTCCCCCGTACTGCCGCCGGGCCGGGCTCCGCCCCGCTCGGCCCGACTTTCCGCTCCGGGGCGGGGCGGCGGGCCCGGATCCTGGTCGTCCGCCAGGCCGGGGTGAGTGTAAGGGCCGCGTAAGAGTTGAGCCGCATGGGCTCAGGTCTGTTGACGCGCGCGCGGCGTTGCGGCATCCTTGAGCCTGTTCCACTCAAGTCATGGAGGAATCAAAAATGGCACGTGCGGTCGGCATCGACCTGGGCACCACTAACTCCGTCGTCAGCGTTCTCGAAGGCGGCGAGCCCACCGTCATCACCAACGCCGAGGGTGCCAGGACCACGCCGTCCGTCGTCGCCTTCGCCAAGAACGGCGAGGTCCTCGTAGGCGAGGTGGCCAAGCGCCAGGCGGTCACGAACGTGGACCGCACCATCCGCTCGGTGAAGCGCCACATGGGCACCGACTGGAAGATCAACCTGGACGGCAAGGACTTCAACCCGCAGCAGATGAGCGCCTTCATCCTGCAGAAGCTGAAGCGCGACGCCGAGGCCTACCTGGGTGAGAAGGTCACCGACGCGGTCATCACCGTGCCGGCGTACTTCAACGACTCCGAGCGCCAGGCCACCAAGGAGGCCGGCGAGATCGCGGGCCTGAACGTCCTCCGCATCGTCAACGAGCCCACCGCGGCCGCCCTGGCGTACGGCCTCGACAAGGACGACCAGACCATTCTCGTCTTCGACCTCGGTGGCGGCACCTTCGACGTGTCCCTCCTGGAGATCGGCGACGGCGTCGTCGAGGTGAAGGCCACCAACGGTGACAACCACCTCGGTGGTGACGACTGGGACCAGCGCGTCGTCGACTACCTGGTGAAGCAGTTCGCCAACGGCCACGGCGTCGACCTGTCCAAGGACAAGATGGCGCTGCAGCGTCTGCGCGAGGCCGCCGAGAAGGCGAAGATCGAGCTGTCGTCCTCCACCGAGACGACCATCAACCTGCCGTACATCACGGCCTCCGCCGAGGGCCCCCTGCACCTCGACGAGAAGCTGACCCGCGCCCAGTTCCAGCAGCTGACCGCGGACCTCCTGGAGCGCTGCAAGACGCCGTTCCACAACGTCATCAAGGACGCGGGCATCAACCTGTCCGAGATCGACCACGTCGTCCTCGTCGGCGGCTCCACCCGCATGCCGGCCGTCGCCGAGCTCGTCAAGGAGCTGACCGGCGGCAAGGAGGCCAACAAGGGCGTCAACCCGGACGAGGTCGTCGCCATCGGCGCCACCCTCCAGGCCGGTGTCCTCAAGGGTGAGGTCAAGGACGTCCTGCTCCTCGACGTGACCCCGCTGTCCCTCGGCATCGAGACCAAGGGCGGCATCATGACCAAGCTCATCGAGCGCAACACCACGATCCCGACCAAGCGGTCCGAGATCTTCACGACGGCCGAGGACAACCAGCCGTCGGTGCAGATCCAGGTCTACCAGGGCGAGCGCGAGATCGCGGCGTACAACAAGAAGCTCGGCATGTTCGAGCTGACCGGCCTGCCGCCGGCCCCGCGTGGCGTCCCGCAGATCGAGGTCTCCTTCGACATCGACGCGAACGGCATCATGCACGTGACCGCGAAGGACCTGGGCACGGGCAAGGAGCAGAAGATGACCGTCACCGGCGGCTCTTCGCTCGCCAAGGACGAGGTCGACCGCATGCGCCAGGAGGCCGAGCAGTACGCGGAGGAGGACCACCGCCGCCGCGAGGCCGCCGAGACCCGCAACCAGGGCGAGCAGCTCGTCTACCAGACCGAGAAGTTCCTCAAGGACAACGAGGACAAGGTCCCGGGCGACGTCAAGACCGAGGTCGAGGGCGCCCTCGCCGAGCTGAAGGAGAAGCTCAAGGGCGAGGACACGGCCGAGATCCGCACCGCGACCGAGAAGGTCGCCGCGGTCAGCCAGAAGCTCGGCCAGGCGATCTACGCCGACGCCCAGGCCTCGCAGGGTGCCGCCGGCGGCGCTGCCGGTGACGCCGGTGCCCAGGCCGCCGACGACGACGTCGTCGACGCCGAGATCATCGACGAGGACAAGCCGAAGGGCGGCCAGGTCTGATGTCGGAGGAGACCCCGGGCTTCGACGAGAAGCCCGAAGTCCCCGCCGACGGCACGCCCGACGAGCCGAAGGCCGCCGACTCCGCCAAGGAGGCGGCGGCCCCGGCCGGGGACGCAACGGACGTGGCCCTGGTGGCCCAGCTGGACCAGACCCGTACGGCGCTCGGCGAGCGCACCGCGGACCTCCAGCGGCTCCAGGCCGAGTACCAGAACTACCGCCGCCGCGTGGAGCGGGACCGGATCACGGTCAAGGAGATCGCCGTCGCGAGCCTCCTGAACGAGCTCCTCCCCACGCTCGACGACATCGGCCGCGCCCGGGAACACGGCGAGCTGGTGGGCGGTTTCAAGTCGGTGGCCGAATCCCTGGAGACGGTCGTCGCCAAGATGGGCCTCCAGCAGTTCGGCAAGGAGGGCGAGCCCTTCGACCCGACGATCCACGAGGCCCTGATGCACTCGTACGCGCCGGACGTCACCGAGACGACCTGCGTGGCGATCCTGCAGCCCGGGTACCGGATCGGCGAGCGTACGATCCGCCCCGCGCGCGTCGCGGTGGCCGAGCCCCAGCCCGGGGCGCAGGCCAAGGCGGAGGAGTCGGAAGACTCCGAGCAGGACAGTGAGTAAGAAGTAGGCAGCACCCGCACGCGGGAGGAGGGACGTCGATGAGCACGAAGGACTTCGTGGAGAAGGACTACTACAAGGTTCTCGGCGTCCCCAAGGACGCCACCGAGGCCGAGATCAAGAAGGCGTACCGGAAGCTCGCCCGCGAGTTCCACCCGGACGCCAACAAGGGCAACGCGGAGGCCGAGGAGCGCTTCAAGGAGATCTCCGAGGCGAACGACGTCCTCGCCGACCCCAAGAAGCGCAAGGAGTACGACGAGGCCCGCGCGCTCTTCGGCAACGGCGGCTTCCGCCCCGGTCCCGGGGCCGGCGGTTCCTTCAACTTCGACCTGGGCGACCTCTTCGGGGGCGCCCAGGCCGGAGGCGGGGCCGGTGGCTTCGGCGGCGGCCTCGGGGACGTCTTCGGCGGCCTGTTCGGCGGCCGGGGTGCGGGTGCGGGCACGCGTACGCAGCCCCGGCGCGGCCAGGACATCGAGTCCGAGGTCACCCTCAGCTTCACGGAGGCGGTGGACGGCGCGACCGTCCCGCTCCGGATGTCGTCCCAGGCGCCCTGCAAGGCCTGTTCCGGCACCGGCGACAAGAACGGCACGCCCCGGGTGTGCCCGACCTGTGTCGGCACCGGTCAGGTCTCGCGCGGCGGCGGTGGCGGCTTCTCCCTCACCGACCCCTGCGTCGACTGCAAGGGGCGCGGCCTGATCGCCGAGACCCCCTGTGAGGTCTGCAAGGGCAGCGGCCGGGCGCGTTCCTCGCGCACCATGCAGGTCCGCATCCCGGCGGGCGTCTCCGACGGCCAGCGGATCCGGCTGCGCGGCAAGGGCGCGCCGGGCGAGCGCGGCGGTCCCTCCGGCGACCTGTACGTGGTGGTCCACGTGGACTCCCACCCGGTCTTCGGCCGCAAGGGCGACAACCTCACCGTCACCGTGCCGGTCTCCTACGTGGAGGCCGCGCTCGGCGGCGAGGTGAAGGTGCCGACCCTCGGCGGGCCGCCGGTCACGCTGAAGCTCCCGGCGGGCACACCGAATGGGCGTACGATGCGGGCGCGCGGCAAGGGCGCGGTGCGCAAGGACGGCACCCGTGGGGACCTGCTGGTCACCGTCGAGGTCGCCGTACCGACGCGGCTGTCGGACAAGGCGCGCGAGGCCCTGGAGTCGTACCGCGACGCCACGGCGGACGAGGACCCCAGGGAAGAACTGTTCCAGGCCGCGAAGGGAGCGTGACGCCATGAACGGCGACGGCCGACGACGCAACCCGTACGAACTCACCGACGAATCGCCGGTGTACGTGATCTCGGTGGCCGCACAGCTCTCCGGCCTCCACCCGCAGACCCTGCGCCAGTACGACCGCCTGGGCCTGGTCTCCCCGGACCGCACGGCCGGGCGGGGCCGCCGCTACTCCGCCCGCGACATCGAGCTGCTCCGCACGGTGCAGCAGCTGTCGCAGGACGAGGGCATCAACCTCGCGGGCATCAAGCGCATCATCGAACTGGAGAACCAGGTGGCCGCGCTCCAGCAGCGCGTCGCCGAGCTCTCCTCGGCGCTGGACGGCGCCGCAGCGGCCATGCAGCAGCGCGAGGCGCAGGTGCACGCGTCGTACCGGCGCGACCTGGTCCCGTACCAGGACGTCCAGCACACGAGTGCGCTGGTGGTCTGGCGCCCCAAGCGCCCGTCCGAGTAGGCGATTTCAGGCCAAGATCGGCCCCTGCCCCTGCGGGCGGGGGCCGTTCAGTTCTCCGGCGCGTCGAGGATGCCCGACTGGGCTATCAGGTAACCGAGTTGCGCCCGGCTCCCACTGCCGAGATGGCTGGCCAGCTTGGCAATGTGCGCCCGGCATGTGCGCACGTTCATCCCCAGCCGGCGGGCGATCGCCTCGTCCACGTGCCCCTCGACGAGGAGTTGGGCGATGGAGCGCTGGACGCCCGTGATGCCGTCCGGCATCGGGGTGTAGGTGACCTCCTCGCGCAGCGGCACGGCGCGCCGCCACAGCTGTTCGAAGACCTTGATGAGGTACTCGACGAGGCCCGGGTGGCGCAGCTCCAGGGCCACCCGGCGGTCGTCGCTCGCGGGGATGAAGGCCACCGTCCGGTCGAAGATGATGAGCCGCTCGATGAGCTCCTCCAGCGTGCGGATCTCCACCTTCCCCGAGGAGATGCGGTCCACGTAGGCGAGGGTTCCCTGGCTGTGGCGGACGGTGTGCTGGTAGAGCGTGCGGATGCTGACCCCGCGGTTGATCAGCGGCGCGTCCCGCTCCAGCGCCTGGGTCAGCGCGAGCGACGGACGGGGGCCGCCGGGCTGTACCGTCAGGACCTCCGTGTGGCACTCGGCGGTGGCGATGTTGAGCGCCGCGTTGATGCGGTCGAAACCCTCCAGCACGGTGATGGCGTGGGTGTTGGAGGGCGTCTGCGCGCTGATGGCGAGGAACGGCTCGAAAGTGTCGGTGAGTTCTACGGACAGCCGACGCCGGTCCTGGATCTCGCGTTCGATCGGGTGGAGACGCTGCGCGAGTGCGACGGACGGGGGAACCGGCCGCAGGGAGTTCGCGTCATCCGGATCCGGATGGAGCAGCGCGAATTCCAGCAGGCAAGGAGCGCTTTCAACTTCTGCGCGGGCGATGCGTCCGGTGCTGAGCGCGGTGGCGTACAACCGCACGCCGTCGTCGCACAGGGCCGTGACCGAGTGGGGATGTGTCGGCTTTGTGGTGATGCTGGGCAAATCTCCACCCCCCAGGGTCCTGAACATGCAAGAACATGATGCATCGTCCTTGTGGCACGGACGTGCCTGAATGAGCCATCGTCTGACACGCGGGGGAGAGGATTCCATCAAGTGAGGACGAAGCCGACCATGTATAAGAGAATGCTTCGCTCGGCGCTTGCCGTTGTTTTCTCCACGGTTGTGGCCTACGGGGCTCTGGGCGGCGGTGTCGGGTCCGGGGGGACGGGTGCCGTGGTGGCCGGCGCTGCCGACGACACCGGCTGGACCACCGCGCCGACGGGTACCAAGGCGGACACCGGGTGGAACTCGCTCCCCGAGGCGGTGGCGTGATGACTCCTGACGACCGTTCTTTCCGCCGGGAAATGGCTTCCGCGTACCGCTCCGGCTGGCAGTTCATCGATCTCGTCACGGCGATCCCCCACGCCGGCGACTCACTGATGGTCACGTTGTTCGGCCAGCCCATCGTCGTGGTGCGCGAGGAGGACGAGGACGTGCGGGCGTACCGCTGCCTGCGCAGGCCGCGGGGCGCGCCCCAGCCCGTGCGGTGCGAAGTCCGCTACGGCATGGTCTTCGTCAACCTCGATCAGCGTGACCACCAGCTCTTCGAGCCCGATTTCACCACCGCCACCCCCCGCAGTGCCTGAAGCGATTCCCCCGTCGTTGCAGATCGCTTTAGGCGCTTCCCCCACACAACGGCGCCATCGTGGACCTGAACACGATGGCGCCGTTGTGCTGTCCGCGTCCATACCGCGGACCGGCCAAAGAACGGGGCATGTGGCGCGTACTGGTCCTTCCGGTGCCGAAACCCACCGGGCGGGCGTGCGGGCCCGCCGTGCGGCCGCGCAGGCCCGCCGTACGGCCGCGCAGGTCCGCCGTACGGCCGCGCAGGTCCGTCGTGGCGGCGCGCAGGTCCGCCGTACGGCCGTCCGGACCCGTCGTGCCGTCCCTCAGGCCCGGCCCATCGCGCGGTCCAGGGTGATCTCCATGACCACCCGGTCCGGGTTGGGCGACGGCATGCGCCCGTACCGCTCCGCGTAGCGGTTCACCGCGTCCGCCACCGCCTCCTCGTCCGTACGGATCACCGCGCGCCCCTCCAGGGTCGCCCAGCGGCGTCCTTCCATCTGGCAGACCGCGACCCGGGCGCCGCCCGGCTGCGCCGCCAGCACGTTGCGGACCTTCTTGCTGTTCTTGTTGCTGATCACCCGCGCCAGGCCGGCCTCCGGGTCGTACGTCACGCCCACCGGGACCACGTGCGGCGTGCCGTCCGGCCGCGACGTCGTCAGGGTGCAGATGTGGCGCTCCCGCCAGAAGGCGAGGTACTCGGGCGTCGGGTTCAGTGGATCCAGGGACATGACCGCAGCGTAGGGCTTGAGCCCTGGCTTGAGTCGGCTAGACTCAACTTCATTGGTTGAGCGGAACAGACTCAACTTTGTATCCGTTGATGAAGTCAGACCGATGTGGGTCCCCGGCGCCGCAGCCGGGACCTCCGGTCGGACCCGCCGATCGTCCCGGAGAGGAGAAGCCGTACGTGGACGCCGAGCTGACCAACAAGAGCCGGGAAGCCCTCAACGCCGCCACCACCAGGGCGGTGAAGGACGGCCACCCCGACCTCACCCCCGCGCACCTGCTCCTGGCCCTGCTCTCGGGGACCGACAACGAGAACATCACCGACCTGCTCGCCGCCGTCGAGGCCGACCAGGCCGCCGTGCGCGCCGGCGCCGACAAGGTGCTGGCCGGCCTGCCCAGCGTCACCGGCTCCACCGTCGCGCCCCCGCAGGCCAGCCGCGACCTGCTCGCCGTACTCGCCGAGGCCGACAAGCAGGCCAAGGACCTCGGCGACGACTACCTGTCCACCGAGCACCTGCTGATCGCCACGGCCGCCAAGGGCGGCGCGGCCGGCGAGGTGCTCACCCGCGAGGGCGCGACGGCGAAGAAGCTGCTGGCCGCCTTCGAATCCGTACGAGGAGGACGTCGGGTGACCACCCCCGACCCCGAGGGCCAGTACAAGGCCCTGGAGAAGTTCGGCACCGACTTCACCGCCGCCGCCCGCGAGGGCAAGCTCGACCCGGTCATCGGCCGGGACCACGAGATCCGGCGCGTGGTGCAGGTCCTGTCCCGGCGCACCAAGAACAACCCGGTGCTCATCGGCGAGCCCGGCGTCGGCAAGACCGCCGTCGTCGAGGGCCTCGCCCAGCGCATCGTGAAGGGCGACGTGCCCGAGTCGCTGAAGAACAAGCGCCTGGTCTCCCTCGACCTCGGCGCCATGGTCGCGGGCGCCAAGTACCGCGGCGAGTTCGAGGAGCGCCTGAAGACCGTCCTGGCCGAGATCAAGGACAGCGACGGGCAGATCATCACCTTCATCGACGAGCTGCACACCGTCGTCGGCGCGGGCGCGGGCGGCGACTCCGCCATGGACGCCGGCAACATGCTCAAGCCCATGCTGGCCCGCGGCGAGCTCCGCATGGTCGGCGCCACCACCCTCGACGAGTACCGCGAGCGGATCGAGAAGGACCCCGCCCTGGAGCGGCGCTTCCAGCAGGTGCTGGTCGCCGAGCCCAGCGTCGAGGACACCATCGCCATCCTGCGCGGCCTCAAGGGCCGGTACGAGGCCCACCACAAGGTCGTCATCAACGACAGCGCCCTGGTCGCCGCCGCCACCCTGTCCGACCGCTACATCACCTCCCGCTTCCTCCCCGACAAGGCCATCGACCTGGTCGACGAGGCCGCCTCCCGCCTCCGCATGGAGATCGACTCCTCCCCGCTGGAGATCGACGAGCTCCAGCGGTCCGTGGACCGCCTCCGCATGGAGGAGCTGGCGCTGAAGAACGAGTCCGACCCCGCTTCCCGCGAGCGGCTGGACCGGCTGCGCAAGGACCTCGCCGACAAGGAGGAGGAGCTGCGCGGCCTGACCGCCCGCTGGGAGAAGGAGAAGCAGTCCCTCAACCGCGTCGGCGAGCTCAAGGAGCGCCTCGACGACCTGCGCGGCCAGGCGGAGCGCGCCCAGCGCGACGGCGACTTCGACGCCGCCTCCAAGCTGCTGTACGGCGAGATCCCCGCCCTGGAGCGGGAGCTCGCCGAGGCCACCGAGGCCGAGCAGGAGGCCTCCAGGGACACGATGGTCAAGGAGGAGGTCGGCCCGGACGACATCGCGGACGTGGTCGGCTCCTGGACCGGCATCCCGGCCGGCCGCCTGCTGGAGGGCGAGACCCAGAAGCTGCTCCGCATGGAGGACGAGCTGGGCCGCCGCCTGATCGGCCAGACCGAGGCCGTACGCGCCGTCTCGGACGCCGTGCGCCGCACCCGCGCCGGCATCGCCGACCCGGACCGGCCCACCGGCTCCTTCCTCTTCCTCGGCCCCACCGGCGTCGGCAAGACCGAGCTGGCGAAGGCCCTGGCCGACTTCCTCTTCGACGACGAGCGGGCCATGGTCCGCATCGACATGTCGGAGTACGGCGAGAAGCACAGCGTCGCCCGGCTGGTCGGCGCGCCGCCCGGCTACGTCGGCTACGAGGAGGGCGGCCAGCTCACCGAGGCCGTCCGCCGGCGCCCGTACAGCGTGGTCCTGCTGGACGAGGTCGAGAAGGCCCACCCCGAGGTCTTCGACGTGCTGCTCCAGGTGCTCGACGACGGGCGGCTCACGGACGGGCAGGGCCGGACGGTGGACTTCCGCAACGCCATCCTGATCCTGACGTCCAACCTGGGCAGCCAGTACCTGACCGACCCCGGCACCTCGGACGAGGTGAAGCGGCAGCAGGTCCTGGAGGTGGTCCGGTCCTCCTTCAAGCCGGAGTTCCTCAACCGCCTCGACGACATCGTGGTCTTCTCCGCCCTCTCGAAGGACGAGCTGGCCCACATCGCCGAGCTCCAGATCGCCCGCCTCGCGAAGCGGCTGGCGGAGCGGCGCCTGACCCTCGACGTCACGCCGGAGGCCCTGGCCTGGCTCGCCGACGAGGGCAACGACCCGGCCTACGGCGCCCGCCCCCTGCGCCGCCTGATCCAGACGGCCGTCGGCGACCGCCTGGCCAAGGAGATCCTGGCCGGCGAGATCAAGGACGGCGACACGGTCCGCGTGGACGTGGCGGGCGTAGGCCTGATCGTGGGCCGCGCGACCTGATCGTCCCTGCTCAGAGGCCATGGGCGGCGGGACCCTCCGGGGTCCCGCCGCCCCTTTGCGCACCCTCCGGGGGCGGACGGGTTCCGCCCGCAGCGGATCGCGGCGGCGGGGCTTGCCATGGGGTGGGCGTGATGGGGGAGGATGGCGGTATCCGCACGAAGGGAAAACACGGTGAGCATCGATCCGGCCTCGATTCCGAACTTCGGGGGCCAGCCCGACCCGCAGGCCAGTGGACCGGCGGGTCCCGTCGTGCCCGACCAGGACCTGGTCAAGCAGCTGCTGGAGCAGATGGAGCTCAAGTACGTCGTCGACGACGAGGGTGACCTCGCGGCGCCGTGGGAGGAGTTCCGCACGTACTTCATGTTCCGCGGCGAGGACGAGCAGCAGGTGTTCTCGGTCCGGACGTTCTACGACCGTCCGCACGCGATCGAGGAGCGTCCGCAGCTCCTCGAGTCGATCGACGACTGGAACCGCCGCACCCTGTGGCCGAAGGTCTACACCCACACCCACGACGACGGCTCCGTCCGCCTCATCGGCGAGGCGCAGATGCTGATCGGCACCGGCGTCAGCCTGGAGCACTTCGTCTCCTCGACCGTCAGCTGGGTCCGCGCCTCCATCGAGTTCGACAAGTGGCTCGTGGAGCAGCTCGGCCTGGAGAAGGAGATCGACTCCGCGGGCGACGAGCCCGAGGGCGACGACGAGGCCTGAGCGGCCGCGCCCGGAGCGGGACCCCGGCGCTGAGCGCCGGGCAGGTCCCGTGGGCGTACGACAGCCCGGCGAGGGCCACGGTCACGACGACCGCGGACCTCGGCCGGGCTTTCGTCATTTCCGCCCTGGGGTCAGAATCGGCGGACCCTGCGGAGGGAGTCCGGGTAGAGCTCCTTGCCGGAGGTCTTCTTGTTGAGGATCGAAGTCGCCCCGAGGTCCGCCATGGTCGGGCCGTTGGGCGTCCGCCGGCTGGAGGCGAAGCGGTGGTCGCCGTGCTGGTCCCGGCCCATGTAGATGCCGGTGTGATCGACCTTGCCGTCCGGGGTCTCCGGGTCGTCCTTCGAGCCGGTGGCGTCGAAGAAGACCACGTCGCCGATCCGCAGCCCGGCGAGGGAGGACGGCCGGACGTCCACGCTGTCGATCACGGTGACGCCCGGACCCCACTTGTTCTGGTCCGCGGAAGTCCGTGGGAGGTTCCCGTTCCCGAAGTTGTTGCTGTGCACCATGGGAATGCCCATGTGGTAGCCGTAGACCATCCGGACGTAGCCGGAGCAGTCGAGATTGCGCTTCCAGTCCGGATCGTCGGGATCCACGGCCGCTCCCGTCGTGGGCGCGGCCTTGGCGTCCTCGTCGGGAGCCGGGTAGTCCCACGGCAGACCCATGTAGTGGTTGAAGTCGGCGCCGACGCGACGCGTCCCGTCCGGCAGCCGGGGGCTGTACCCCGACTCGCCGAGCACCTGCGCGCCGCCCTGCGCGGCGCTGGTCACCGGGGTGCCGAAGGCGCGCAGGGCCGAGGCGTAGGCGAGGGCGTCGGGTGAGGTGTCGGCGGCCCAGGCGCGGATGCGCTGCTCCAGTTCGGGGGTCCACTGGCCGTCGAACTTCGCCGGGAGCAGACGCACCCAGGTGTCGTGGGAGACCACCGGGGGCTCGGCCCAGTACGCCTCGGTGACCGCGATGTCGTACACGTACGCGTTCAGCGGGAGGCCCGTGCTGCCGGCGGAAGCCAGGGCGCGGATGCCGATCCTGCCCTTCGCGAAGGTGGTGTCGTGGGCCTCGACCCAGGTCGGCGGCTCCGGGGTGTCCTTCTTCCAGGCATGGGCGCGAATGTGCGGCCCGGCCTTCACGACCCGGACGTACCAGTGCTCGTACGCCTGGTAGCCGGTGCCCACCTGGGTGGGTGACCGGAGCTCGGAAGACTGGTCGTCGACCTCCTTCTCCAGGACCAGCTGGACCTGGCCGGCGGTGGTGAGGATCAGCCGGGCCCGGTAGTGGTTGTTGACGGCTCCGCCGGTGCGCTCGGGATCCGCGGTGAAGACCAGCGCGAGGGAGCAGGGCGCTCCGGTGGGGACCCGGGCGAACGAGAAGCGGGCGGTGACGTCGAGATCGCCGATCTCGTCGTCGAGGAGGAGGCCGTAGCGCGCGGAGTTGTCCGTGGTGAGCTTGACGACGCCGCGCTCGTTGTCGATGTCGTAATCGGTGCTCTGGCCGTTCACCATGTCCCACTTGCCGCCGCCGGGCGACGAACCCCAGCCGGTGTTGTCGGGCAGATCGCGGTGGAACTCGTCGGTGAAGTCCTTCTTCTGTTCCGTGAACCAGCGGCGCGGCCCCCGCACGGTCACGGTCTTCGCGTCCTTCGTGAGGGTGGCGAGCACGCCCTCGGAGTCCAGGACCTCGGTCAGGGCCAGCCCGCCCGACGTCACCGTGCGGGTGGTCAGCGTGCCCGCGGGGTGCGGGGTGAACGGCCAGGTGCCGCCGCCGTCGATGACGACGGGGGCACGGCGGAGCGGGTCGGGCACCGGGGCGGCGGGGCCGGTCGAGCTCCCGGTGGACGTGGTGGCGGCGGGTACGGCGGCAGGGGCCGCGGCGGCCCGCGGCGCCTGGGCGAGCGTGCCCGCGGCAGCCGCCCCGGCCAGGGCGGCCAGGGCGGAGCGGCGGCTGAACGCCCCGGACGAGGGCGTGGGCGACGATGCGGTCGGCATGACTGGATCCCCCCGGATTCGGTCGGTGATGACGGTCCGGGGACTCTAACCGGGCATGATCCACAGCCTGTGGGCGGGGGCGGAGGCCGCCCGGCTGGGGGCGCTACAGCTTGCGGAGGCGGGTGGCGGCTTCCTCCAGGACCTCGTCCTTCTTGCAGAAGGCGAAGCGGACGAGGGAGCGGCCCGCGGTCTCGTGGTCGTAGAAGACCGAGTTCGGGATGGCGACGACGCCGCAGCGGGCCGGCAGCTCGCGGCAGAAGGCCAGGGCGTCCCGCTCGCCGAGCGGGGTGATGTCGGTGGTGATGAAGTACGTGCCCGCGGGGCGGAAGACCTCGAAGCCGGCCGCCTCCAGGCCGCGGGTCAGGATGTCGCGCTTGCGGGCCATGTCGGCGCGGAAGCCCTCGTAGTACGCGTCCGGCAGGGCCAGGGCCTCGGCGATGGCGTACTGGAACGGTCCCGACGAGACGAAGGTCAGGAACTGCTTCGCGGTGCGGACGGCCGCCGTCAGCGCGGGGGAGGCGGTGATCCAGCCGACCTTCCAGCCGGTGAAGGAGAACGTCTTGCCGGAGGAGGAGATGGTGACCGTGCGGTCGCGCATGCCGGGGAACGAGGCGATCGGGACGTGCGCGCCCTCGAAGACCAGGTGCTCGTACACCTCGTCCGTGACGACCAGCAGGTCGCGCTCCACGGCCAGCTCCGCGACCGCGCGCAGCTCGGTCTCGGTGAGGACGGTGCCCGTGGGGTTGTGGGGGGTGTTGAGGAGGAGCAGGCGGGTGCGCGGCGTGACGGCGGCGCGCAGCTCGTCGAGGTCCAGCCGGAACGCGCCCTCGTGCGGGCGGAGGGTGACCGGGACGCGGGTGGCTCCGGCCATCGCGATGCAGGCCGCGTACGAGTCGTAGTACGGCTCCAGCGCGACGACCTCGTCGCCGGGCTCCAGCAGGGCCAGCAGGGAGGCCGCGATGGCCTCGGTCGCACCCGCGGTGACCAGCACCTCCGTGTCCGGGTCGAAGGCGAGCCCGTAGAAGCGGCGCTGGTGGTCGGCGACGGCGCGGCGCAGTTCGGGGATGCCGGGGCCGGGCGGGTACTGGTTGCCGTGGCCCGCGCGGACGGCGCGCACCGCGGCCTCGGCGATCTCCTCCGGGCCGTCGGTGTCGGGGAAGCCCTGGCCCAGGTTGACGGAGCCGGTGCGGACGGCGAGCGCGGACATCTCCGCGAAGATCGTGGTGCCGAAGGAGGCCAGGCGCCGGTTCAGGAACGGGCGGCCGCCGGCGGCGGATCCGGGCCCGGGCGGGGTGCCGTGAGGTGCGGTCATGGGCGCCATCCTGCGCGGAACCTCTGGACTTGCTCAAGTGTGCTTTGGGCCGTGGCGCGCGGGGGGACACCCCGGATACGCGGGACGCGGGGATCCCGCACTCGGGGGACCGAGCGAGTGCAGAAGGGGGCGAGGATCATGTTCCTGGCCTTTGGAGTGCTGTTGGTGCTGCTGGTGGCGGGACTCGTCTGGGTGATGGCCCGCAGCGGGGCGCAGGGTCGCCCGCGCGGCCGCCGGTCGCGGAGCTGGTGGGCCGACTCCGGTTCCCACGGCGCCGGGACGTCGTGCGGCACGGGGTCGTCCTGCGGTTCCTCCTCGTCCTGTGGCGGCTCGTCCTCGTCCTGCGGGGGCGGGGGAGGGGGGTGCGGGGGCGGCGGGTCCTGAGGGGCCGCGCGCGACCCGGCAAGGTCCGAGGGGCCCGGCGGCGCAACTTCCGCCGGGCCCTGTCGCGTTGAACAGGTGAACTGGGTAGCCCCCGAGGGGATGTAAACCACGTCAAGTTGGGTAAAAACGCTGTGTGCGCCGTGCCTTTCATGATTCCCTCGGTTGAGTAGACCAGTCCTCGGACCTCCTCGGGCCTCCTCGGATCTCCCAGGGCTTTCCTGTGGACGAGCCGGTGACACCCCCATCCGCCGCACGGCCGGCCGGGGCGCGTCCGGCCGACCTCCCTCGCGCGTTTGCGGAGCCGATTCATGCTCACGACCCTCAAGACCACGTACACCGACACGCGTGCCGCCGACCTCGCCTGGGCCCTGGGCCGTGAACCGCTGCCCGCCCTCGCCGTAATGAACCTCGAACTCACCGGCGCCAAGGTGGAGTTGCGCCTGCTCGGGGCCTCTCACCAGGTGCTGCTCGAAGAAGGCGACGCCGTCTGTTCCGAGACGGTCGCCTGCATGCCCGGCAGCAGTACGCCGCTGCCGCTCGGGGTCGCCAAGCGCATCGGCGCCTGGGAGTACGAGTTCGCCGCGCGCGTCGAGACGCTGTCGCAGGGCTCGTTCGCGGGGCGTGCGCAGGAGTTGCTCGCGCTGGTCGCGGATCACCCGAACGGGCTGGCCGGCACCTTTCCCGGGAGCCCGCACGCCTTCACGGCCATGCTGGCGCAGCGGTACGAGGGCCAGGTGCGGTGGCGCACGTGGCACGCGTACCCGCAGGAAGGCCAGCTCGTGGCCACGCGGACACGCGTGGGGGTGCGGATGGCGGCCACGCTGATCTGAGGTACGGCGCGGGTGGGTGGTGTCGTGGTGGCGGTGGTGCGGGTGGTGTCGCGGGTGGTTGCGTGCGGCGTCGTGCCGGCGGTGGTGCGGGTGGTCCGGTTCGGCGCGGGGTGGGGTGCGCCGCCGCACAAACGATCCGCCAACTGGCTGACACAGTGCGCCAGTTGCACCCATGTGGGTGACGGGGTGTGGGCATGGAGTGACGTACGGTTCGGTTCATGATCGACCGTTCCCCTGCCCGTGGTGGGGAGGCCCCGTGCGCTTCCGCCGCCCGCGGCGGGCTCCCGGCGCCCGCGGCGGATCCCGTGCCGGTGGCGGATCCCGTGCCCGTGGCGGGCCCTGCGCGGGTGGCCGTGGACGAGGACGGGCCCGAGGCTCTGGCGGGCCTGGGCCTGGAGGGTGTGGCGGCTGCGGCGGAGGCCAGCCCGTCGGATGCGGTTGCGGCGGAGGCCGGTCCGGCGGCGCTGCCCGTGCGGCCCAGGACCGGACGGCTGCTGGTGCTCGCGACCGTGTTCATCTGTGCGGCCTGCGGACTCGTGTACGAACTCGAACTGCTCGCGCTCGCCTCGTACCTCATCGGCGACTCCGTCACCCAGGCCTCCGTCGTGCTGTCCGTGATGGTCTTCGCGATGGGCGTCGGCTCCCTCCTCGCGAAGCGGCTGCGGGCCCGGCCGGCCGTCGGCTTCGGGGCGGTGGAGGCGGTGCTCGCGCTCGTCGGCGGCCTGTCCGCGACAGCGCTGTACGCGTGCTTCGCCTGGCTCGGCGAGTCCAGGCCCGCGCTGGTGGCGTTCTCCCTCGGGATCGGGGTGCTCATCGGCGCGGAGATCCCGCTGCTCATGACCTTGATCCAGCGGGTCAGACGGCAGGACGCGGGCGGTGCCGTCGCCGACCTCTTCGCCGCCGACTACGTCGGTGCCCTGGTCGGCGGCCTGGCCTTCCCCTTCCTGCTGCTGCCGGTGCTCGGGCAGCTCACCGGCGCGATGCTGACCGGGACCGTCAACGCCGCCGTCGGCGGAGCGCTCGTGCTGTGGCTGTTCCGGGGGGACCTCAGCAGGCGGGCGCGGTGGCTGCTGCTCGCGGCCAACCTCTGCGTCCTCGCCGTGCTCGCCTCCGCCACCGTGCTGGCCGACGACTTCGAGCGGGTGGCGCGGCGGGCGGTGTACGGGGCCGAGGTGCGGGTCGCCGTACAGACCGACGTACAGGAACTGGTGGTCACCGGCCCCTCCCGCGGGTCACCGCGGTCGCTCGACCTGTACCTCGACGGGCGGCTGCGGGTCAGCGGGTACGACGAGCACCGCTACCACGAGGCGCTGGTGCACCCCGCGATGAACGGACCGCACGAGCGGGTGCTGGTGCTGGGCGGCGGGGACGGGCTGGCCGCGCGCGAGGTGCTGCGGTACCCGGACGTACGGCGCGTGACGGTGGTCGAGCTGGACGCGGGGGTGGTGCGGCTGGCGCGGACGGACCCGATGCTGTCGCAGCTGAACGGGCGCGTCTTCGACGACCCGCGGGTGCGGGTGGTGACGGCGGACGCCTTCCGGTGGCTGCGGGAGGGGGAAGTGGGGGAAGACGGGGACGGGGAACGGGGTGGTCCTGGTGCTGGTGCCGGTCGGGCCTCGACCGCTTACGACGTGGTCGTGTCCGACCTGCCGGATCCCGGGATCACGCCGAGCTCGAAGCTGTACTCGCAGGAGTTCTACGGGCTGGTCGCGCGGGCGCTGAGGCCCGGGGGCCGTGCGGTCGTGCACGCCGGGTCGCTGTCGGCGCGGCCGCACACGTACTGGACGGTCGAGGCGACGCTGCGGGCCGCGGGGCTCGCCACCCGGCCGTACACGGCGGGGGGCCGGCTGTCGGGGTTCGAGGCCGGGCCCGACCGGTCGACCGGGCGCGGCGGGGCGCCGGTGGACTGGGGCTTCGTACTGGCCGGGTCGGGGCGTCCGCCCGCGCTGGGGGTGCGGCGGGACGCGGGTGCGCTGCGCTCGCTCTCCGACGCCGCGCTGGACGCGGCCTCGCGGGACGCGGAGCGGGCCAGGATGCGGGGGCTGCCGGCTTCCACGCTGCCGCATCCCCGGTACACGTAGGGCTCCGCCGGGGTGGGTGCCGGGCGGTCGGGGCCGCGACCGGTGGGTCGCCCGTGCGCGGGAGGGTGCGCGGGGCGTCCCCGTGGGTAGGCTCGGCTGTCATGGAGCATCAGGTGTTCGTACCGGTGGCCGTGGACGACCTCCGAGCCGTGCTGCGGGATCCCGCGCGGGTGGCGGGCTGCGTGCCCGGGCTCCAGCGGGACGCGGGGGATGCGGTGGCCGCCCCTGACGCCGTGGGCGATGCGGGTGGCGGTGCGGGGGGCGGTGCCGGTGGCGGGTCGTTCGGCGGGCGGCTCAAGGTCCGGGTCGGGAACAGCACCGTGACGTACCGGGGCGTGGTCTCCGTGGTCGAGGCGGGTGACGCCGGGTTCGTGGTGGTGGCCGAGGGCGAGGAGGTACGCGGCTCCGGCTCGGTGTCGGTCACCCTGCGGGTGGCGCTGCGGGCGGAGGGCGAGGGGACCTGGCTGGAGTTCGCCGGGGACGCGGAGGTGGCCGGGAGGGCCGCCGAGTTCGCGCCGGAGGCCGCCGACGCGGCGGTGCGCAGGCTGCTGGACCGGGTGGGTTCGGCTCTTGGGGACGAGGCGGCCGTGGCGCCGGGCGGGGCGGAGCCGGAGTCGGAGCGGGAGCCGGAGCGGGAGCCGGGTGCGGGGGCTGCCGGGTCGGCCTCGGTGTTCGAGACGGAGGTGCCGCCGCCGTCGCTCGATCCGGCGCTGGATCCCTTCCTGGAGGACGACTTCGGCACGCGGGTGCCGGCCGAGGCGGCCCATGCGCGGCGCACGATGATCGGGCGCAGTGCGGAGGAGGTCGACCATGCGCCGCCGCGCGGGCGGTACGCGCCGGTTCCGGCCCCGGAGGCGGGGGGAGCGGGCGGGGCGCTGCGGTGGGTTGCGCCGGCCGCTGCGCTGGCGCTGGCGGGTGCGGTCGTGGTGGCGCGGTCGCTTCGGCGCCGGCGCCTCTGACCTCCCGGTCCGGGCCTGCTGCCGCTGTGCCCCGGTCCCGCCCTTCTCCCGTTCACCGTGGCTCCGCCCCGGACCCCGGCCCCGTGCAGGCCGCCCCGCCGACCCGCTGAAACGTGCCCCGGTCCCACCCTTCTCCCGTTCACCGGGGCTGCGCCCCGGACCCGCTCGGGGCTGCGCCCCGGACCCGCTCGGGGCTGCGCCCCGGACCCGCTCGGGGCTGCGCCCCGGACCCGCTCGGGGCTGCGCCCCGGACCCGCACGGGGCCGCGCCCCGGACCCCGGCCCGGACCCTGGCCCCGTGCGGGCCGCGCCGCCGACCCGCTGAAACGTGCCCCGGTCCCGCCCTTCTCCCGTTCACCGGGGCTGCGGCCCGGACCCGCACGGGCTGCGGCCCTGGGCCCGCTCGGGGCTGTGCCCCGGTCCCGGACGGGCTGTGTCCCGGACCCCCCGGGGCTGCGCCCCGGGCCCCTGCGGGGCGTGGCCCGCACCCGCTCCGGGCCGTGCGCCGGATCCCCTGTGGGGCGTGCCCGGGACCCGCTCGGGCTGTGCCTCGAGCGGGTCCCGGGCCCGCGGGGGCGTGTCCCGGGCTTTGGTGGGGGTGTGCTCCGGGGCCGTCCGTTCCGGCAGGGGTGTTTCCGGGCCTCAGGGGCGGCCGTGTGGTGGGGCTTTGTGCGGGTCAGGGATCGGGCGCGGTGGGGGAGGAATCGGGGCGGCGGTCGTAGGGTCGGGGCATGACTGAAGTGACCGAACTGAGCGCCGGTGGCGTGGATCTGGTTGTCGATCAGGGGAACGGGTGCCGGATCGCGAGTCTGCGGGTCGACGGGACCGAGTTGCTGCGGCAGGGCGAGCGGTACGGGGCGTTTCCGATGGTGCCCTGGTGCGGGCGGATCAGGGACGGGCGGTTCCGGGACGGGGCCGCCGAGCACCGGATGCCGCTGAACGCACCCCCGCACGCCATCCACGGCTTCGCCCGCGACGCCGCCTGGCGGGTGGCCTCGGCGGAGAAGGCGTCGGCGGCGTTCACGTACGACCTGGCCGACCCCTGGCCGTACAGCGGGCGGGTGACGCAGCGCGTGGAGCTGGCCGAGGACTCGCTGACCCTCGCGCTCGGCGTGGAGACGTACCAGGACTCCTTCCCGGCGCAGGCCGGCTGGCACCCCTGGTTCCTGCGGAACATCGGCGGCGAGGACGCGCGGGTGGAGTTCGACGCGGCCTGGCAGGAGGAGCGCGGGGACGACCACCTGCCCACCGGGCGGCGGATCGATCCGCGGCCGGGGCCCTGGGACGACTGCTTCGGGATGCCCGAGGGCGTCCGGGTCACGCTGACCTGGCCCGGGCAGCTGGAGCTGACGGTGCGGAGCCGGGCCGAATGGGTGGTGGTGTACGACGAGCAGGCCGAGGCCGTGTGCGTGGAGCCGCAGTCGGGCCCGCCGAACGGGCTCAACACGCTGCCCCGGCTCGTGACGCCCGTCGATCCGCTGGAGATCGAGACCGTGTGGTCCTGGCGGCGTCTCTAGCGGCGGTTCAGGACGGGATCGGCGCGGGACCGGGGCGGGAAGACAGGGCCTAAGCTCAAAGGCATGAGTGACGTACGTGGTGAGCTGCTCCAGCAGATCAAGGACAAGGCCGTCGTGCACGGCAAGGTCATCCTCTCTTCCGGCCGCGAGGCCGACTGGTACATCGACCTGCGCCGGGTGACCCTGGACGGCCAGGCGGCGCCGATGGTCGGGCAGGTCATGCTCGACCTCACCGCCGACCTCGACTTCGACTGCGTCGGCGGCCTCACCCTCGGCGCCGACCCGGTCGCGACCTCGATGCTGCACGCCTCCGCCGCGCGCGGTCAGCGCCTGGACGCCTTCGTGGTCCGCAAGGCCCAGAAGGCGCACGGCATGCAGCGCCGCATCGAGGGCACCGACGTCAAGGGCCGTCGCTGCCTGGTCGTCGAGGACACCTCCACCACCGGTGGCTCGCCGCTGACGGCGGTCGAGGCCGTGCGCGAGGCCGGCGGCGAGGTCGTCGCCGTGGCGACGATCGTGGACCGCGGCGCGGCCGGCGCCATCGCCGAGGCCGGGCTGCCGTACCTGACCGGGTACCAGCTCGACGAGCTGGGCCTGGCCTAGGAGCACCCTGCGTTGACGGGCGACAAGTCGTGACTTTCGTCCTTCGGCGCGGCTGACCTGCGGCTATATGGGCAAGGCGGAGTGTTTCACGTGAAACGCTCCGCCTTGTGTGCTTGTGGCACGGATACGCCGGGTGGACCGGGGCCGAGAGTCTGGAAAGATAGCCCCGACGATGACGTCGCCCCCAGGTCAGGGCCAACAGCACACCACCCGCACATCACAAGGAGCGGACAGATGCCCATCGCAACCCCCGAGGTCTACAACGAGATGCTCGACCGGGCGAAGGCAGGCAAGTTCGCCTACCCGGCCATCAACGTGACCTCGACCCAGACCCTGCACGCGGCCCTGCGTGGGTTCGCGGAGGCCGAGAGCGACGGCATCATCCAGATCTCCACCGGCGGTGCGGAGTTCCTGGGCGGCCAGTACAACAAGGACATGGTGACCGGCGCGGTCGCCCTGGCCGAGTTCGCGCACGTCGTCGCCGCGAAGTACGACATCACGGTCGCCCTGCACACCGACCACTGCCCGAAGGACAAGCTGGACGGCTACGTCCGCCCGCTGCTCGACATCTCCGCCGAGCGCGTCAAGGCCGGCCGCAACCCGCTGTTCCAGTCGCACATGTGGGACGGCTCCGCCGAGACCCTGGCCGACAACCTGGCCATCGGCCAGGAGCTGCTCGCCAAGGCCGCCGCCGCGAAGATCATCCTCGAGGTCGAGATCACCCCGACCGGCGGCGAGGAGGACGGCGTCAGCCACGAGATCAACGACGAGCTGTACACCACGGTCGAGGACGCGATCCGCACCGCCGAGGCCCTGGGCCTGGGCGAGAAGGGCCGCTACCTGCTGGCCGCGTCCTTCGGCAACGTGCACGGCGTCTACAAGCCGGGCAACGTGGTGCTCCGTCCCGAGCTGCTGAAGGACCTGCAGCAGGGCGTGGGCGAGAAGTACGGCAAGACCAGCCCGTTCGACTTCGTCTTCCACGGCGGCTCCGGTTCCTCCGAGCAGGAGATCGCCACCGCGCTGGAGAACGGCGTCGTGAAGATGAACCTCGACACCGACACCCAGTACGCCTTCACCCGCCCGGTCGCGGACCACATGTTCCGCAACTACGACGGTGTCCTGAAGGTCGACGGCGAGGTCGGCAAGAAGTCCACCTACGACCCGCGGACCTGGGGCAAGCTGGCCGAGGCGAGCATGGCCAAGCGCGTCACCGAGGCCTGCGCGAACCTGCGTTCCACGGGCACCAAGCTGAAGTAACGACCGGGGGCGCCGGCCGGGCGGCCGTCGGGCCGGCGGTTGTCCCCAGGTTGTGGAGGAAGGGGCCTTCCCGTCCGCGTATGCGGGTGGGGAGGCCCCTTCCGGCGTTCGGCGTCGTCCGATGCGTGTGGTTCCCGGCGCGTACGGGCCCGGACGTGCGAGGTCCCCCGGCAGGGACAGGGGATCCGTGCCCGGGGGTGTGGTGCGGGTGGTGCGTGCGGTCAGGACCAGAGGGCGAGGGGGACGGCCGGGCGGGCGGTGGTGACCACGGCCGTGAAGACCGTCTCGCCGTCCTGGGTGCCCGTGACGCGGACCAGGCGGCTGCCGTCGGGCCCCTGGCCGAGCCGCTCGGCGCCGATCAGGACCGGGCTGCCGAACTCGGCGTACCGGTGGTACGAACTGTCGACCGCGACCGGCAGCACCCCGCGCTCGGGCGAGAGCGCCACCGCGGCCTGCCGGGCCGCCTCCAGCAGCACCATGCCCGGCAGGTGGTCGCCGGGGTGGTCGAAGAGCACCGGGTGCCGGGTGTCGTAGCGGAGCTTCCAGGCGTCCGGGCGGCCGGTGGGGGAGAGCACCACGTCGAACGGCGACAGCCGGCCGACCTGCGAGGGGGCGACGGGGGCGGCGGGCAGGCCGGGGACGGGCTGCTGCGCCAGCTGCTCGGCGCGCAGCCTCCGGTAGACGGCGGGCGAGGTGCAGGTGTAGCCGGCGCCGCCGGTGGCGATGACCCGGCCGGAGTGGCGCACCACGACCTCGTACCGCAGGCCGGTGAGCTGCTTGCCGCGGCGGCGGACGTCGGGGCAGGTGACCTCCAGGTCGAGGGAGGCCGGCGCTCCGCCGATCACCAGGTCGTCGGCGACGGCCGTGTAGTCCAGGCCCCACATGAGGAACTGGTAGCCCTGCGGCACGTCGAACGCCGCGTGCGCGATGAGGGCGCCGACCTGACGGACCGTTTCGGCGACGAGCATCGGGTCGTAGTGGCTGCCGGCTATCGGGGTGAAGAAGCTGTGCCCGCGGGGCCACTGGGCCCGCACGTGGAAGCGGTCCTCGGAGAGGCGGCACCAGCCGGTCAGGAAGACCTCGGCGACGGCCGCCCGGTGGACGAGCTGTCGCGGGACCGTGGTCGTGAGCCCGTCGAGGTGCGACGGACACTCGCAGAGCACGGGGGTGGACGTGGTCGCGCGGTCGGTCGGTTCCAGGGTCGTGATCATGAGGTCCCTTGAGGTCTGGCCGAAAGTGACTTGAGCCCGCCGAAGGCAAAGTACGTACTTCCGGGTTTCTTTGACAGGCCCAGGATTACCCGATGATCATCCCCTCCGGGGGCCCCTAGTGACATGATTCACACGCCTCAAAACTGGCGTTTTCGCTGGTCAGACGGGAAAAGTGGCTGGTCAGCCGGGAGGAATTGATCGTTCCGGGATGATCGAAAAGTCCGGTCCAGGGGTGCCCCGCGGAACGTAATCGGGTATCTTTTGGGACCTGACAACATCCCTGCTGTCAGGTTTTTTTCGGGCGGATCCTCTGCATGCACATGGCGGTGGCCGCCCGGAAACCTTCTTGAACCCCACGCGATACCGGCTCCGCCGATTGGAGAACCCCGTGCACTCCGTGCAGCACATCCGTCCGCTGCGGCACCTGCGTCTCGCCGCCGTCAACATCGACGGCGTTCTCCTGAGCGACACCTTCAGCCCGGTGATCCACCACTTCGTCACCAGTCGAGGCGGCCACTACGACGCCGCCGTCGAGCGCGAGATCTTCTCGCAGCCCCGGCACATCGCCGCCCGCGCCGCCGCCGCGGCCGCCGGCCTGGACTGGACGCCGCAGCGGGTGCTGGAGGTCTACTTCGAGGAGCGCGCGGCGTACCTGGAGCGCAACCCGCTGCGGGTGCTGGAGGGTGCCGAGCAACTCCTGCACCGGCTGCGGGCGATGGGACTGCGCACGGTCTGCTACGGCGGCCTGTCCAAGGAGCACTTCGACCGCCACCTCGGCCACTACGCGCACCTCTTCGACGGCCCCCAGTACGTCTGCACCAACGACTTCCGCCCCGGGGTCCGCGAGATCGCGACCGACTACTTCGGGCTGGAGCCCTCCCGGACGGTCTTCATCGACGACGTCGCCCGCGTCTCCGACGCGGCCCGCGACCTGGGCGCCGCCTTCATCGGCCACCCGAGCACCTTCGAGTACGGCTTCCAGCGGCAGTTGATGCGCGAGGCCGGCGTCCGCCACGTCGTCGGTTCCCTCGCGGAGATCGACGAGCCGCTGCTGCGCGCTTTGGACGGAGAGGCCGCCAGCGGGCACGCTTGGGCCGCTTGATTTCCAGGACCACGTAGCAACAATCAATATTCGCCACCAAGGGGGCCCATCCATGTCCGAGAACCGACTGCTGGCAGGCAAGGTCGCACTGATCACCGGAGCGAGCAGCGGCATCGGAGCCGCCGCGGCCCGGGTCTTCGCGCGCGAGGGCGCGAAGGTCGTGCTGGCCGCCCGCCGCGAGGACCGGCTCAAGGAGATCGTCGACGAGCTGCGGGCGGGGGGTGCGGAGGCCACGTACGCCGTGACGGACGTGACCAGGCCCGACGACACCGCCGAGGCGGTCCAGCAGGCGGTCGCGACCTTCGGCCGGCTGGACGCGGCCTTCAACAACGCGGGCTGGGGCGTGGGGCGCAGCCCGCTGCACAAGATGGGCGACCAGCTCTACGACGAGATCATGGACGTCAACGTCCGCGGTATCTGGAACTGCCTGCGCGACGAGATCGCCGCCATGCTGGAGACCGGCGGCGGTGCCATCGTGAACACCAGCAGCGTCGGCGGCGTGGTCGCGACCCCGGTCGCCGCGCCCTACGTGGCGGCCAAGCACGCGGTGATCGGCCTGACGCGGGCCGCCGCCGCCGAGTACGCCGCACAGGGAATTCGAGTCAACGCGGTCGCGCCGGGAACCACGCGCACCGAGGTCGTGGAGCAGTGGTTCGCGGCCGTTCCGGGCATCGAGGAGCAGCTCCACGCCGCCACGCCGCAGCCGCGTACGGCCGAGCCGCGGGAGATAGCCGAGGCCGCCGCCTGGCTGTGCAGTGACCGGTCGTCTTTCGTCACCGGTGTGACCATGCCGGTGGACGGCGGCTTCACGATGGTGTGAAGCTGGTTCCTGAGGAACGTACCCGCGGGCATGTATTGCCGCGGGTGCCAGAAAACAGACTGGGAACACCGGAACACGACAGGACGGAACGCGCTCACCGTTCGCTGCAGAGGGGTTGTGCGGCGCTTTGAAAGATGGGGGGCAGGAGAGGGAAGAACAGCAGATGAGCAGGATGGAACGACCCATGGTCAAGCAGGACCGGGCGGTGCGCACGCGCCAGGCGATCCTGGAGGCGGCCGCCACGGTGTTCGAGGAGCGGGGCTACGACGCCGCGAAGCTCACCGACATCGTCAAGATCGCCCAGGTGACCAAGGGGGCGCTGTACTTCCACTTCGACTCCAAGGAAGACCTCGCGCAGGCGGTGATCGACGCGCAGGTGCACGTGGAGCCCACGCACACGCCGCAGGACTTCAAGGCGCAGGAGTTCGTCGACGTCGGGATGATCTTCTCGTACCGGCTCAAGCACGACATCCTCATGCGCGGCAGCGCGCGGCTGACCCTCGACCAGACCGGGCGCAGCCTGGCCCGCTCGGGTCCGTTCCACGGCTGGATCGACCTCAACTCCGGGATCCTCGCCGAGGCCAAGGAGCGCGGTGAGCTGCTCCCGCACGTGGACCCGGTCGCGACGGCCCGCCTGGTGGTCGGCGCGTACGCCGGCATCAACCTGATGTCGCAGACGCTCCAGGGCTCCGACCTGGACGAACAGGTCTCCACCCTCTACACGCTGCTGATGCCCAGCCTGGTGATCCCGGCCGTTGCCGTGCTGCTCGACACGCTGCCCGGGCGCGGTGGGCGGGCCTTGGGCGCGCTCGCGCCGGACCTGGGCGCGGCCGCCGACATCGCTCCCGAGGAGGAGGTGGCGGCCGACACCGAGGGGGACTGCCCCTCGTGTCGCACCGACGCCGCCCCCGGAGTTCCTGCCGCCTGACGTTCCTCCCTTCCCCGCCCCTTCCGGCGGCCCGGCCTCGCGCCGGGCCGCCGGTTTGCGTGAGGGCCCCGGCGGCCGCCGGGGGGCCGTGACGGGGATCGCATCCCCGTGGGCGCATCCTTGTAGCCCTGAAAAAAACTTCCGGGTATTATTTTTTTCGTGAGTGAGGCTCGCCGCCGACCGGGGCCTCGCCGTGCCCTGGGAGAGATCTGTGGACATTGACGTGCTCGGAGGGCTGGAGGTCCTCGAGAACGGTGTGCCCATCACGCCCGCCACGCCGCAGTCGCGGCAGGTGCTCGCCGTGCTGGCGGCCCACACCGACCAGGTGGTCCCGGTCGCGGTGCTCGCCGAGGAGCTGGAGGCGCACGCGCCGCCGGAGCACACCCGCGCCGTACTGCACAGCTGCGTACGGCAGTTGCGCGACCAGCTCGGCGCGGCCCTCGGCCGCGCGGAGGGCGCCGAGGCCCGCACCCCCGAGACCGTGCTGGTCTCGCTGCCGGGCGGCTACCTGCTCGACACCGGCTGGGGCCGCTCCGACCTGCACGAGTTCGAACGCGAGGCCGGCGCCGGCTACCGCGCGATGGCCCGCGGCGACTACGAGACCGCGGCCCGCCGGCTGCGCGGCGCGCTGCTCCTGTGGAAGGGGCCCGCCTTCGACGGCGTCACCGCCGGAGCCCGCCTCGGTGAACGCATCGCACAGCTGGAGGCCACCCGGCTGTCCGTACTGGAGCAGTGGGTGGAGGCCGAACTGGCCCTGGGACGTCACCAGGAGCTGCGCGCCGAACTCTCCGGGCTGATCGCCTCGTACCAGGGCCGCGAGGCGGGCAGCGCCCCGTACCTGTCGGCCCTGCGGCGCTCCGGGCGGCGGGCGGAGTCGCTGGACACCTACCGGTCGCTGGCCGACGCGCTGCGCGCGGACGTGGGCCGCAACGGCGCGGCAGCGGCCCGCGCGGTCCGGCGGGCACTGCTCCTGGGGACGCAGCCGGCGGCGGGGCAGGTGGCCTGAGGGGTTCTGGGGTGGGTGCGGGCCGTTCTCGGGTGGGTGCGGGCCGTTCCTGACTGGGGTGCGGGCCGTGCCCGGCCTGGCGGCCGGGGCCGTGGCCAACGGTGGGCCCGTGGACATGTCTTCTGGATTGCGCCTCCCCGAAGCGAGCCAAGCCCGCCCGGCAGTGCGCCTACAGGCCTTCATGCGCCCCGGCCTCCTACCTCCTGTAACCAGCCCAGGCGGTCAGAGAAGCGTGGTTGCTGTTCGTGGGTGGCTGATGGAGGCTCCCGTGCGCCGGTGATCGCCCGCACCTTTCGCGTGGGCGCACCTTCTGTGGCTGAGGTCCGAGACGGCAGCAACCATCGAGATCCGGTAGTCGTGAACACCAGCCATAGAAGGTGCGCCCAAGCGAAACCGTGAGGCGGTATCCGGTGCACGGGAGCCTCCATCAGCCCACCAGCCAGCTCAGCCACGCTTCTCTGAACGCATGAGCCGGCTACAGAAGGTAGGACCGGGAAGCGCATGAAGGCCTGTAGGCGCACTGCCGGTTGAAGCAGTGGGCATGCCGGGAGGCGCAATCCAGAGGACATGTCCACGGGCTCACAGTTGCTGCGGATCGTCGGCCGCCAGGCCGGGGAAACGGTCTTCGCCCGACCGGCAGCCGCGGCCGGAACCGGCCCCCCGCCTGACCGCCGACACGACGTCCCCGAACATCAACTCCCCACGTCAGAAGCCCAATAGGGCACTGGAACCCCGCCCCACAGGACCTGACGCACTGTGACGGCACTTGACGGAAAGCGGATCACTGCGTTGGGCGGCTCCTGGGCCAGCCGACACGATCGACAGGACCCGCCACCGGCTCGCCACGAGCCTCCCTGATCCGTCGAGGAGTGAGTTCCGGCATGACCACGGCCGCCGTCTTCTGCTGCTCGGCCACCTGTGTTCCCGTACCCCCCGGCCGCCTCCCGTCCCGCCGGGAGGTGTGAGGTGGACGTCACCCGCGCCCAGGCCCCGGCCGTGCTGTCCGCTCAGGCGGGCGTCCCGCTGGCGCCGCCCGTCGCCCGGACCACCGCCGGTTACGTGAAGGGCGAGCGCACGGGCGGGGTGATCGCCTTCCGCGGCATTCCGTACGCCGCCCCGCCCGTGGGCCCGCTGCGGTTCGCGTCGCCCCGTCCGCCGGCCGCCTGGAGCGGCGTACGGGATGCCCGTGAGGCGGCAGGAACGTTTCTTCAGCCGGATGGGGCCGGGTCCGAGGATGCCCTGTACGCCAACGTCTGGACCCCCTCGACCCACCAGACCACCGCCCGCCCCGTCCTCGTCCACGTGCACGGCGGCTCCTGGAGCTCCGGCGGCGCGGCCGGCGTCGACGGCGCCCGGCTGGCCGAGCGCGGCGACGTCGTGGTCGTGACCTTCGGCCACCGCCTCGGCGTCTTCGGCTTCGGCCTGCACGAGGAGCTCGCCGACCCGGAAACCGGCTCGTACGCGAACTGGGGCCTCCAGGACCAGGTCGCCGCCCTGCGCTGGACCCACGACAACGCCGCCGCGTTCGGCGGCGACCCCGGCAACATCACCCTCGTCGGCGCCGAGGCCGGCGGTGCGAGCGTGCACCAGCTGGCCCTGCTGCCGGTGACGCGCCCGCTGATCCGCCGCATCGTCCCCGTCAGTCCCGCGCACGTACGGGCCCCCGGCCTCTCACTCACCGCAGAGGACGCCCGCACCGTGTACGACACCCTCGCCGCCCGGTTCGGCACCACCGTGCCCGGCCTGCGCGAGGTGCCGGCTGCCGAACTCAACGCCGCCTGGCACCGGCTGTTCTCCGTACGCCCCGAGGAGCGCCTCGTGCGCAGCGGCCGCCACTACCGCGGGCCGGTGCTCGACGGAGTCTGGCTGCGCGCGTACGACCACGAGCAGCCGCCCCCGGAACTGCCCGTGCTCTCGGTGTACGCCGCTCCCGGCCGCCGGACGGCCGGTCCTGGGCCGGCGGACGAAGCCGAACTGCGCACCTGGATCACGGATTTGCTGCGCCAGGCCGACCCGGCCGCCGACCGTACGGCGGCGGACGAGGTGCTGCGCGCCTACCGCGAGGCGGCCCTCGCCGAGGGCCGGACCGCCGACCTCCCGTCCCTGTGGGCCGCGATCCGCGAGGACGCCCACTTCCGCCACCCGGTGCTGAGCATGGCCGACCGCCATGCGCGGGCCGGCCGCTGGCCGCAGTACGTGATGGAGCTCGCCCTCCCTGCGGCCGCCGACCCGGGGGACCCCGCACAGCCGGCGGCCGCCCGCCCGGGCGCCGCCCACGAGGCCGCCGTGGCCCTCCTCTTCGGCACCCACGGGCCGGCGGGACGCCCCGCCGGCACCGCCGACGGACGGCCGGACCGGGAGGTGACGGAGGCCGGCGAGGTCTTCGCCGACCTGGTGGTCTCCTTCGCGCGCACCGGAGTGCCGCGCGCTCCGCGTGTTCCGGACTGGCCGGCCCTCTCCCCCGGCCGGCCACGCGCGCTGGTCCTCGGCGGTGCTTCCGTCGCCGGGACCGGCGCGCTCCCTCCGCAGGGGCAGCTGCGCTTCTGGGACGACACGGGACGGGTGCCCGGCCGCGCCTGACCGCCCCGCCACCCCACACCCAGGCGCGTGCCGACGACGACGCGCGCCGAGTCACTCGTACCTCGGAACGATCTACGCACCAGGAGACACCCGTGGACAACACCCTGCTCGACATCGGCCTCAAGACGGCCCTCCAACAGCCCGAATGGGAAGACCACGCGCAGGTCGAGCTCGTCCGCCAGGAGCTGGCCGCCCACACCCCGCTGGTCCGCGCCCAGGACGTGCGCACCCTGCGCGAGGCGCTCGCGCGGGTCGCCCTCGGCGAGGCCAAGCTGGTCCAGGCGGGGGACTGCGCCGAGGACCCCGACGAGAGCACCGCCCGCGACGTGCACCGCAAGGCCGCGGTGCTCGACCTGGTCGCCGGCGCTCTCAAGATGATCACCCACAGGCCGGTGGTCAGGATCGGCCGCCTCGCCGGCCAGTTCGCCAAGCCCCGCTCCAACCCCACGGAGATCATCGACGGCGTCGAACTGCCGGTGTACCGAGGGCACCTGGTCAACGGCCCCGAGCCGGACCCGGCCTCGCGCCGCCCCGACCCGCTGCGCATGCTCACCGGCTACATGGCCGCCTGCGAGATCAACAAGCACCTCGGCTGGTACGCGGACCGCCGCGACGGCAACGACGTGCTGCTGGAGCCGCCGGTGTGGACGAGCCACGAGGCGCTGCTCCTCGACTACGAGCTGCCGCAGGTCCGCCAGGACGGGGAGGGCGGCCACTACCTGGCCTCCACGCACTTCCCGTGGATCGGCGAGCGCACCCGTCAGCTCGACGGCGCGCACGTGGCGCTGCTGTCGCAGGTCGAGAACCCGGTGGCCTGCAAGGTCGGCCCCTCGATGAGCCCCGAGGACGTGGTCACGCTCTGCGGGATCCTCGACCCGCGGCGCGAGCCGGGCCGGCTCACCCTGATCGCCCGCATGGGCGCGGACGCGGCCGCCGACAAGCTGCCCCCGCTGGTGGAGGCGGTTCGGCGGGCCGGGCACCCGGTGATCTGGCTGACCGACCCGATGCACGGCAACACCGTCTCGACGCCCGGCGGCTACAAGACGCGGTACCTGGAGACCGTCGAACGCGAGGTACGGGCCTTCCAGTTCGCCGTCGAGTCGGCCGGCGGCGTCGCCGGCGGCCTGCACCTGGAGACGACGCCCGACGACGTCACGGAGTGCGTGGTCAACGCGTCCGCCGCCGACCGGGTGGGCGATGCGTACACGAGCTTCTGCGATCCGCGGCTCAACCCGTCGCAGGCCATCTCGGTGGTCACCGCCTGGCAGAAGTGACGCGGCCGCGGCGGTGTCCGGCCGGCCGCGGTGACAACGCGGCCGCTGAGATGGGGCGGCCCCGCGATTTCCTTGGAGGGGAAAGCATGTTGGACAAGGTCGCCGTCGTCACGGGCGCGGCGGGGGGCATCGGACGGGCCGTCGTCCGCGCGCTGGCGCGGCGCGGGGCGCTGATCGCCGCCGTGGACCGGGACGCGGACACGCTGCGCACGGCCGTCGAGGAGCTCAACGAGGAGCTCCGCGTGGAGTGCGCCGCGGCCCGCGCCGCCGAGGCCGCCCACCTCGCCGAGGTGCGGGAGGCGGTGCGGATCGGGTCGGACGGCCAGTACGTGCCGGAGGCGCCGGCCGCCGAGTACAAGGGGCCGCGCATCTACGCGTTCGCCGCGGACGTCGCGTCCAGCGCGGCCGTGGACGAGCTGACGGAGCGCGTGGAGAACGAACTGGGTCCGATCGAGTACCTGGTGAACTCGGCGGGCGTGCTGCGGCTGGGCAAGGTCACGGACTACAGCGACGAGGACTGGCAGACGACCTTCCGGGTGAACGCGGACGGTGTCTTCCACCTGTCCCGCGCGGTGACCCGGCGGATGCTCACCCGGCACCGGGGCGCGCTGGTCACGGTCGCCTCCAACGCGGCCGCGACGCCGCGCGCCGACATGGCCGCGTACGCCGCGTCCAAGGCGGCCGCGGCGATGTTCACCAAGTCGCTGGGCCTGGAGGTCGCCCGGCACGGGATCCGCTGCAACATCGTCGCCCCCGGCTCCACGGACACGCCGATGTTGCGGTCGATGTGGCCCGACGAGTCGGCGGCGCGCGGCACGCTGGAGGGCAATCCCGAGGCCTTCCGCGTCGGCATCCCGCTGGGCCGGATCGCCCAGCCGGACAACGTGGCCGACGCCGTCGCCTTCCTGCTGTCCGACGAGGCGGAGCAGATCACCCTGCACGTCATGACCGTCGACGGCGGGGCCTCGCTCGGGGCCGCCTGACCGGGTCCGCCCAGTACCGGGGCACGCCCCGCCGGTGGAGCCGGCCCTGTCCCGAGGGCCGGCCCCGCCCCGGGTGCCCGCCCCGCGCCGGGGCCGGCCCCCTGCCCCGGCCGGCCCCGCCCGGGCCCGTGCGGCCCTGTCCCGAGTGCCGCACGGGCCCGTCCCTTCGCACCACTCCAGCCACGAGAGGACCGACATGGCCGGGATCCCGCCCATCACCTCCTACCCGCTGCCCACCGCCGGCGAGCTGCCCGGGAACACCGCCGACTGGACGGTGGACCCGGACCGCGCCGTGCTGCTCGTGCACGACATGCAGCGCTACTTCCTCAAGCCCCTCCCCGGCGACCTGCGCGAGTCGCTGGTCCACAACGCCGTGCAGGTACGGGAGTTCGCCGCCCGGCACGGCATCCCGACGTACTACACCGCCCAGCCCGGCAGCATGAGCGAGGCCGACCGCGGCCTGCTGAAGGACTTCTGGGGGCCCGGCATGCGGGCCGACCCGGCCGACCGGGAGATCGTGGAGCCGCTCGCGCCGCGCGACGGCGACACCGTGCTCACCAAGTGGCGCTACAGCGCCTTCTTCCGCACGGACCTGCTCGACCGCATCAGGTCGGCCGGCCGCGACCAGCTGATCATCGTCGGCGTCTACGCGCACGTGGGGATCCTCGCCAGCGCCGTCGAGGCCTTCACCCACGACATCCAGCCGTTCCTCGTCGCGGACGCGATCGCCGACTTCTCGGCCGAGGACCACTGGATGACCGTCCGGTACGCGGCTTCGCGCTGTGCGGTGGTCACGACAGCCAAGGAGGTCACCGCATGACGGCCCAGGACCGGACCACCGGCCGCGACACCACCGACGACCTGCTCCGCCGGATCCTCGGCGAGCGCCCGCCCGCCTTCGCCGTGCTGCACCGCCCGGAGACGAACGGCAGCCGGCTGGAGGTCCTCACCGGCGACGTGACCGCGTCCGAGACGCTGGCCGGCGTCCCCCTCGACCCGGCCGCCGGGCCCGGCCCCGAGGTGCTCACCCTCATCCCGTACCGCCAGCTCGCCGAGCGCGGCTTCCACGCGCCCGACGACGGCGCCCCGCTGCTCTCGCTGCGCGTCACCGGCCGCCAGGTCCTGCCGGTGTCCAGTGCGCTGGAGCGGCTGCCGGACATCCCGCTGGGCGTGTCCGAGGGCGGCTTCGACGTGGACGACGAGGCGTACGCCGACACCGTCCGCCGGATCATCGAGGACGAGATCGGCCGCGGCGAGGGCGCGAACTTCGTCATCCGCCGCTCCTTCGTCGCCGACATCTCCGACTACTCCCCGCGCCACGCCCTCGCCTTCTACCGGCGGCTGCTGCGCATGGAGTCCGGCGCCTACTGGACCTTCATCGTCCACACCGGCGAGCGCACCCTCGTCGGCGCCAGCCCCGAGCGGCACGTCAGCCTGCACGACGGCACCGCCGTGATGAACCCGATCAGCGGCACCTACCGCTACCCGCCGCAGGGGCCCGAGCTGTCCGGGCTGCTGGACTTCCTCGCCGACCGCAAGGAGGCCGACGAGCTGTACATGGTGGTCGACGAGGAACTGAAGATGATGGCCCGCATCTGCGACGCGGGCGGCATCGTCACCGGACCCCACCTCAAGGAGATGGCCCGCCTCGCGCACACCGAGTACTTCATCAGCGGACGCACCGACCGCGACCCGCGCGAGATCCTGCACCAGACCCTCTTCGCGCCCACCGTCACCGGCAGCCCGCTGGAGAGCGCGGCGCGCGTCATCGCCCGGTACGAGCCCGAGGGCCGCGGCTACTACAGCGGCGTCCTCGCGCTCATCGGCCGCGACGAGCAGGGCGCCCGCACCATGGACTCGGCCATCCTGATCCGCACCGCGGAGATCGACCGCACCGGGCAGGTCCGCATCGGCGTCGGCGCCACCCTGGTGCGCCACTCCGACCCGCAGGGCGAGGTGGCGGAGACCCGCGCCAAGGCGTCCTCGCTGCTCGGCGCCCTCAAGGACACCGGCCCCTCGTCCTTCGCCCGGCACCCCGAGGTGCTGTCCGCGCTGGCCGTCCGCAACGAGACGGTGGCCCGCTTCTGGTTCGACGACGCCGACGAGCGGCTCACCGCCCACCCCGACCCGGCCCTGGCCGGCAAGCGGATCCTGGTGGTCGACGCAGAGGACACCTTCACCTCGATGATCGAGCAGCAGCTCCGCTCGCTCGGGACGCGGGTGACCGTACGCCGCTTCGACGAGCCGTACGACGTGACCGCGTACGACCTCGTGGTGATGGGGCCCGGGCCCGGCGACCCGCGCGAGACCGGGCACCCGAAGATCGCCCACCTGCGCGGCACGGTCCGGCGGCTGCTCGACGAGCGGCGGCCCTTCTTCGCGGTCTGCCTGAGCCACCAGGTGCTCAGCACCCTCCTCGGCTTCGACCTGGTCCGCCGGGACACCCCGAACCAGGGCGTCCAGAAGCCGGTGGAGCTGTTCGGCGCCGACGAACTCGTCGGCTTCTACAACACGTTCGCCGCCCGCTCCGCCGAGGACAAGGCGGAGGTCGAGGGCGTCGGCGTCGTCGAGATCAGCCGGGACCGGGAGACCGGAGAGGTGCACGCGCTGCGCGGACCGCACTTCGCGTCCGTGCAGTTCCACGCCGAATCACTGCTCACCCGCAACGGGCCCCGGATCGTCGGCGGCCTGGTGCGGGAACTGCTCGCGGGAGAGGGGAAGACCGAGTGAAGGCCGTCATCGCCTGGTGGGACCTGGAGGGCACCGGCCACACGCCCGAGTCGCTGCGGGAGTTCCTGCGCGACGAGGCCGTGGACCGCTGGGCCGGCTACGAGGGCCTGCTGCTGAAGGTGTGGATCAGCGACGAGGAGCGCGGCCGTTGGGGCGCCGTGCAGCTGTGGGAGTCGGCGGAGGCCCTCGGGCAGCCGCTGTCCACCCGTGCCGCCGAGATCATCGGCAAGATGCCGGACGAGCGGATGGTCTTCGACGTGGAGGCCACCACCGAGGGCGTGCACACGCTGACGTCGCTGGCCCGGCTCGGGACCGCGCTGTGAGCACGGAGGTGCTCGCCGGGGCGGCCGTGGTGCCCATGCCCGCGGCCGCCGCCCGGCTGAGCACCTCCTTCAACGCCGGCTGGCTCGCCGCCGAGCTGCGCGGCGTACGGCCGCCCGCCGACGACTGGCGTTGCCTGGTGCTGCGTTCGCCGGGCGGGCCGGGCGACTGGACCGATGCGCCGCTGCTGGACCGCTTCCCGCACGTCCGGTACATCCTCGACACCTTCCCGGCACCGGTGTTCGGGGCGCGCTTCATGTGCCGCCGGCCCGGCACCGGGGCGGCGGGGCGGATCGAGGCCGCCCAGGGGCTGCGCTGGGGCACGGCCCGGCTGCACGTCCCCGTGCAGACCAACACCGAGACGGCGCTGGTGCTGGACGGGGAGGTGCACCGGTGGGCGCCGGGGGACCTGTGGTTCGGGGACTTCACCCGGACCCACCAGGTGCTGAACCACGGCAAGGACCACTGCGTGCACCTGGCGCTCGACGTGCCGGTGACGGAGCGGCTGGTGCGCGCCTTCCCGGTGGCCTGGCGGGAGTTCCTCCTCCGCGGCGACGTGCTGGTCAACCGGCCGCCGCGGCCGCTGGCGCCGGGCGAGGCCGCGGCGCTGGCCGGGGAGCTGAGCGTGCCCGCCGGCTTCCTGGTGCGGGAGGACGAGGACCCGTTCCGGGCGGGACAGGCGCGTACCACCGTGACGCTGGAGCCGGCCGACGACCGGGCGGAGCGGCTCTGGCTGCGCACCGGGGGCGGGCGGGTGCTGCCGCTGACGCACCTGGGCGGCGCCGAGTTCCGGTTCGCCGGGCGGAGCGAGGAGCGGACGCTGCGGGTGCGGCGGGCGGGCGGCTCGTACGGGGCCGTGCTGTACGCGCGGACCGGGCGCGGTACGGCCGAGCTGGCCGTACCCGGAGTGACCAAGGGATCCACAGACCCACGAGGGCAGGAAGAAGGGAAGTCGTGAGCACCGTCGAACAGACGCGTTCCGCCGTGGGAGCAGGGGCCGGGGCGGGGGCGGGGGCCGAGACGAAGCGCCGGCCCGCCGCCACCACGCGGGGCAGGCGGCCCCGGCCGGCCGCGGCCGGGAGTGCGGCGGGGACGACCGGAGCGGGGAGCGCCACGGCCGCCGTGCCGGGGCCCGGGCGGCATCCGCTGCTGCCCGGCGAGCGGCCCGTACGGTTCATCGAGGCCGACGGCACCCTGACGGACGGGGCGGCGGACCGGCTGCCCGACGGGGCGCGGCTGCTGGCCGCGTACCGGGCGATGGTCGTCGGCCGGCGCTTCGACCAGCAGGCCACCGCCCTGGCCAAGCAGGGCCAGCTCGCGGTGTACCCGTCCGCGCACGGGCAGGAGGCCTGCCAGATCGCGGCCGCCCTCGCGCTGCGGGAGGACGACTGGCTGTTCCCGACGTACCGCGACTGCGTGGCCGTCGCCGCCCGCGGGGTGGACCCGGTCGAGACGCTCACGCTGATGCGCGGTGACTGGCACTGCGGTTACGACCCGGTGCGCTGGCGTACGGCGCCGCAGGCCACCCCGCTGGCCACGCAGGCCCCCCACGCGGTGGGCGTCGGGCACGCGGCGCGGCTGCGCGGCGAGCCGACGGTGGCGCTGGTGCTGATCGGTGACGGCGCGACGAGCGAGGGCGACTTCCACGAGGCGCTGAACTTCGCCGCGGTCTTCCGGTCCCCGGTCGTCTTCCTGATCCAGAACAACGGGTTCGCGATCTCCGTGCCGCTGGAGAAGCAGAGCGCCGCGCCTTCGCTGGCGTACAAGGGCATCGGGTACGGGATCCCGTCCGAGCAGGTCGACGGGAACGACGCGGCAGCGCTGCTGGCCGTGCTGGACCGGGCGGTGGCGCGGGCGCGTGCGGGGGAGGGGCCGACGCTGGTCGAGGCCCACACGTACCGCATGGGCCCTCACTCCAGCGCCGACGACCCGTCCCGCTACCGGGACCCGGCCGTCACCGAGAGCTGGGTGGCCCGGGACCCGCTGGCGCGGCTGGAGGCGTACCTGCGCGGGGCCGGGCTGCTGTCCGACGCGGAGGCCGCCGACGCGGCGCGCGTCGCGGAGGAGCGGGCCGCGGACCTGCGGGAGCGGCTGGTCCGCTCGGCGCCGCCGGAGGCGGGCGAGCTGTTCCGGCACGTGCGCAGCGGCGGGTCGGCCCGACTGACGGAACAGGCGGCCCTGCTGGCCGCCGAGATGACGCTGGAGGAGGGCCGATGAGCACGCCGACGCTTGCCGTGGCGGATGCCGTGGCCGGGCCGGCTGCGGCTGCCGAGCGGGTCACGATGGCGGGCGCCCTGAACCGGGCGCTGGCCGACGCGATGGCCGAGGACCCGTCGGTCGTGGTGCTGGGCGAGGACGTGGGCCCGCTGGGCGGCGTCTTCCGGATCACGGACGGGCTGCAGGCGCGGTTCGGCGAGGAGCGGTGCTTCGACACGCCGCTGGCCGAGTCCGGGATCATCGGCATGGCGGTCGGGATGGCGATGAACGGCTTCCGGCCGGTCGCCGAGATGCAGTTCGACGCCTTCGCGCTGCCGGCCTTCGAGCAGGTGGTTGGCCACGTGGCGAAGATGCGGAACCGGACGCGGGGGCGGCTGAACCTGCCGATGGTGATCCGCATCCCGTACGCGGGCGGCATCGGGGGTGTGGAGCACCACAGCGACTCGTCGGAGTCGTACTACGCGCACACCGCCGGCCTGACGGTGGTGGCCCCGGCGACCGTCGCGGACGCCTACAGCCTGCTGCGGGAGGCCGTCGAGCTGCCCGACCCGGTCGTGTTCCTGGAGCCCAAGCGGCTGTACTGGGCGAAGGAGCCGGTGGCGCTGCCGGCGCGGACCGAGCCGGTCGGCCGGGCGGTGGTCCGGCGGGCGGGCACGGACGCGACGCTGGTGGCGTACGGGCCTTCGGTGCCGGTCGCGCTGGAGGCGGCCGAGGCCGCGGCGGCGGAGGGCCGCTCGCTGGAGGTGGTCGACGTACGGTCCCTCGTGCCGTTCGACGAGGCGACGGTGGCCGCTTCGGTGCGGCGCACCGGGCGGGCCGTGGTGATCGCGGAATCCTCGGGCTTCGCGAGCGTGGCGTCCGAGATCGCCGCCCGCATCGGAGAGCAGTGCTTCCACGCGCTGCACGCGCCCGTGCGGCGGGTCACCGGCTTCGACATCCCGTACCCGCCGCCGAAGCTGGAACGGCACCACCTGCCCGGGGTGGACCGGATCCTGGACACCGTCGACGAACTCCAGTGGGAGAGCGCATGAGCACCGCCCCGGACAACGCCCTGGCCACGACGGACTTCCTGCTCCCCGACCTGGGGGAGGGCCTCACCGAGGCGGAGGTGGTCCGCTGGCTGGTCGCCGAGGGCGACGCCGTCGCCGTCGACCAGCCGGTGGTGGAGGTGGAGACCGCCAAGGCCACGGTGGAGGTGCCGTCCCCGTACGCGGGCCGCGTCGCCACCCTGCACGCGGCCGAGGGCGCGGTGGTGGAGGTCGGCCGCCCGCTGATCTCGTTCGCGCCGGATGCAGGGGCAGCGGGTGATGCGGATGCCGCCGACGCGGCGGAGCCGGAGGGCTCGGGCCGCGTCCTGATCGGCTACGGCACCCAGCCGTCCGGCGCAGGCCGCCGTCGCCCGCCGCGACGCTCCCTCGCAGGTGCGGGTGCGGGTGCGGGTGCGGGGGTGGGGGTGGCGGCTGCCGGTCCTGATGCGGGCGGGGGTGCTGCCGCGCCGCCTTCCCCGGCTGCTCCGGCTGCCCGGGCCGTGCTCGTCGTGTCGCCCGTCGTGCGGGCGCTGGCCGCCCGGCACGGGCTGGACCTGGCGGGCGTGACCGGGTCGGGTGCGGGTGGAGTGATCACCCGTCAGGACGTCGACGCGGCGCTCGCCGAGCGCGACCTGCGCCGCGCCGCGGAGCAGGCCCGTACTGAGGCTGCGACGACGGCCGCAGCCCACGCGGGTGCGATGGGTGCCGTGGCGCCCGCCGCGGCCCCTCGCACGGCTTCGGGAGCGGACTCCGGGGCGCACGCCGCGCACGGCGCGAGCCGGCCCGCCGCGGGCCGGCCTGCCTCCGGCGCGGCCGTCGGCGCTCTGCCCGGCACCGGCACCGGCACCGGCACCGGCACCGGCTCGGACGGGGTCGAGCGGGTGCCGCTCAAGGGGGTACGGGGGGCCATCGCCCGGAAGTTGGTGCAGGCCGCCGCCGTGCCCACGGCCACCGTGTGGGTGGACGTCGACGCCACCGAGCTGCTCGCGCTGCGGGCCCGCCAGGACGCGGACGGCCCCGGGCTGCTGGCGCTGCTGGCGCGGTTCACCGTCGCCGGTCTGCGCCGGTACCCCGAGCTCAACGCCACCGTGCGCGACGACGAGATCCTGCGCCACCGCGACGTACACCTCGGCGTCGCCGCCCAGACCGACGCCGGACTGCTCGTACCCGTGGTCCGCGGCGCCGACCGGAAGTCGGCCCGCACCCTGCACGCCGAGGTGTCCGCCCTGATCGGCCGCGCCCGCGAGGGCGGGCTGTCCCCGGCCGAGCTGACCGGCGGCACCTTCACGCTCAACAACTTCGGCGTCTTCGGGGTCGACGGCAGCTCCATGCTGCTCAACGCCCCCGAGGCGGGGATCCTCGGCGTCGGCCGGATCGTCGAGCGGCCCTGGTCGGTCGGCGGTCAGGTCCTCTCCCGGAAGACCACGCAGCTCTCCCTCGTCTTCGACCACCGCGTGTGCGACGGCGGCGCGGCCGGCGGCTTCCTGCGGTTCGTCGCCGACTGCATCGAGGACCCGGTCCGGGCCCTGGCCGACCTGTGACGGCGGTCCGCACGGCCCCACCGGCCCCACCGGCCGCAGCGGGCCCGCTGGCCGCACCGGCCCCATCGGCCGCAGTGGCCGCAGCGCCCGGGCGAGCCGGCCGCCCGCCCACCCGGCGGACCCCGCACTCCCGCCACACCCTGCTCGCCGAGGCGGTCCGCCTCTTCAACGAGAAGGGCTTCGCCGGCGCCAGCATGGGCGTGCTCGCCGCACGCCTCGGCATCACCAAGTCCACCCTCTACCACCACGTGAGCGGCAAGGAGGAACTGCTGGAGATGGCCCTGGACCGGGCCGGCCGGCACCTCCTGTCCGCACTCCGCCCGTCGGAGGACGCCCACCCGGCGTTCGTCCGGCTCGAACGGTTCGTGCGGTCCGTGCCCGACCGGCCGGCCCGCGAACTCCCCTTCGTCCAGTTGCTGCTGGGACCCGACGGACGGTCCGTCACCGGCGCGCGCGCCGACCTCGAGCGGCGGGTCGCCGAGCTGATCCGCGACTGCGCCCGCGAGGGCTCCGTACGGCAGGACCTGCCGCCGGACCTGTGCGCCGGGCTGCTGCTCGACACCCTCGGCGCGGCCGTCGCCCGCCACACCGGCCGGGGCGCCGTCCCCACCCGCGTGGTCGCGGCCCTCGCCCTCGGCGGGCTCCGCGCGCCCGCGCCCGCAGCCGTCTGATCGTTCGTCCCGATCACCAAGGGAGTTCCCATGTCCACCCTGTCCCTCGACACCGCGCTCGGCGCACCCCTCGGCCTGGCCTTCGACCCGGCCACCGGGGTGCGCGCCGAGGCGCACAACGCGACCGAGGCCGTGGAGGCCGTACTGGCCCACCGGGCCGCCATCGACGAGGCGGACCGCTGCCTGATCGAGCTGATCAAGGAGCGGTGCCGGCTGTCCGGCGAGGTCCAGAAGGCCCGCATCTCCTCCGGCGGGCCGCGGGTCGTGCGCGGCCGCGAGCAGCACATCGTCGGCTCCTACGAGGCCGAGTTCGGCGTCGTGGGCCAGGAGTTCGCCCGGCTGCTGCTCGAACTCGGCCGTGGCCGGCTCTAGTGCCGCCCCCGTCAGGTCCCGGCGGCAGGTCCCGGCGGCGGTCCCGCCGCCGGGACCTGACGTACCGGGGCACCGACCTGACGAGCGGGCCCCGGAGCCGTTGGAGGGGCCCGGCCCCCTGGCCCACGATGACCGCATGATCGACGAAGCGCGTGGCGGATACGTCCTCGCTGAGGCGGAGGCCTGCGGCGGTGAGCCGCAGACGGTACTCATCGCCGCCGTCGGCGAGACGGCCGTGGCCCTGGAGGCCCGGGACATCCTCGAACGGGACGGCATCGGCACCCGCGTGGTGTGCCTGCCGCGTCCCGAACGGTTCGCTGCCCAGGACCGCGCCTACCGCGACCGGGTCCTGGCCCCGCACGTGACCGCCCGGGTCTCCGTGGCGGCCGGGGCGGCACTCGGCTGGTACGCGATGGTCGGCGGGGCGGGGGACGCGGTCGGCCTCGAACGCTTCGGCGCCGACGGCCCGTTCCGCCGCCTTTACGGCCAGTACGGGCTCACCGCCGACCGCGTCGCGGCCGCCGCCCGCCACTCGCTCGCCCGGAGCCGCGCCCGCAGCCGTGCCCGCAGTCCACGCGCCCGCTGAGACCCAGGAGTCACCATGCCGCTCGACACGTCCCGGCCGCCCGTGCTGTCGGCCCGCGTTCCCGGATCCAAGAGCCTCACCAACCGCGCCCTGCTGCTGGCCGCCGCCGCGTCCGGCACCTCCGGCCTGTGGGCCCCGCTGGTCAGCGACGACACCGTCGCCTTCCGGCGGGCGCTCGGCACCCTCGGCGTCGCCACCTCCGCCACGCCCTCCGACGAGTGCTGGGAGGTCACCGGCAACGGCGTCGGCCCGTTCGCGCCCGGCCGGGTGTGGTGCGCCGACGCCGGCACCGCCGCCCGCTTCCTGCCGCCCTTCGCGGCCACCGGACGCGGCACCTTCGTCTTCGACGGCTCCGACCAGCTGCGCGCCCGCCCGCTCGGCCCGCTCACCCGGACGCTGGCCCGCCTCGGGGCCGACGTGCAGGCCGCGCCCGGCGGCGGGCTGCCGCTGACCATCGCGGCGAACGGGCTGGCCGGCGGCCGGGTCGAGCTGGACTCCGGGCTGAGCAGCCAGTACCTGAGCGGCCTGCTGATGGCGGCCCCGCTGATGGGCGGGCCGCTGACCGTGGACGTGCCGCGGCTGGTGAGCCGCCCGTACCTGGACATGACGATCGCGCTGATGCGGTACTTCGGCGCCGAGGTCACCGAGACCGGTGGCACCGTCGAGGTGGCCCCGACCGGCTACACGGCCACCGACTTCGTCGTGGAGCCGGACGCCTCCACGGCCTCGTACTTCTTCGCCGCCGCGGCCGTCACCGGCCGCACCGTCACCGTGCCCGGCCTGGGCTCCGGCAGCCTCCAGGGGGACCTGGGCTTCGCCGAGGTGCTCCGGCTGACCGGCGCCGAGGTGGAGATCGGCGACCACGCCACCACCGTCACCGGCCCGGCGGGCGGGCTGACCGGCGGGTTCACCGTGGACATGGGCGAGATCTCGGACACCTTCATGACCCTGGCCGCCATCGCGCCGCTCGCCGACGGGCCCGTCACCATCACCGGTGTCGCCCACGCCCGGCTCAAGGAGTCCGACCGGATCGCCGCCATGGCCGCGAACCTGCGGGCCTGCGGGATCCGCGTCGACGAGACCCCCGAGTCGCTCACGGTCCACCCCGGCCTGCCGCGCCCGGCGCTGATCGACTGCCACCGCGACCACCGGATCGCGATGTCCTTCGCGGTCCTCGGGCTCGGCAGCGGCGTGCCGCTGACGCTGGACGACCCGGGCTGCGTCGCCAAGACCTTCCCCGAGTTCCACGGCGAACTCGCCCGCCTCTTCCCCCTGTACGAAGTCCCCACCAAGGAGAAGTGAGAGAAAGTGCTGAGCAGGCTGCGTTGGCTGACCGCCGGTGAGTCCCACGGACCGGCGCTCGTCGCCACCCTGGAGGGGCTGCCGGCCGGGGTCCCGGCCACCACCGCCCTGGTGGCCGACCACCTCGCGCGGCGACGCCTGGGCTACGGGCGGGGTGCGCGGATGAAGTTCGAGCAGGACGAGGTGACCTTCCTCGGCGGTGTCCGGCACGGGCTGTCGCTGGGTTCGCCGGTGGCCGTGATGGTCGGCAACACCGAGTGGCCCAAGTGGGAGAAGGTCATGTCGGCCGACCCGGTGGACCCGGCGGAGCTGAAGGAGACCGGCCGCAACGCGCCGCTGACGCGTCCGCGCCCCGGTCACGCCGACCTGGCCGGCATGCAGAAGTACGGCTTCGACGAGGCCCGGCCGATCCTGGAGCGCGCCAGCGCCCGTGAGACCGCGGCCCGCGTCGCCCTCGGCGCCGTGGCCCGCTCCTTCCTGAAGGAGGCCGCGGGCATCGAGATCGTCTCCCACGTCGTCGAACTGGGCGCCGCGAAGGCCCCGTACGGATCCCTGCCCGCCCCCTCCGACGTGGCGAAGCTGGATGCCGACCCGGTGCGCTGCCTTGATGCTGCGGCGAGCGAGGCGATGGTGGCCGAGATCGACCAGGCCCACAAGGACGGCGACACCCTCGGCGGCGTGGTGGAGGTGCTGGCGTACGGGGTCCCCGTCGGCCTCGGCTCCCACGTCCACTGGGACCGGCGTCTCGACGCACGTCTGGCCGCGGCGCTGATGGGCATCCAGGCCATCAAGGGCGTCGAGGTCGGCGACGGCTTCGGGCTGGCGCGGGTGCCGGGCTCGCAGGCGCACGACGAGATCGTGCCGACCGGGGACGGGATCCGGCGTACGTCGGGCCGCTCGGGCGGTACGGAGGGCGGGCTGACCACCGGTGAACTGCTGCGCGTGCGGGCCGCGATGAAGCCGATCGCGACGGTGCCGCGGGCGCTGGCGACGGTGGACGTGGCGACCGGTGGGGCCGCAGCGGCCCACCACCAGCGGTCCGACGTGTGCGCGGTGCCGGCGGCCGGGATCGTCGCGGAGGCGATGGTGGCGCTGGTGCTGGCGGACGCGGTGCTGGAGAAGTTCGGCGGCGACTCGGTCGCCGAGACCCGCCGCAACGTCACGTCGTACCTCGAGAACCTCAACTACCGGTGACGGGCAGGGCGGGGGCGGGCGGCGGCCGGTCGGGCGGCGGGCCGGCGGGCCCGGGGCCGGGGCCGGCGGTCGTGCTCGTCGGGCCGATGGGGGTGGGGAAGTCCACCGTCGGCGCGCTGCTGGCGCGCCGGCTCGGTGCCGCCTACCGGGACACCGACCAGGACGTGGCCGCCGAGACCGGCCTGACCGTGGCGGAGCTCTTCGCCCGGGAGGGCGAGGCCGCCTTCCGCGAGCGCGAACACCAGGCCGTGGCACGGGCGGTGGCCGAACCGGGAGCGGTGCTCTCGCTCGGCGGCGGAGCAGTGCTCCACTCCGGGACACGTGCTCTCCTCACCGGTCTGCCGGTGGCGTTCCTCGACGTCTCCGCCGAGGTGGCCCTGCGCCGGGTCGGCGACGGCCGCACCCGCCCCCTGCTCGCCGCCGACCCGGGCCGCCGCTGGCGCGAACTGCGCGACCGGCGCCGCCCCCTGTACTCCGCGGTCGCCCGGGTCGTCGTGCCCACCGACGACCGCACCCCCGAAGAGGTCGCCGACGCGGTCCTCGACGCACTGGAGCAGGAGACCCCATGACGACCGCATCCCCCGCCGTGACCTGCGTGCCCGTCGCCGCCTCGGCCGGCCATCCCGCGTACGAGGTGCTGGTCGGCCGGGACCTCCTCGGCCACCTCCCGCCGCTGGTCGGCGAGGAGCCCCGCCGCGTGGCCCTGATCCACCCCGACACCCTCGGCGCGCGCGCCGAGGAGGTGCGGGACCGGCTCACCGCCCTCGGCCACCGCGTCACCACCCTCCCCGTGCCCGACGCCGAGGAGGCCAAGACCCTCCGGGTCGCCGGGGAGTGCTGGGCGGCCCTGGGCCGGGCCGGGTTCACCCGTACCGACGTCGTCGTCGGCCTGGGCGGGGGCGCCACCACCGACCTGGCCGGGTACGTCGCCGCGGGCTGGCTGCGCGGGGTGCGCTGGATCGCCGTGCCCACCACCGTCCTCGGCATGGTCGACGCGGCCGTCGGCGGCAAGACCGGCGTGAACACCGCCGAGGGCAAGAACCTCGTCGGCGCCTTCCACCCCCCGGCCGGCGTGCTCTGCGACCTCGACGCCCTGGCCTCCCTGCCCGCGGCCGACTACGCCAGCGGCCTCGCCGAGATCATCAAGGCCGGGTTCATCGCCGATCCCGTGATCCTGGACCTCGTCGAGGCGGACCCGGCGGCCGCCCGTACCCCCGAGGGCCCGCACACCGCCGAGCTGGTCGTCCGCGCCGTACGGGTCAAGGCCGAGGTGGTCTCCGCCGACCTCAAGGAGGCCGGGCCGCGCGAGGTGCTCAACTACGGCCACACCCTCGCCCACGCCATCGAGAAGGCCGAGGGCTACACCTGGCGGCACGGCGAGGCCGTCGCCGTCGGCATGGTCTTCGCCGCCGAACTCGCCCGCGTGGAGGGGCGGCTGGACTGGGCCACGGTGCGCCGCCACCGCGCGGTGCTCGACGCCGTCGGCCTGCCCCTGACCTACCGGGCCGACCGCTGGCCCGAGCTGCTGGACACGATGCGGGTCGACAAGAAGAGCCGCGGCGACAAGCTGCGGTTCGTCGTCCTCGACGGGGTGGGCCGCCCCGGGATCCTGGAGGGCCCCGCGAGGAGCACCCTGGACGCCGCCTTCGCGCAGCTCTCGGCCCCGGCGGAGGGGACGGCCCTCGCCGAGGGGACGGCACCGGTTCCTGTTCCCGCGGCCGACGGCGGCGCCGCCCCGCGCCGGGTGCTCGTGCTGAACGGCCCCAACCTGGGCCGCCTGGGTCTGCGCGAGCCCGGCATCTACGGCGCCACCACGCACGCGGAACTGGCCGACGGCTGCGTACGGCTCGGCAAGGAGCTGGACCTCGACGTCGAGGTGCGCCAGTCCGACGCCGAGGCCGAACTGGTGGGCTGGCTGCACGAGGCGGCCGACCAGGAGATCCCGGTCGTCCTCAACCCGGCCGCGTTCACGCACTACTCGTACGCCCTCCGCGACGCCGTGGCCCAGCGCAGCGCCCCGCTGATCGAGGTGCACATCTCCAACCCGCACGCCCGCGAGGACTTCCGCGCCGTGTCGGTGATCTCCGCCGTGGCGACCGGCACCATCGCCGGCTTCGGCCCCGTCTCGTACCACCTGGCGCTGCGCGCACTCGCGGCCGGCACCGCACGCTGACGCCGGCCCGCGCCCGCGTCAGGCCGCCGCGCCGTCCTCCAGGGCGGCGCGCAGCCGCTCGTACGTCGGCGCGAGCCGGCGCAGGCGCTCAGCCAGCACCCGGTCGTCCCCCGTGACCACCGGGTGCTGGAGCCCGCCGACCAGCCGGGCCTGTTCACCGGCGACGCCCGCCGCCCCGGCGAGCCCCAGCGACCCCAGCCAGTGCGCGGCGTCGGCGAGACGCCGTGCGCCCACCCGCACCGCGAAGTGCCCGAGGAAGGCCCGCGTGCCGGCGTCCAGACCGCCGTCGGCCAGCACCGCCAGCGCCTCCACCCCGGCCGCCCCGCCGAGCGTGCCGGGCGGCACGGGCAGGCCCGTCCGGCCCGCCAGCCACGCGCCCGCGCCCGGCAGGGACCGGAGCAGCGCCTCCCCGGCCGTCACCTCGCGCTCCCGCACGAACCCGGCCCGCATCACATAGGGCTCGTCGACGTACCCGACGGACTTCGCCTCCCACGCGGTGAGGAAGTCGCCGACCGGCAGCGTCGCGTACGGGTGCCCGTGCGGGTCGTGGAAGACCACCTCACCGCCCGTCACCGCGAGCACGACCACGAAGTGGTCCCCGCCCTCGGCGTTCGGCGTCCCCGGCTGGTGCAGCAGCAGTCCCATGTCGACCGGCCCGGCCAGTACGGGCCCCCGCGCGGCCGCCTCGCGCAGCCGGGCCTCCGCCTCGCCGGCGGTCCCGCCCGCGGTCCGCGCGCACCCGACCGCGAGCAGGGACAGCGCGGCGTCGAGCCCGAGGTCGGGGTGCCAGCCGTACGGGTCGAACAGCGGCAGCCGGCCTCCGAGCAGCTGGAACCCGAACGGCGACCCGGTCAGCACCTCCACGAGGCCGACGGCGGGCGCGTCCGGCCCCAGGACCATGGCCAGGGAGTTGCTGAAGCAGTACGGCCCCGAGCCGGTGTAGTACGTCACGACTGTCCCCTCTTCCGCAGCCGCCCGTCCGGCCGGCCGGTCACCGGGGACCCATTCCAGACCCTGACACGGTGGCAGGGTCAACCTCGCCTCGCGGACCGGATTTTCGGGTGCGAGCGGCGGAGCGGTGGTGTGGGATCGGGCGATGGCCATCGAGTTGGGTACGCCGGACGTGGACGGGCTGGGCGCGGCGCTGGACGCGCTGCGGGAGTGGCAGGACGACGGGGCGGCGGTGCAGCTGCACCCCGGGGACGTGGGGTGGTTCTGGCGGTTCGGGGCGGGGGCGACGGCCGCGGCGGTCCGCACGTGGAGCCGGGACGGCCGGATCCTCGCCGTGGGGCTGCTGGACGGGCCCCGGCTGCTGCGCCTGACGATCGCGCCGGACGCGCGGCGGGACGAGGAGCTGGCGCGGCGGCTGGCGGATGACGCGGGCCGGCCGGAGCGGGGGGTGCTGCCGGCGGGGAGCGCCAACGTCGAGGCTCCGGCGGACGCGCTGCTCCAGGAACTGCTGCACGGGGACGGCTGGGGAGTGGACGAGCCGTGGACGCAGCTGCGGTGCGGCCTGGCGGAGCCGGTGCAGGGGCCGGTGCCGGTGCCGGTGCCGGGGCTTGAGCCGGTGCAGGGGCGGGTGCTGGTGCCGGGGCGGGTGCCGGTACGAGGTTCGGCGCGGGGGCCGTCGCGGGAGCCCGGCCTGCGGGTCGCGGCGGCCGGGCCCGACGGGGCGGCCGCGTTCACCGCCGTACTGCGGTCGGCGTTCGACGGGTCGACCTTCACCGAGGAGCGCTGGCGCGCGATGGCGGCCGGCGCGCCGTACGCGGCCGCCCGGTGCCTGGTCGCGTACGACGGGCAGGGTGCGGCGGTGGCCGCGGTGACCGTGTGGTCGGCCGGGCCCGGCAGGCCCGGGCTGCTCGAACCGCTCGGCGTCCACCGGGACCACCGCGGGCGCGGTTACGGCACGGCGGTCGCCCGGGCCGCGGCGGCCGCGCTCCGGGAACTGGGCGCGTCGAGCGCGGACGTCTGCACCCCGAGCGCCAACACCGCCGCCGTCGCCACGTACCGGGCGGCCGGCTTCGTCCCCCTCCCCGAGGTGCGGGACCGCCGCCGCGACAAGTAGGTGCCGGTGCCACGACGGCCCGGCCCCGCTCTCCACGAGCGGGGCCGGGCCGTCGGCCTCAGCCGTCGTGTTCGGGGCCGGGCGGCTCAGTGGGCCCGTGCCACCCCATGCAGGGCCACCGCGAGCTGCGCGATGCGGCGGCCCAGGTGGCGGACGGTCTCCACGTCGGCCTTCGTGACGCCCTCCGTGCCCTGGTCGGTGTTGGCCTGGGCGCCGGCGCCCAGGTTGATGCCGAGCCGGTTGAGGTCGTGCTCCGAGCCCGTCGTGGAGTTCCAGCCCGGCGGGACGTCCAGGTTCACCCAGTGCATCCCGTGCTGGGCCGCGAAGATCGAGAAGTACTGCAGGGTGTGCAGCTTGTCCCCGTTCATCGAGCCGGCCACCGTGAAGCCGGTGGCCAGCTTGTCCTGCCAGGCCCGGGCCGCCCACCGCTTCGAGCTGGCCTCGGCGAAGGCGTGGAAGGCCGCCGACGCGCTGCCCATGTAGGTCGGGGCGCCGAACATGACGGCGTCGGCCCCGTCCAGCAGCGCCCACCCGGCGTCCTCCACCGTCTCCACGTCCACGAGCACCGCGCGGGACCCGCCCTCCTCCGCGCCCTCCCGGGCGGCGGCGGCGAGGGCGGCGGTGTGTCCGTATCCGGAGTGGTAGGCGACGACGACGAGGGGGCGCATCAGCGGGATCCGATCGGGAGGAGGGCCGCGGCCAGCTCGGCTTCGAGCCGGTTGAGGTCGCGGTCGTGGCCGTGCGCCGCGATGTGGCCGTCGGGCCGCACCAGGTAGTACCCGGGCCGCCAGCAGCCGGTGGCCCGCACGGAGTTGCGCCTGCGGAGCCGTTCGACGCGGACCTGCGGCCAGCGGTCGACGATGTGGCCGATCTCGGTGAGCCAGTCCGAACCGCCGCTGGAGGGCGGCAGCACGGCCAGCGACCAGGCCTCCGGGTCCGCGTCGGGACCGGAGATCCGGTGGGAGACGGCCAGCTTGCGCGGGAAGACCGCGCCGACCTTCAGGCCGCCGGGCAGCTTCTCGTGCAGACCGCAGCCCGCCTTGCGGGAAGGCCGCTGGGTCTCCCGGACGATGTCGTACGCCAGCCGGCGCCCCGCCATCACGGGTGCGTAGAAGTGCGAGACGATCCCCGTGCGGTCCAGCACGCGGAACGCCGCGTCCCGCGCCCGCACCTGCACCCGCCCGTTGAACATCCACGCCCGCGTCTGCAGGTCGGTGTCCCGGACGATGCGCTGCGTCGCGGCGGAGCGCTCGGGCCCGTACGTGTCGAGCAGCGCGGCGGGGGAGCGGCCCTGGACGACGGCGGCGAGCTTCCAGGCCAGGTTGTGGGCGTCCTGCAGGCCGTTGTTCATGCCCTGGCCGCCCGCGGGGCTGTGCACGTGCGCCGCGTCGCCCATCAGGAAGATCCGGCCGCGCTGGAAGTCGGTCGCGGTGCGCGCGTGGACGCGGAAGACGGTCTCCCACACGGGCTCGGTCAGCTTCACGCCGCGCGGCCCCCGGTCGTACAGGATCCGCTGCATCATCTCGGTGCCGACCTTGCCCTCGCCGCCGCGCGGCATGACCGACAGGAAGCGGAAGACGCCGTCCGGCTGCGGGACGATGACGAGGGTGCCGTTCGGGTTCTGGAAGTACAGGATCTGGTCGGCCGGCAGGTGGCCCTCGATGCGGGAGTCGACGAGCGCGAACTCCATCTCGTACGTGCTGCCGGTGAAGCCCGAGCCCAGCTCGCCGCGCACCTTGCTGCCCGCGCCGTCCGCGCCGATCAGGAAGGGCACGCGGGTCCGTTCGATCATCCCGTCGCCGTGCTCCAGGACGGCCGTGACCCCGTCGGTGGCGCTGATGTCGCCGGAGTAGTCGACCTTCTCCACGCCCAGCAGCCGCACCCCGCGCTCGATCTTCCCGCCGAGCGCGTGCAGCCGGGCGGTGAGCGCGCGCTCCGTCTCGGGCTGCGGCAGGTGCCGCGGCGCGAGGTCCTCGGGGAAGTCGAAGGTGGCCAGGTGCTGCCGGTCGGAGTAGTAGCTGAAGCCGTTGATCTGCGTGGACGCGGCCCGGATGGCGGGCCCGGCCCCCATGTCCTCCAGGATGTCCAGCGCGCGCGGCCACAGCGCCAGCGCCTTCGGGACCTCCAGCGGTTCCAGGGCCATGTCGATGATGCGGACGCGGACGCCGCGGCGCAGCAGCTCGCAGCCGGCCATCAGGCCCGTGGGGCCGGCGCCGACGACCAGGACGTCGTAGTCCGTCGCGGTGCTCTGGATGTGCTCGGTCACGACGCCTGCTCCAGCTGTGCGCGGAGGTCGGCCGCCAGCTTGATCCGCTGCACCTTCATGGTGGCGGTCCTGGGCAGGTCGGCCAGGGGGATCTGGATCGGGGCGGCCATCCGCGGCAGGTCGGCGACGGCCTGCGCCCAGCGGGCCTCGTCGAGCGGCTCGCCGTGGCGCGTGCACACGACCGGCAGCGGCTCCTGGTTCGGGCCGGGTACGAGGACCAGCTCGGCCAGCTCCTCCAGGCGCTGCAGCACCGCGTCCTCGACCTCCAGGGTGGAGTGGATGCCGGGGATCACGTCGACCTCGCGGTCGAGCAGGTGCAGACAGCCGACCTTGGTGCGGAAGCCGACGTCGCCGCCGCGCCACCACTGGCCGAAGGCCTGCTGCGCGAAGCGCTCCTTCTCGCCGTAGTAGCCGATGGCCCGGCCCGGGGTGCTGACCTCGATGTAGCCGGGGTGCTCGCGGGAGGGGCGCTGCCCGTTGCGCGGCACCAGGCGGTACTTGGTGATGCCGGGCATCGGGAAGCCGAGGCAGCGGCCGTCGGCCTTGTGCGCGTTCTTGCGGGTGTAGGAGCGGCCGGTGAGGGGGCCGCACTCGCTCTGCCCGTAGATCTGGAAGAAGACCGCGCCGTCCCGGTCGGACGCCTTCAGCAGGCGGTCCATCGTGCCGGGGTGGATGGCGTCGAACGTCGACGAGAAGTACTTGACGTTCGAGAAGGGCCGGCGCGGGTCCGAGGCCAGCTCCTCCCACTCCATGAAGGAGTTGGGGTGGGTCTCGACGAACCCGGGCCGGACGCGGGCGAACAGGTCCGCCACCCGCTCCGGCTCCGTGTCGTTCATGACCACCACGTGCATGCCCTTGCCGAGGAGGACCGCCATGCCCAGGTACATCCGGGAGTGGACGTAAGACAGGTGAATGGCCGCCGTCTCGCCGCTCTTGATGAGGCGGGCCAGGCGGCGCTGGGGGCGGAAGCGCCCGTACAGGCTGCGCGCGGAGTGGATGACCAGCTTGGGCAGTCCGGTGGTGCCCGAGGTGTGGGTCATCAGGGCGGGCTGGTCGGCGTCGAGCAGCACGGGCTCGCGGCGCGGCGAACCGGCCAGGTCGTGCAGCGAGACGACGCCCTCGCGGGCGGGGGACGCGGAGATCACGCCGCGGGTGACGGCCGCGACCCCGGCGGCGTCGAGCACGCCGTCGAGCTTGGTGTCGTCCGTCAGCAGGTGCGGGGTGTCGAGGCGGCCGAGCAGCGCGGTGGCGCTGGCCCCGTCGAGGGCGGGGGACAGCATCACGGGCACGGCGCCGAGCCGGGAGGTGGCGCTGGCCAGGATGTAGATGTCGAAGTTGTTGTTCTTGTAGATCGCCACGTGGTCGCTCGCCCGGACGCCCGCCGCGTACAGGCGCGCGGCCATGTCGTCGACGTGACCGGCGAGTTCGGTGACCGTCAGGTGGCGCGAGACGTCCGGCAGCACGTCCAGGGCGTGGTCCACCGTGATCGTGGTGCCGGGGCGGGTGGCGGCGGCCTGCTCGGGCACGGTCCCTATGTAGAGCCCGCTCGTTCGGGCGGGATTCCGCAGCATCAGGTGTCTCCTCGTACGGGGTACGGGCGGGTGGGTACGGGCGGGTGGGTACGGGTGGCGGTACGGGCAGGGGTACGGCACGGGCCTGCTCCCCCCGTCGCGGAGAGCAGGCCCGTGGGAGCCGCTAGCGGGACAGGACGCCCTCGCGCAGCGCGCGCTCCTCGTCCGGCGTGAGGGTGATGCGGAAGGTCTCGCGCAGGTGCCGGACGGTCTCGTCGGCGGTCAGCTCGGTGACCTCCTGGCGGCCGTCGGGCCAGGTCCCGGTCAGCGTGCGGTGGCGCAGGACGTGGCGGACGGTGTCGCCGCCGCGCTGGGCCACCAGCTTGCCGATGAACGGCGAGGAGGGGTTGTTGCAGGTGTAGACGTTCGACACCTCGAAGTCGACCGGCGCCTGGAGCTCCTCGCGCAGGCTGTACACGTCGAACCAGCCGTCGTGGTGCAGGCAGCGCAGGATCCAGTCCTCGCCCTCGCGGTCCAGCCGCCAGGTCCAGTCGCCGGTGGTGACCTGGGCGCCGTCCTCGAACGGCAGCGGCTCCAGCGGGCCCTCGTCGCCGAAGCCGACGTCGGCCAGCCAGCGGCGGCCCCCGGCCTCGACGACGACCACGGCGTGGGAGCGGTAGCGCAGCGCCGTGCTGCCGCGGCGGACGCGGGCCAGGTGGCGGGTGACGGTGAAGCCGGCCTGCTCCAGCGCGGCGGCGAAGAGCAGGTTGGACTCCAGGCAGCAACCGCCGCGGCCGGCGTCGACGATCTTCTTGTAGAGGCTGGGGACGTCGAGGGTGATCGGGTTGCCGAGGGCCAGGTCGACGATCTCCCAGGAGACGGCGTCGGCGTGGGCGCGGTGCAGTGCGCGCAGCGTCTCGGCGTCGGTGGCGATCTCGCCGGTGTAGCCGATGCGGTGCAGATAGACGTCGAGGACCAGCGCGTCGGAGTTCCAGTCCGTGCTCGGCGGGGGCGGCAGGGTGCTCATGCGGAAGAGACCTCTCGTACGGGGATCAGCGGACCTGGGGGGATCGGCGGACCTGCGGGGGTCGGCGGGGCTGTGTGAGTCGGCGGGGCTGTGGGAGTCGGCGGGGCTGTGGGAGCGGCCGGCCGGTGGAGCGGCCGGGCCGGTGGGGATCAGCGGGCCTGTGGGGATCGGCCGGGCCCGTGGGGACCGGCCCGGCCACTGGGGACCGGCCTGGCTGCTGGGATCAGCGGGCCTGGCTGAGGACGGGGGCCGCCTTCTGCTCGGCGGCGGCCGTCCTGGCGGACGCCTTGGCGGCGAGCGCGACCAGCCCGATGGCGGCGACGAAGGCCAGCGCGATCCAGAGGGCGAGGTGGGTGAAGACGTCCGTGGACTGCGGGACCTGGGCGCCGAGGCCGGCACCGAGGTTGAGCAGGAAGCTGTAGACCGCGATGGCGGTGGCGCGGTCGGCGCCCGCGGCGCCGCCGACGGCCTGCACCAGCGCGGGTCCGGCGGTGGAGGCGCCCACCATGGTGACGAAGAGCGCGATGCCGAGCACCAGCACGCTGTCGCCGGACAGGGCGGCGCCGACCATGCCCAGTGCGGCCAGCGCGAGGGCGCCGCAGGCGCGGGTGGTGGGCTTGACGTGCGCGAGCTTCGGGGCGGCGAGCACGGCCACCAGCAGGGAGGGCAGCGCGCTGGCTCGCAGCGCGAACATCGCGTCGGGGTCGCCGAGCGAGTCCGGGCCGTAGAGCTGGACGCCGGTGTAGATGGCGGTCACGCCGCCGAGCACCGCCAGGGCGGTGACGAACAGCGGGACGAGGCGCGGGCTGCTCAGCACGTTGCCGAAGGCGAAGCCGCCGCGGGTGGTGCGCGGGGCGTCCGGGAGCATCACCTTGCGGGCGGCGACGGCGCCGAGCGCGAGCACCACGGCGGTGATCCAGAAGACGGCGCTCCAGCCGAGCTGGGCCTCCAGGAACTGGGCCGCGAGCTGGCCGAAGACCAGCGCGCCGCCGAGTGCGGCGGAGACGGTGGTCAGCGCGAGCGCGAGCCGCTGGGCGGGCAGCCGCTCGCCGAAGTACGCGAACACGACGGGCGCGAACACGCCGGCCGCGACGCCCTGCACGGCACGCAGCGCGAGCCCGGTGCCCTGCCCGCCGGCCAGCGGCACGGCCACGGTGGCCACGGCCATCACCGCGAGGGTGGACCAGATGGCGCTGCGGCGGCCGAAGCGGTCGGCGAGCGGGCCGCTGAGCAGCGAGCCGCACGCGTAGGCGATGGCGAAGGCGGACGTGGCCCAGGCGGCCGAGGACTGCGAGACGTCCCAGGCCTCCGCGATCTGCGGCATGAGGGGGATCGTCACGTACGCCTGGCTGCCGAGCACGAGCCCGACGACGGCCATCACCGCGACCGTGGCCCCGAACGGGGCCTGGCCTGTCTGGTCTTGTTCTGCTGGGGCGGTACCGGACATGGTTCGACTTCCTCCGTCGGGGGAGCGTGCGTGGTGAGTCGAATGCATCCTGTTCCGGCCACGTTTCCCCGGCCATCGCGAACCCCGCACTCCGTCAGGTGCGGCGGGGGGTCCGTCACGTAGGGGTCCGGCATGTCCCGGGTCCGCCCCGTACGGGGCACCGTCCTGCCGCAGGTACGCGCGCCCGTGGCGGGGACGGACAACGTCCCCGCCCCGGCTCAGCCGGCGGGCACCACGTGGAGGAAGCCGGTCACGACGTGGCGGAATCCGGTATGGAGCAGGCGAACTTGGGGAGCGCGCTGCGTCAGAAGGCTCGCGCCGGTTGCCGGGTGCGGTTCCTGGTAGGTGACCTCCACAGTCAGGTGGGCCGACCGGGAGGCCGAGGAGGGTGTGCCCCTCACTCTGACGATGCGCATCACGGTCACGCTGGCCGAGCTGGAGAAGCTGCGGGACATGACCGGCATTGAGGGCCGCTTCGAGACCGGGCACGTAAACTTGTCCGTCTTCCGATTCGACGACGAGATGATCGTGACGCCGATCCTCGCCCGCCGGGTCGGGCACGACTCGCCGATGATGCACTTGCGGCGCTGTCAGTCGGACGGCATGTTCGACCGTTTTGCCGCGCACGTCGAGGAGTTGTGGAGTCGCGGGCGCGACATCCGGGAGGCGGGGGCCGATGGCACGGCGTGACTACGAGGACGATCCGGACGCCCCCGAGGCGAACAGCCTGGTGCCCGCGGCCTCGGTGGTGGTCGTGGACGGCGCGGGCCGGATCCTGTTGCAGCGGCGTGTGGACAACGGGATGTGGGCGCTGCCCGGCGGCAAGATGGAGATCGGCGAGTCCATCGGGGAGTGCGCGGTCCGGGAGACCCGGGAGGAGACCGGGCTGACGGTGGAGATCACCGGCATCGTCGGCACGTACACCAACCCCCGGCACGTCTTCGCCTACGACGACGGCGAGGTCCGGCAGGAGTTCTCCGTCTGCCTCCTGGCCCGGCCGACCGGCGGGGAGATCCGGGTCTCGGACGAGTCCCATGAGGTGGCTTGGTACGCCCCGGAAGACGTGGACCGGCTGCCGATGGTGGCCGGCATCCGCAAGCGGATCGACGACTGGCGGGCGGGGCTCGGGCCGGTGGTCCGGTAGCGGGTCGGCCCGTCCTGGCCACGGTAACCGGCCGTCTCAGCCGGACGGCAGGAGGCCGGTACGGTGGCCCGGTGATCCGCACCGTGGCGCTGGACGTAGGCGAGACGCTCACCCGCGACGACCGCTACTGGGCGGCCTGGGCCGACTGGCTCGGGGTGCCGAGACACACGCTCTCCGCCCTGGTGGGGGCGGTCGTCGTCGACGGACGCGACAACGCTGACGCGGTGCGCCTGCTCCGCCCGGGTATTGACCTCGCGGCCGAGTACACCGCCCGCGAGGCCGCCGGCCGCGGCGAACGGCTGGACGAGAGCGACCTGTACGAAGACGTCCGCCCCGCCCTGGCCGCGCTGCGCGCGACCGGGACGCGCGTGGTCGTCGCGGGCAACCAGAGCCCGCGGATGGGTGAGTTGCTGCGCGCGCTCCACCTGCCGGCCGACCTGGTGGCCACCTCGGGCGAGTGGGGGGTGTCGAAGCCCGATCCGCGGTTCTTCACCCGCGTACTGGAGGTCTCCGGCGCCCCGGCGGACGAGACCCTCTACGTGGGCGACCACCCCGCTAACGACATCCATCCCGCCCGCGCGGCTGGCTTGCGCACGGCCCACCTGCGGCGGGGCCCGTGGGGCCACTGGTGGGCCGACGACCCGGAGGTGCGCGCGGCCGCCGACTGGTCTCTCGACTCCCTGGCCGAGCTGGCTGCGATCGTCAAGGCGTAATGGGGGGCCGGGGGCCCCTCCGCGTAGCGGTGCGCGCCGCGCCGGGCGAACCTGGTCCACGACGGCTTCTCCGCCAGTGGCGCGAGGGAACCGGCGTACGCGCACCCGGAGTGGCGCGGGGGCACTGATCCCGCCTCAGCCGGTGCAGCCGGCGAGGGCACCACCCGCAGGCTAGGACGGCAGGAGGAGGCGGTCGGCTGAGGCGGGGAGGGGGGTGTGGTGGAGGGCGCGGAGGCGGGCGTACGGGCGGGTGTCGCCCGCGAGGACGGCGCCCAGGAGGGTTTGCGCCTCGGCGTCGAGGGTGAGTTTGGCGTAGGCGCCGGTGGTGTGGGACTGGCGGGTGAACTCCACCGCGCCCGGTTCGCGCGCGTGGACGTCGCCGAAGCCGGCCACCTCCACGCCGAGGACCTTCAGGCGGGCGGAGAGGTCGGCGCCGGGGAAGGCGGCTCCGGGGTCGCCGGTGAGCTGTGCGGCGACGGCCTCGGCCATGCGCTGTCCGGGGGCGACCATGCCGTGGCAGCGGCCCTCCACCGCGGCGCACTCGCCGATGGCCCAGATGCCGGGGGCGGAGGTGCGGAGGCGGACGTCGGTGAGGATGCCGCCGCGTTCGGCTCGGGCCAGGCCGGCGGCCGTCGCGAGGTCGTCGCGGGGGCGGACCCCGGCCGCGAAGACGACCAGGTCGGCGGGGATGCGGCCGGAGTCGAGGTCGACGCCGGCCGGGTCCACGGCGAGGAGCGAGGCCCCGCAGTGCACCTCGACACCGAGAGCGGTGATCTGGCGGGCGAGCGCTGCTCCGCCACCCTCGTCCACCTGGAGGGCCATCAGCCACGGCGCGCGCTCGACGACGTGCACGCGCATGCCGAGGTCGCGCAGGGCCGCGGCCGCCTCCAGGCCGAGGAGACCGCCGCCGACGACGACGGCGGGCCGGCCCGGGCGGGCGGCGGTGCGGATGGCGCGTACGTCGTCGACCGTGCGGAACACGTGGCAGGTCGGCCCGTCGTGCCCGGGTACGGGCGGTACGAAGGGCCGTGAGCCGGTGGCCAGGACCAGCGCGTCGTACCGGATCGCCTCACCCGTGGCGGTGGTGACCGTGCGGGCCTCCGGGTCGAGGTGGATCGCGGTGGTGGCGAGGCGGAGGGACGCCGCGCCGGGTCCCGGTGCGGGGAGGGCGAGTTCGTCCGGGTCACGGCCGGTGGCGCAGGTGGTGAGGGCGATCCGGTCGTACGCGGGGCGGTCCTCCTCCCCGAGCACCGTGATCCGCCACTCGCCGGCGTCGTCCCGGGCGTGGGTCTCGGCCACCAGGTGGTGGCCCGTCATTCCGTAGCCGACGACGACCAGGTGCCGGGTCATTGTGCTCCGTTGGTGGTGGGGACAAGGGTGGAACAGAACGCCCGGACGTCCTCGGCGCAGCCCCCGCAGCCGGTGCCGGCCCGGGTCCGGGTGCCGGCCGCGTGGGCCTCGGCGAGGTGCCGGCCGGTGACGTTGTTGCAGTGGCAGATCACGTCGTCGAGCGGGTCGGTGGTACGGGGGAGCACCGCGGGCGTGCCGAGGAGCAGGGCCAGCAGGTCCCGGGGCGCGGGGGCGCCGGAGGCGTGGAGCCGGGTGAGGGCTGCGGCGCCGTGCGGGAGGCCCACAGTGACGGCCCCGGCCAACCGCCCTTCCCACAGGGCCACTTCCGCGTGGCGGTGCCGTGCCGGGTCACTGAAGGTGACGGTCTCGTGGGCGCCGTCGAGCGTGCCGAGGCGGAGTACGTCGGCCTCGGGCGCCTGGAGACGGAGCAGGTCGGTCATGCCGGTGGCTGTGGCTGTGGCTGTGGCTGTGGTGGCTGTGGTGGTGGTTCCGGGGCCGCGGCCGGCGCCGGTGGGGGCCTGGCCCCGGGTGCCGGGGGCGTCGGCGTCGTGGTCGGGCCCGGCCTCGGCTTGGAGGACCGTGGCCAGGGCCGCCGCGAGGGTGTCCGCCTGCCGGAGGACCGTGTCGAAGCCGGGGGACGCGCTGCCGGGTGCCGGCTGCGTGGCGTCGAGGCCGGGGGCGATCCCGGTGCCGCCGGCCGATGGGCTCGGCGCCGACCCCGGTGCCGGTGCTGGTGCGGGTACGCGCGGGGCGCGTGCGGGCGTGGCGAGGGTGGCCGTTTCCGCCCGTGGGGCTGCCGGGGCGGGGGTCGTGCGGGTGGGCGGCGGAGGGGTGGCCCTGGCGCCCGGTGCGGGCGGGGGCACCGGGGTGCCGGGCGTGGCTGCCGCGGCGTCCGGTTCCGGCCGTGCTGCTCCCGGGCCGGCCAATGTCGGCGCGGCCGCGGGCGCGGCTTCGGGTGCCGGTGTCGTCCGGTTGGCCTCGGGTCCGGCTTCGGGTGATCGTGTTGCCCACCCGGCCGCGCGTGCCAGGGTGGTGCCGGCGGCTTCGTGCGCGCGCCGTACCGCCGTGAACTCCCGCGGGGCGACGGGCTGGGCGCAGCCGCCCAGGGACCAGACGTGCGGGTCGGGGGTGCGCAGGGAGGCGTCCACCAGGATGCCGGTGGCCGTGGGGAGGCCGGCGGCGTCGGCGAGGGTGGTGTCGGGAGACGCTCCGGTGCACGGCAGCAGCACGTCGGCGGGCAGCACCGTGCCGTCCGCCAGCAACAGCTTGCCCGGCACGTACTCGGCCGCCTCGGCATCCAGGTGGAGGGAGACGCCGGCCGCGGTCAGCCGTCCGGCCAGCGCGGCTCCCGCACGAGCGCCCAGGTGGCGGTCCAGCGGCCAGGGGCCCCGGTGGACCAGCGCGACCTCGCGGCCCGACCGGCGCAGGGCGAAGGCGGCCTCCACCGCCAGCGGGCCCCCGCCCAGCACCACCGCCGCGCCCTCGGGAAGCGCCGCGCAGGCCGCCGCGGTACGGGGCACCACGACGCCCGGCCCGTCGATGCCCGGCAGCTCCGGCAGCCGGGGCACCGTACCCGTGGCCAGCACCAGCTGCGCGTACGGCACCTCCGTACCGTCGGCGCACCGCACGACCCGGCGCGCGAGGTCGAGGCCGGTCACCCGTACCCCGGCCCGCGTGCCCGGCACCGGCGGCAGTTCCAGCGCCGCCGCCGGCAGGGCACCGGACAGCACGCCGGCCAGCAGCGGCCGGTGGTACGCGGCCTCCTCGCCCAGTACGGTCACGGCGACCCCGCGGGCCACCAGCCGCTCGGCCACCGCCCGCCCGGCCGTACCGTTCCCGACGACCACCACTCCGGGCCCGGTCATGCCGCCCCCGCCTCTCCGGAGGCCGGCGGTTCCGTCCGCACCCCGGGCCCGCCCGCGCCCGCCACCATCCGGCCCGGGGCCGTCACGGCCGGAGCAGCCTCGGCGCGTGCGTCCGGGCCGGCAGCCGGGCGCGTCCTTGCATCCAGGCCGGCAGCCGGGCGCGCCCCTGGATCCGGGCCGGCGGTCACGCGCGCAGCGGAGCCGTCCGCGCCCGTTCCGGCGGAAGCCGGATCCGAGACCGAGCCGCCGCCAGCCGTTCCCGCGCCGGCCGTCGCCGGAGCAGCCCCGGCCCCGGTCGTGCCGGCCCCGGCCGCAGCCGAGCCGGCCTCATCTGAAGCCAAGCCAGCCACAGCCGCGCGACCCGAGGTCCAACCGACGCTGCCCATAGCCGAGTTCGAAGATCCCTCCGAACGGGCGCTCTCGGAACCCGAGTTTGGAGTGGATCCCGAACGGCCTTTGCTGAAGGCAGAGTTCCGCGACGAGCCCGAACCGCCAGATTGCGCAGTCGACTTCAGCGTGCGACCCGAACCGCCGTGTCCGCAAACCGAGTTCGCAACATGATCCGAACCAGCCTCGCCAGAAGCCGAGTTCGCGGCAGAGCCAGGAACACCGTCGCCCCAAGTCGAAGCAACTGCCCCCGGCTCCGCACCCTCCGCCTCCCCCGCCGGCCCGATCCGGACCGCGCACACCTTGAACTCCGGCATCCGGCTGCGCGGGTCCAGGGCCGGGTTCGTGAAGAGGTTCGCGCTCGCTCCGCCCGGCCAGTGGAAGGGCAGGAAGACGGTGTCGGTGCGCAGGGCGCCGTCGTAGCGGACCCGCGCCACCGCGCCTCCGCGCGGCGAGGACACCCGCGCGAGGGAGCCGTCGGCCAGACCGGCCCGTTCCGCGGTGTCGGGGTGGACCTCCAGATACGGCTCGCCCGCGGCCGCGACCAGTTCCGGCACGCGGCGCGTCTGCGCACCGGACTGGTACTGGGCCAGGACGCGTCCTGTGGTCCCGTACAACGGGTACTCCGCGGACGGCAGTTCCGCACTGTCCCGGTGGTCCACGGCCGCGAAGCGGGCCCGGCCGTCGGGGTGCGCGAAGGCGTCCAGGAAGAGCCGGGGCGTGCCGTCGCCGCCTTCGGGGCAGGGCCAGTGCAGCACCTCGCCCGCGTCCAGCCGCTCCCAGCTCACCCCGGAGTAGTCCGCGATGCCTCCGCGCGTGGCCTCGCGCAGCTCCGCGAAGACCTCGCGCGGGGAGGACGGGAAGCCGTTGGTGGCCCCGAGGCGCGCAGCCAGTCCGGCCAGCACCTCCAGGTCGGTCCGCACGCCCGGCGGCGGGGGGAGCAGCCGCCGCCTGCGCAGCACCCTGCCCTCCAGGCTGGTCATCGTGCCCTCCTCCTCGGCCCACTGGGCCACCGGCAGCACGACGTGCGCCATCCGGGCCGTCTCCGACGGCACGAAGTCGGCCACCACCAGCAGGTCCAGGGACGCCAGCCGGTCCCGGATCCGGCCCGCGTGCGGCGCGGACACGACCGGGTTCGAGCCGAAGACCAGCAGGCCCCGCGGGCCCCCCTCGGTGCCGAGCGCGTCGAGCAGCTCGTACGCGCTGCGGCCGGGGCCCGGCAGCGAGTCCGCCGGCACGCCCCAGACCCGCGCCACGTGCTCGCGGGCGGCCGGATCGGTGATCATCCGATACCCCGGCAACTGGTCGGCCTTCTGGCCGAGTTCGCGGCCGCCCTGGCCGTTGCCCTGGCCGGTGAGGCAGCCGTAGCCGCCGCCCTCGCGGCCGGGCAGGCCCAGCACGAGAGCCAGGTTGACGAAGGCGGCGACCGTGTCGGAACCCTTGCTGTGCTGCTCCGCGCCGCGCCCGGTCAGCACGTACGCGCGCTCCGCGCCGCCCAGCATGCGGACGGCCTCGCGGAGCTGTGCCGCGGGCACGCCCGTGACGCGCTCGGTGCGCTCGGGCCACCAGGCCGCGGCGCGCTGCCAGGCGGCGTCGAAGCCGGTGGTGCGCCGGTCGACGTACGCCCGGTCGGCCAGCCCCTCGGCCACGGCGACGTGCAGCAGCCCGAGGGCGAGTGCGAGGTCGGTGCCGGGAGCGGGCTGGAGGTGCAGCGCGGCCTGCCGGGCGGTGCGGGTGCGCCGCGGGTCGATGACGATCAGGTCGGGGTGCTCCAGGTGCCGCATCAGCGGCGGCATGGTCTCGGCCGGGTTGCCGCCGGCGATCAGGACGACGTCCGCGGTGCCGAGGTCGGTGACGGGGAACGGCAGGCCGCGGTCGGCGCCGAAGGCCGCGTTGGCGGCCGCCGCTGCGGAGGACATGCAGAAGCGGCCGTTGTAGTCGATCTGGCTCGTGCCGAGGGCGACGCGGGCGAACTTCCCGAGCTGGTAGGCCTTTTCGTTGGTGAGGGAGCCGCCGCCGAAGACGGCCGCGGCGTCCTTCCCGTACCGGTCCTGGATCCGGCGCAGGCCGTCGGCGACGGTGTCGAGTGCCTCGTCCCAGGTCGCGGGGCGGCCGTGGACCAGGGGCGTGCGCAGCCGGTCGGCGACGCCCAGCACCTCGGGCGCGGTCCAGCCCTTCTGGCACAGGCCGCCCCGGTTGACGGGGAAGTCCTCGCGGGGCCGGACGGTGACACCGTGCCAGTCCCCGCCGTCCCCGTGCCAGTCCCCGCCGTCCAAGTCCCCGCCGACCCCGTCCCGTTCCAGCACGGTCCCGCACTGGAGGGCGCAGTACGGGCAGTGCGTGTCGACCCGGGCCGGGCGTGCCTCGGCCTTTTGGGCCGCATGCACGCCGGACCCCCGGGCCGTACGCACCTCAGCCACCCGCGCCGTACGCACCTCAGACACCCGCGCCGCTCCGCACCCGGGCGGCCGGGCCGGCCGCGGACGACGGGGCCGCGGGCGACGTGTCCGGGTCCTGGCCGCGCCCCGGACCGCGCCGCAGGTACACCGCGCGCACCAGCAGCATGCACAGGCCGTAGTACGCGAGGAACACGGCGAAGGCGGCGGTGCCGGAGCCCCAGGTGCCGTACGCGGTGCGGAAGGCGAAGTTGATGCCCACCCCGCCGAGTGCGCCGACGGCTCCGGCGATGCCGATGACGGCGCCGGACAGGCGGCGGGAGCGGGTGAAGGCGTCGGCGGCGTCGTGCCCGGCGGCCACGGCGCGCTCGGCCTCGGCCGCGTGCACGGCGGGGATCATCTTGTACGTCGAGCCGTTGCCCAGCCCGCTCAGTACGAAGAGCACGGTGAAGGCGCCGATGAACAGGCCGAAGGAGCCGCCTGCGGACGCGGCGAGCAGCACCGCGGTGCCGGCGGCCATGGCGAGGAAGTTCCAGAACGTCACGCGCGCGCCGCCGAACCGGTCGGCGAGCCTGCCGCCGACGGGCCGGGAGAGCGAGCCGAGCAGCGGGCCCAGGAAGGTGGCCGAGGCGGCCTCCAGCGCGGTGGAGCCGAACTGGCTCTGCAGCACCAGGCCGAAGGCGAAGCCGTAGCCGATGAAGGAGCCGAAGGTGCCGATGTAGAGGGCGGAGATCCACCAGGAGTGGGGGTGGGCGGCCGCCTCGCGGAGGGCGCCCTTCTCGGTGCGTACGCTCGCCAGGTTGTCCATCCTGAGCGCGGCCAGCACGGCCGCGAGGGCGATCAGCGGGAGGTAGACGGCGGCGACGTACGAGGGGTGGGTGTCGCCGGCGGTCGCGATGACCAGCAGGCCGAGCAGCTGGACCACGGCCACGCCGAGGTTGCCGCCGCCCGCGTTGAGTCCGAGGGCCCAGCCCTGGTGGCGCAGCGGGTAGAAGGCGGTGATGTTGGTCATCGAGGAGGCGAAGTTGCCGCCGCCGACGCCCCCGAGGGCGCCGACGAGCAGGAACACCCACAGCGGGGTGCCGGGACGCTGGACGAAGTACGCGGCGAGGCCGGCCGGCACGAGCAGCACCCCGGAGGCGAAGACCGTCCAGTTGCGGCCGCCGAAGCGGGCGACGGCACTGCTGTAGGGCAGCCGCAGCACCGCGCCGACCAGGGTGGGGGTGATGACCAGGAGGAACTTCTCCGACTTGGTGAAGTCGAAGCCGATCTCCGGGGACATGAAGAGCACGAGGACGGACCACATGCTCCACACGGAGAAGCCGATGTGCTCCGAGAGCACGGAGAGCCAGAGGTTGCGGCGGGCGACGTGGCGGCCGGTGCGCTCCCAGAAGACGGGGTCCTCCGGGTCCCACTCGGTGATCCACCGTCCGTGGTGGCGGCCGTTGTGCACGTTCATCGGGTCCCTTCCGAAGCTCCGGGGTCCTGCCCTATCCGTGTTCTCTGCTGTCCCTGCTGTCCCTGCTGCCCTTGCCGTCCCTGCTGTCCCCGCGGTTCAGCGCGCGGTCGACCAGGAGGCCGGCGGCGCCCGTGTACCGGGCCGGCTCGCACAGTTCGGCCCGTTCGGCCGGGGTGAGCCGGCCCGCCAGCTCGGGTGCCTCGGCGAGCGGGCCCGGGTGTGCGGAGGCGGCGGTGAGCAGCCGTTTGGCGGCTGCCTTGCCGAGCTCCGGGGTGAGGCGGGCGGCCAGCCGTTCGGAGACGATCTGACCGCGGGTGAGGGCGAGGTTGGCCCGCATCCGCTCCTCGTCCACGGCCAGCCCCTCGGCCAGTTCGACCGCGGTGTGCGCGGCCCCGCCGGCGAGCCGCAGGCACTCGCGCAGCAGCAGCCACTCGGCGTGCCAGGCTCCGGCGGACCGCTCGTCCTCCGCGAGCAGGCACTGCGCGAGCCCGGCGGCCAGCGGCGGCACCTGGATCGCGGCGCTGCGCAGCAGGGTCGCGAGTACGGGGTTGCGCTTGTGCGGCATGGCGGAGGAACCGCCCCGGCCGGCCGGGCCGGGCTCGCTGACCTCCCCGGTCTCGGTCCTGGCCAGGCCCTGCACGTCCACGGCGATCTTGCCGAGGGCGCCGGCGGTGAAGGCGAGGGCCGCACCGAGGTCGGCGAGCGGGGTGCGCAGGGTGTGCCAGGGCAGTACCGGCCGGGCCAGTCCGGTCTCGTCGGCGAAGGCGTCGACCAGGTCGTCGAGGTACCGCTCGCGGTCGAAGCCGGAGCCGGAGTCGAGTTCGGCGTACTCCAGGTAGCCGGCGAGGGTGCCGGCGGCGCCGCCGAGGGAGACCGGCAGCCCGCTCTCCAGGACGGCGGACAGCCGGTGTTCGGCGTCGAGGACCAGCTCCCGCCAGCCGGCGGCCTTGAGGCCGAAGGTGGTGGGGACGGCCTGCATGGCGAGGGTGCGGCCGGCGACGGGAGTGTCTCGGTGGTCCCGGGCCAGCTCCGCGAGGGCGGCGGCGGTCCGGCGCAGGTCGGCGCGGACCAGCCGCAGGGCCCGCCGGGCCACCAGCATGGCGCCGGTGTCGAAGACGTCCTGGCTGGTGGATCCGCGGTGGACGAAGTCGGCGGCGGCCGGGTCGCGGCGGGCGACCTCGGCGGTGAGCGCGGCGACCAGGCCGACCACCGGGTTGGCGGTCTCGCGGGCGGCCAGCGCCAGGGCCCGTACGTCGTACAGGTCGGGGTCGGCGGCTGCGGTGATCACCTCGGCGGCCGCGGGCGGCAGGGTGCCGAGCCGGGCCTGGGCCCGGGCGAGGGCCGCCTCGGCGCCGAGCATGGCGGCGAACCACGCCCGGTCGTCCGTGGCGGCCTCGACCGGGGTGCCGGCCCGGACGGGGGACAGCAGGCCGACGTCGACGGGAACCCGCCCGCCGCCCGGCCGCCCCCCATCCGACGGGGAACCTCCGGCAAGAGGCGCCCCGCTCGGTGCGGAACCCTCCGCAGAGGGCCCCCCGGCCCGCGGGGAACCCCCGGCAAGGGGCTCCCCCTTCCGCCCGGAGCCCCCACCAGAAGGCCGCCCGGCCCGCGGGGAACCCCCGGCAAAGGGCCCCCCGGCCGCCGGGAGGCCGCCCCGCGGCGGCCCCCCGTCGAGCGGGCCGGTCACACGATCACACCGGTCAGGGCCGCGTCGGAGACGACCGGCCGCACCCCGGCGGGCACCTGCGTGGCGCGCGGCAGCGCCAGGGCCGCGCCGGCGATGGCGTCGGAGTCGCCGAGGGTCACGGAGTCCACGCCCGGGCGGATGCCGGCGGCGGTGACCCAGTGCACGGCCTCGGTCGGAACGCCGTACGCGAAGCGCCGCGGGTGGGCCTGGCCACGCCCGTCGATCAGGTGGTACGGCCGCTCGGTGACGGCGAGGCCACCGGTCTCGTACGACGTGCCGTGCGTGCCCGCGATCCGGTACGGGGCCGCCTGGTCGGTGTTGAGCAGGTGCTGGAGCAGCGGGTCGGCGGTGCGGCGGATGTCCGGCTCCGGCAGGCGCGCCTCGATGAGGGCGGTGGAGCGGATCGCCTCGCCGGGGACCTCCGTGGACTCGGCGACGTACTGCTTGGTGGCGGTGTCGATGCGGACGACGGTGCCCGGACCGGTGACGGTGAGCACCCCGGCCTCGATCAGCGCGATCATCTCCTCGATGCGGGAGGCCGGCGGGCCGATCGAGAGGAAGGCGTTCAGCGGCGTGTACCAGCCCTCCAGGTCGTCGCGGTGGGAGTTGCCCTCCAGGCCGCCGTGGTCGACGGCGAGGCGGATCTCGTTCCGCAGGTCGCGCATGACGTCGAGGGCGGCCTTGAGGGGGCCGCTGACGTTGCCCTCCTTGGCGGCCACGACGTCCGCGGCGAGGTGCTCGACCAGCCAGGCGTGGAACTCGGCGCGGCTGGTGAACTTCCGGTCGCCGTACGGGCGGGAGAGCCGCTCCCAGTCCCAGCGGTCCGCCTCGCCGATGCCGTACTCGGTGAGCAGGCCGCCGGCGTCGACGCCGTGCGGGAAGGCGAGGTACCGGCGGGTGAACCGCTCGCGGTCCTCGTCGCCGAGGCCGCAGGCGGCGAGCAGGGTCGCGTAGTAGACGGACTCGACCTCGCGGGAGATCACCGGCCACAGGTCGGCGGAGAAGTTGACCGGTACGCCGGCCTCGGCGCGCTCGCGCAGCCCGGAGATGAACTCGGCGGTGAGCAGGCGGGGGAAGTACCGGCCGTCGGTGCCCTTCTCGTTCTCGCCGCGGGCGTGGTAGGGGACGCCGCGCCGCGAGAAGGCGTACAGCTTCGGCTCGCGGCCGGAGGGCAGGTAGCCCAGCGTGCCGTCCGCGCGCCGCTGGTACGTGCCGCCGCGGCCGGCGGAGAACAGCGCCATGTGGTCGAAGAAGTTGAGGCCGAGGCCGCGCAGCAGGACCGGCTGCCCGGCCTCGATGGTGCTGAGGTCCACGTCGGCCGGGTTGCCGGGGGTGACGTAGGTCAGGTGGTGGATGCGCGAGAGGCTCGCGGTGCGCTCCTCGCGGACCGAGAGGCGGGCCGGGACGTGGCCGAGGGCGAGCACGATGCCGTCGAGGTCGTCGAGGCGGGTGCCGTTGTCCAGGCGGACGCCCTGGGGGCCGCCGGGGATGCCCTGGGTGTCGGCGATGGCGACGGCGCGGGCGCGGTGGACCTCGACCGTGACGTGCGCGGGGGCGCCGGCGACCAGGCGCCGGAAGCTGTCGCGCAGGTACTCCCCGTAGAAGGCGCGCGAGGGGTAGGTGTTGGGGCCGAGGGAGCGGGCCTCGGCGAGGGTCTCCTCGGAGTGCTCGCCGTCGGTGCCGAGCAGGGCGAGGGAGCGGGCCCACTCGTAGAGGCTGGGGCCGGGCTCGATCGGGCCGTCGATCCGGGAGCTGGCGTCGGTGTAGACGGTGATCTGCGAGCTGACGGTGTTCATCAGCAGGTGCCGGGACTGCTCGGTGCGCCACACGGCGCCGGCGCCGGGCGCCGCCGGGTCGACGACGTGCAGGGTCACGGAGGCGTGGCGGGGGGTGTGCCGCTCACGGGCGAGCAGCCGCTCGATGACGGAGAGGCCGCGCGGGCCGGCGCCCACGACGCACAGTTCGGCATGGTTCTCGGTGGACGCGGTCATGCGGTGGCTCCGATCGGGCTGGTGGCGGGACGGGTGAGGGCGGCGCGGGTGGGCGCCGTCCCCGTGAGGGAGTCGCGCAGCGGGTCGCGTACGCCGTGCATCCAGGTGACGTGGTCGGTCAGCTCGGCCGGGGTGAGGGACTCCAGCAGCGTGTTGCGTGACGCCGCAGCCTCGCCGGAGGGATGCCAGAGGGCGGTGGACCAGCGGGCGGCGAGCTGGACGCGGGCGGTGCGCTCGCGGCGCAGGGCGGTGTACTCCTCGAAGCGGGCGGCGAAGGAGCCGGCCGGGCAGTCGAGCAGTTCGCCGAGCACGATGGCGTCCTCCAGGGCCTGGCAGGCGCCCTGGGCGGCGTAGTGGAGCATCGGGTGGGCGGCGTCGCCGAGGAGGGCGACGCGGCCGTCGGTCCAGGTGTCGGCCGGGTCGCGGTCGACGAGCATCCAGGTCTTCCAGCCGCGGCCCAGCGAGAGGAGCCGGCGGGCGGTGTCGCCGAGGCCCGCGAACTCCCCGAGCACGGTGGCCTCGTCGACCGGTCGGCCGGCGAACGCCTCGGTGCCGCCGTCGTCCTTGCTGGCGGCCAGGTTGAGGTGGCGGCCGCCGGCGATCGGGTAGTGCACGAGGTGGCAGTGGGGACCGGCCCACCAGGCGACGGCGCGGTCCATGTGCGCCAGGTCGCGGAGCTCCGCCGGCACCTCGGCCATGGGGATCACGGCCCGGTAGACGGTGATCCCGGAGATCCGGGGGGCGCCGTCGCCGACGAGCTGGGCGCGGATCGCGGAGTTGATGCCGTCGGCGCCGATGACGGCGTCGGCGGTGAGCTGCCCGCCGTCCTTCAGGAGGACGGTGGCGTCGTGCGGGCTCTGGCCGTAGCCGGTGACCTCGCAGTCGCCGCGCAGCTCGACGCGGTCGTCGGCCAGGCAGCGCTCCAGGAGGATGCGGTGGAGTTCGGCGCGGTGGACGACGGCGTACGGGTTGCCGAACCGCTCCCGGTACTCCTCGGTGAGCGGCAGGCTGGTGACGTGGCGCCCGGAGACGCCGTCCATGAAGCGGAGTTCGTCCATGCGGACGGTGATGGCGCGGGTCTCCTCGCCGACGCCGAGCCGGTCGAGGGCGTGCAGGCCGTTGGGGGCGAGCTGGATGCCCGCGCCGATCTCGGCGAACTCCGGGGCGCGTTCGAGTACGAGGACCTGGTGGCCCCGCGCGCTCACGCTGAGGGCGGTGGCGAGTCCGCCGATGCCGCCGCCCACGATGATGATCCTTGACATGTCGTCTCCGGGCAGCGGTCAGGCGCCCACGGGGAGGCGGTCGGCGAGCAGCCGGGCCAGCTCCAGGCGCTTGATCTTGGTGGTGGCGGTCTGCGGCAGCTCGTCCAGGCGCATGTGCACCGGCTCGGCCATCGGGTTGAGCAGGGACGCGGCCGACTGCCAGCGGACGCTGTCCAGCGGCTCGTCGTTCTTGGTGCAGACGATGGGGGTGGCGCGGCCGTCGGGGCCGGGGATGATGATGACCTCGGTCAGCTCGTCGAGCCGGCCGAAGAGGGTGTCCTCGGCGGCGAGCGTGGAACCGAAGTCCTCGATGAGGTCGACCTCGCGGTCCAGCAGGTGCACGCAGCCCCACTTGGTGCGGTAGCCGACGTCGCCCATGCGCCACCAGCCGCCGTCGGAGAGCTGCTTGTCGTACCGCTGCTGCTCGCCGAGGTAGGTGACGATCCGGCCGTCGCTGCGGACCTCGATGTAGCCGGGGTTGTCCGCGGAGGGCGGGTTGCCGTCGCGGCTGACCACGCGGACGTCCGTCATGCCGGGGAAGGGGACGCCCACGCAGCGGCCGTCCTCGTCCTCGCCGCGGCGGCGGGAGAAGGCGCGCACCACGGCGGGGCCGACCTCGCTCTGGCCGTACAGCTGGCCGAAGAGCGCGCCGCGGCGGCGGGTGGCGGCCAGCAGGGTGCGCACGGTGCGCGGGTGGATCGCGTCGAAGGTGGAGCTGAAGAGCTTCACGTTGGACAGCGGGCCGCGCGGGTCGTCCGCCAGCTCCTCCCACTCCATGAAGGAGTTGGGGTGGGCCTCCAGCACGCCGGGCCTGAGGCGGGCGAAGAGGTCCGCGACGTGCGCGGGCTCGGAGTCGCGCAGCACGACGATCGGGAAGCCGCGCAGGAGCGAGATCGCCAGGGCGGTGAAGAGCCGCGAGTGGACGAACGAGACGTGCAGCGCGATCGTCTCGCGGCCGGGCAGCACCGGGCGGACGGCGGTGGCCTGCGGCAGGTAACGGGCCTGGAGGCTGCGGCCGGTGTGGACCGCGAGCTTCGGGGTGCCGGTGGTGCCGGAGGTGTGGGTGATGAGGGTCGGGTGGTCCGGCGGCATGGTGACCGGCGGGATGCGCCGTACGCCGGCCAGCGAGGCGAGGGCGGTGGCCTGCTCGTGGTCGCCGGAGGTGAGGATCACGCGCTCGGCCAGCGCGAAGACCTCCTCCGGCAGCTCCGTGTCCAGCTTGGTCCGGTCGGTGACCAGGAACGGCTGCTCGGTGCGGCGGACCAGCTCGGCGGCGGTGGCGCCGTCGAGCTGCGGGGAGAGCAGCACCGGGACCGCGCCGACGCGGGCGGCGGCGCAGGCCATGAGGGTGATGTCGAAGCCGTCGGTCTTGTAGACGACGACGCGGGTGCCGGGGCGGACGCCGACGGCCCACAGCCGGGAGGCGAGGTCGTCCACGGCGTCGGCGGCCTCGGCGATCGTGGCGCGGCGGCCGAGCTGCGGTGCGGTGTCGAGGTCGTGGTCGAGGATCAGGACGTTCGAGGGGTGCCGGGAAGCAGCTCGCTCGAAGAGGGTTCCCAGGCGGATTCCACGATTTCCTATGCGCTGCAGAAGCATATGGCCAATCTCGTCTTTGGGTACGGGAATCCGGTCGGGGAAACCGCGACTCCACTGCGTGGGATGGTGGGGAGGGAGCGCCGGAATTCCGGCGGGCTGCGGTTCTCCGGGAATTCCCTTTCCCGCTCCCGGCGGGGAGGGGAATTCCCGGAACCGGTCAGTTCTCCTCGACGACGTCCTTGATGCGGGCGAGCGTGGCACCGAGGTCGCCCTCGACCTTCGCGCCCCATTCGGTGAAGAACTGCTGCTTCCGCTCGGCGGTCATCTCCGCCGTGATGCCCTTGATGCCCTCGGTGGCGGAGCCCATCCGGAAGTGGTGGGTGAGGCGGGAGCCGGTGCCCTCGGGGGCGATGGCGAAGCCCCAGACGCTCTCCTGCCTGCGGCCGGCGCTGTCGCGCATGGCCCAGTCGAAGATCCGGCCGGGCTCGGCGGCCACGACCTCGGACTCGGTGAACCAGGTGCCGCGCACGACGGGCGCCCAGCCGACCACGTCGTCGGAGCGCAGGTTCTCGCCGCGGAACACCGAGCCGACGGTGCGGGGCTCACCGCTGATCCATGCGCCGCCGACGCATTCCGGGCTCCATTCGCCACTGCGGCCGAGGTCGCTGACGACGGCGTAGACCTCTTCCGGGGCCGCGTCGACGTGGAGCGAGGAGCTGAGTTCGAAGATCGGGGTTTCGGTGTGTGTCGTCTGAGCCATGGCCGAGAGCTTGCTGAGCGTCGCGGCGGAGGGTCAAAGAATGCCCGGGAGGTCCGTCAAGTTCCCTGTTCAGAGGCGGGGTTGACGGTAATGGAGTACGTCAGGTGGGGCGGTGCCGGGATATCGGGGGACCGAACGATTCCGGAAATCCGGCGGGTCCGGGCGGGCGGGTGGCCCAGCCCGCGGCGGGGGTTCGTACGGGCGGGTGGTCAGCCCGCGGCGGGGAGCTCGTACGCGAAGTGGAAGGCGGCCACGGACATCCGCTGCCGGTGGTAGAAGCGGTGCGCCCCGCGGTTCACCACCCCCGAGTCCAGCTCGATGCGCACGCAGCCGGCCGCCCGCGCCCGGCGCTCCAGCTCACCGAAGAGCGCCGCGCCGAAACCGCCTCCGCGCAGGGCCGGACCGGTGACCAGGTCGTCGACGAACAGCACCCGGCCCCGGCTGGTGGCCAGCACGCGGTGGCCGGCCACGCCCACGGCCTCGCCGCTGCTCAGGCCCACGGTGAAGACCAGGCCCTGCCCGGCGGCCTCCCGGGCGAAGTCGGTGAAGGAGTCGTCCGTCAGGGCCGGACGGAGGTTCCGGTAGAGGGTCCGGACCGGCCCGTCGAGCAGGGCGGATCCCGGTTCTGCGTCAGTGAATTCCAGTTCCACGCGGCACACCGTACGGAAGGAAGCCCGATGGCGTCAGCGAGAGTTGACAGACTGGCGGGCGGCAGGGTGCCGGGCCGCCGGGGCCCGGCCAGACTCCCGTGGTATGCGTGCTGCCTTCATCGAAGACCTCGGGACCCCGGACGCCATCCGGTACGGCGAACTCCCCGACCCGCTTCCCGGGCCGACCGACGTCCTGGTGCGCGTCACGGCCACCACGGTGAACCCGGTGGACACCTTCGTCCGCTCCGGCCTCTACCGCACCCCGCTGGGCTTCCCGTTCGTGATCAGCCGCGATCTCGTCGGCACCGTCGTCGAGGCCGGCCCGGGCGCCGCCGCGTTCCGTCCCGGCGACCGGGTGTGGAGCAACAGCCTCGGCCACGCGGGCCGTCAGGGACCGGCCGCAGAACTGGCCGTCGTCCCCGGCGACCGCCTCTACCGGCTGCCCGAGGGCGCCGACCCGCACGACGCCGTCGCCGTCGTCCACCCGGCCGCCACCGCCTACCTCGGCCTCTTCACCCACGGCGGCCTGCGCGCCGGCGAGACCGTCCTGGTCGCCGGGGCCGCCGGCAACGTCGGCTCGGCCATGACCGTCATGGCCGCCGAGGCCGGCGCCCGCGTCATCGCCACCGCCCGCGCCGAGGACGCCGAGTACGTGCGCTCCCTCGGCGCCCACGAGGTGCTCGACTACCGCGACCCCGCGGCCGCCGGGGCCCTCGCCGGCCGCATCGACCTGCACCTCGACACCTCCGGCCGCAACGACCTGGCCGCCGCCGTCGCGCTGCTCGCACCCCGCGGCCGCATCGTGCTCCTCGCGGGCGCCCGCACCGAGCCCGTACTGCCCGCCGGAGCCCTGTACATGAAGGACGGCTCGGTCCGCGGCTTCGTCATCTCCAGCGCCACCGCCGCCGAACTCGCCGAGGCCGCCGTGGCCATCAACCGGCTGCTCGCCGCCGGCACCCTGCGCCCCCGCTCCGTCGAGCGGCTGCCGCTCAGCGCCGCCGCCGACGTGCACCGGCGCATCGAGCAGGGCGGGCTGCACGGCCGCCGCGCCCTGCTGCTGCCCTCCCTGGACGCCTGACCACCCGAGGGGAGCGGCCCCATGACCTGCGCCGACCTGTCCGAAACCCCGGACGTGCTGCGGCAGCTCGCCGACGAGGGGGTCACCCCCTGGCTGGAGGGCATCGGCCGGGCCGGGCTGGACGGCGGCCAGCTCCGGCGGCTGGCCGGGCGCACCGGCGTCCAGGGGCTGCTCTGCGACCTGGGCGCGCTCGTCCAGGGCCTCCGCGAGACCGGCGCGTACGCGGCCCAGCTCGCCGAACTCGCCGCGCGGGGCACACCCGCCCGGACCGCGCTGGAGGAGCTGCTCGTCCACGACGCCCGGCGCGCCTGCGACGCGCTGCTGCCCCTGTACCGGGCCACCGACGGCGCCCAGGGCCTGGTCGCCGTCCCCCTCGCGCCGTGGCACGGCGGTGTCGACGGCACCGTTGAGGCGGCCCACCGCACGGTGCTCGCGGTGGACCGCCCCAACGTTGTCGTCGTCCTGCCGGCCACGGAGGAGGGGCTCGCGGCCTCCGAACGCTGCCTCGGCGCCGGCCTCGGCGTGCACGCGGGCCCCGTCTTCGGCCCCGACGGCTACACCGCGCTCGTCCAGGCCTGGTTCGCCGGCCTCGAACGCGCCCGGGACCGCGGCCTCGACCTGCGCGCCATCGCCTCGTTCGCCTCGGTCCGCGTCCAGGACCTCGGCGCCACCGCCGTCGGCCTCGCCCGGCTGCTGTACGAGTGTTACGAGGCCGCCCTCGGCGCACCCCGCTGGCATGACCTCGTACGGGCCGGGGCCCGCCCGCAGCGTCTGATGTGGACCGGCCTCGGGGACGGCGGCGCCGTCGAGCGACTGGTCGGCTGGGGGACCGGCATGGCCCTCTCCCTGCCCGCGCTGGCCCGGGTCGCGCGCAGCACGCGGCTGCGCGGCGACACCCTCAGCGGTACGGGCCCCAGGATCGGCCGCCTGCCGTCGCGCGGCGGCACCGCCCCGGCCACCGCCGCCGCCCTCGCGGCCGCGCACACCCGGGCCGCCCTCGCCCTCTGGTCGCGCGCGGTGCGGCTGGTGACCCGCGAGCTGGCCGTTGGGGACCCCGTACCTCCGGCGGCCGGGCGGGGACCCGTACCGGCCGGGGCCGCGCAGGGACCCGTACCGGCCGGGGCCGCGCAGGAGCCCGTACCGCCCGCGGCGTCCCTCAGAGGTGTCCCTGCCCCCGCAGCGGGACCGTGCGGCGCGGCACCGGCTTCGGCAGCGGCATCGGCACCACCGCCTCCGCCACGGTGATCTCGAACAGCATGTGCTCCACCGTCTCCGCCCCCTCCTTGATCCGGCGGCTGCGCAGCACGCGCAGCTCCCGGCCGCAGGAGTCCGCCATGCTCCACAGCCCCGGCACGTCGCCGCGGTCGCTGAAGTGCAGCAGCGCCGAGCCGCCCGGCTCCGTCCACAGCGGCGCCTCGCGCAGGTAGCGCAGGTGCGCCGCGTAGCCCGGGTCCACGTAGGCCCGCTCGTGCACGTGCCGGTACGTGTAGTCCGCCGGGGCCAGCACGAAGTTCGAGTGCCAGTACACGGTGGAGAACCGCTCGCCGGGCGTCAGGCCCTCGAACAGGTCGCCCTGCACCGCGCGCAGCCGGTCCGAGACGGCGTGCCGCTCCGCGTTCAGCGCGGTGTTCCGCACCGCCTGGGGGCTGATGTCCGAGCCGACGACGCGCTCGCAGCCGGCCAGCGCCGCGGAGACGGCGATCACGCCCGTGCCGCTGCCGATCTCCAGGAACGAGCCCGCACGCGGGACCTCCAGGTCGTCGTCGAAGCCGAGCAGCTTCATCGCCACGTCCGTGGACCGCGAGTGGGATGGCGCGAACACGTCGGGCAGCAGGTCCCATTCCCGCCCCCGCAGGGCGAACGTGCCGGGCCGGTCCCCGCTCGCGCGCGACAGCCTGCTGCGCTCCAGCGAGCGGCGGTAGTCGCTGATGTGTGACATGGCGTCCCCCCAGTTACGGAGCCTTGTGCGGACAGCTGTGGACAGGCAGGGGGGAGCACCCCCCGGTGCCTGTGACCGCCACACTCCCCGCCCCGGGAGGCGCGCGGGAAGGTGACCCGGTGACACATATCCGCCCCCCGGTGGTGGTCCGGCCACCGCTCGACTCGCTGGTCAGGAGCCCGCTTGACCCGTGGATCACAGGAACCTAGGTTCAATCACCGTGGCTTGATTCCGCTGACGGGGAGGGAGGGGAATCGCCATGGCCGACGACGAATCCGCGGGGGGCGGTGCGCTCGCGGTGCTCGAACTCCTGGCCCAGGAGGCGCCCGGGAGCCGGTTCGAGGATCTGCTGCACGAAGCCCGCCGGTCCGGCGCGGCCCAGGAGGAGCTGGAGGAGCTGTCCCGGGCCGTCGAACTGGCCCGGTCCGTACGCGACAGCGCGGGCCGGCGCAGACAGCGGGAGGCCGCGCTGGCGGCGCTCGTCGACACCGCGCACGACCTGACGTCCCCCTACGACATCGACGGACTGCTGCGGGTCATCACGCGCCGCGCGCGCAGGCTGCTCGACTTCGACATGGCGTACGTGAGCTTCAACCGGCCGGACGGGTCGGCGTACGTCCGTACCTCCGAGGGCGAGACCACCGCCCTCAACGTCGGCCTCGAACTGGGCGACGGGCAGGGGCTCGGCAGCCTCGCGCAGGCCCGCAAGGCGCCGGTCTGGAGCGCCGACTACCTGGCCGACGACACCATCCCGCACGCCCCCGGCATCGACGAGGTGGTGCGGGCCGAGGGCCTGCACGCGATCATCGCGGTCCCGCTGCGGCACGGGGACACCACGCTGGGCGCGCTGTACGGCGCCGAGCGGAAGGTGCGGCACTTCACCCCGGACGAGATCGGGGTGCTGCTCTCGCTGGCCGACCTGGCCGCGGTGGCCATCGAGAAGGCGCGGCTGCTGGAACAGACCCGGGACGAGGTGACCGAGCTGGAACGGTTTGGCTCGCGCACCAACACCGCGCTGACCAGGGTCCGTTACCTGTGGGAGTGCCACGCGCGGATGGCCGGCCTGGTGCTCGACGGCGCCGGCCTGGGCACCCTGGCCCGGGCGATCGCGGACGCGCTGGACGGCGTACTGGAGGTACGGGACCCCGGCGGCCGGCAGCTCACGGTGACCGGTGTCTTCCCGCCGGGCGGCCTGGCCGAGGAAACGATCACTCGGGCGGCGCTCCAGGCCCAGACCGACCGGCGGCCGGTCGCGGCCGACGGCGGCGCGTGGGTGGCGCCGGTCCTGGCCGGTGCGGAGGACCTCGGCGTGCTGGTGCTCAGCCCGTCGGCGCCGCTCACGGACGAGGACGTACGGCTGCTCCAGCTCGCGGGCCAGTCGGTGGCCTCCCTGATGCTGATCCAGCGCGGCACGGCCGCCGCCGAGGGCCCCGTGCACGACGAGCTGCTCCAGGACCTGCTGGACCGCCCGCAGGGCTCCGACCTGCACCTTCGCGAGCGCACCCGGCGGCTGGGGATCGACCTCGACACCCCGCACGTGATCGTGGTGGCCCGGCCGGAGGGCGGGGAGCTGGGCAAGGCCGTGGCGTGGGCGTCCTCGTACGCGTACCGGATGTCGGGCCTGAAGAGCGTGCGCCGCGGCTGCATCGTGCTGATGCTGCCCGGCACCGACGCCTCGGCCGCCGGCCACCAGGTCTCCGCGGAGCTGTCGCCGCTGCTGGGCCACCCCGTCTCGACGGGGGCGGCCGGGCCGGCGGAGGGCGCGTCCTCGATGGCGGGCGTGTACGAGGAGGCCGTGCGCTGCCTGGACGCGCTGACCGCGCTGGACGGCGTGGGCGGCACGGCCTCGCTGCGCGAACTCGGCTTCCTCGGGCTGCTGTTGTCGGCCGACCACGACGTGGACGCCTTCATCGGCCGGACGATCGGGCCGGTCTTGGAGTACGACGCGGGCCGCTTCACGGAGCTGACGCGGACGCTGGACGCGTACTTCGACTCGGGCGGCAGCCCGACGCACGCGGCCGATTCGCTGCACGTCCACCCGAACACGGTGTCGCGGCGCCTGGAACGGATCGCGGAGCTGCTGGGCCCGGAATGGCAGAAGCCGGCGGCCGCCCTGGAGATCCAGATGGCCCTCCGCCTCCGCAAGGCCCGCACGTCCCTCCGCCGCCGCGTCCCGTAGCCCCGTGCCCTACCGGCCCCGCGCCGGGTGCCGGGTGCGGGTCCCGTGCCGGTCCCGTGCCGGGGGCGGTGCGTTTGCGGGTGCGGGGCCGTGCGGGGTGCAGGTCCCGTGCCGGGTGCGGTGCGCTTGCGGGTGCGGGGCCGTGCGGGGTGCAGGTCCCGTGCCGGGTGCGGTGCGCTTGCGGGTGCCGGACCGTGGGTGGTGCGGGCCGTTGCCGCTGCGCGGAGCCTGTTCCCCACCCCGCCCCTTCCCGAACTGGGGGCTCCGCCCCCAGGCCCCCGCGCCTCAAACGCCGGCGAGGCTGTTTTCAGCCCCTCCGGCGTTTGAGGAGCGGGGGTCCGGGGGCGGAGCCCCCGAAGGGTCCGGGCGAAGCCCGGGGAACGGAGGAAGGGCGGGTAGGGGACAGCCCCGCAGAGCAACGACCCGCACCCCGCACGGCCCGGCACCCGCAAGCGCACCGCACCCGGCACGGGACCGGCGCCGGCATGGGACCGGCGCCCGGCACGGGACCCGCACCCGGCATGGGACCGGCGCCCGGCATGGGACCGGCGCCCGGCATGGGACCGGCACCCGGCACGGGACCCGCACCCGGCAGGGCCCGTACCGGCGCGGGACCGGCACGGTCCGGGCCGGCGCGGGACCCGCACGGCGCGCGGCCGGCACGGCGCGGGGCCCTACGCCAGGGCCGCGCGTGCGTACGCCGGCACCGCCAGCCGCCCGGCACCACCCGCCCCGGCACCAGCCGAAAGGCACCGCGCCGCATGCGCCACGGAGGCCATCGTCACGTGCCGGTGCCACCCCGGAAGCGACCGCCCGGCGAAATCCCGCAGCCCGACCTCCTGCACGCTCTGCGTCGAGGCCACCGCCACCCGCCGGGCCTGCTTCGTCAGCCGCAGCAACGGCGCCGCAGGCATCCGCACCAGGTCCGTCACCCACAGCTGCGACGGCAGCCGCCGCGGGTCCGTCCACTCGCCCAGCAGCAGCAGGTGCCGCCGCCGCGCCGGGGACGGGTCCGGCATCATCACCCGCACCGCGGCCACCAGCGAGTTCCGCCGCATCCCCGGGTGCACCGGGTCCGGCCACTCCACCGGCGCCCGCAGCCCCTTCACGGACTGCAGGATGTCCCGCGCGGCCAGCGTCCCCGCGCCGTGGCCCGGCAGCGCCGGGTCCGTCACCAGCAGCCGGGTGGACGGGCTGATCCGGGCGACCACCGGCAGCCGCGCCTCCGCGAAACGGTTCATCGTCGACCGCGTTCCGATGTCCCGGATGTCCATGATCACCGGCCGCGGCGGCATCCCGCACTGCCGGACCGTGTCCAGCACACCGGTGGTCGCGCACTCCTCGTACGACTCACCCGGCACCGGACCCGAACCCAGGCCCGAACCCAGGCCCGGACCGGGACCCGGCACCGGCGCCCCCTCGCCGCCGGCGGCGGCCTGCGCCTCGTACGCCGCGGCCTCGCCCTCCTCTCCCTGCTCCGGCAGGAAGAGCCGCCACCCGACCGGCGTGATCACGTCGGCCGAGGTGAACCAGATCCCGAAGGCCTGCTGGCCCCGGAACATCTGCCCCTGGTGCGGGTCGAAGCGGTGCCCCACCCCCACCGAGTGGTCCCCGCCCTTCGGGATGGCCATCGGCTGGGCCACCCACGCCGTCAGCGGCGTGGAGGACTCCAGGTAGCGGGAGAGCGCCGTACGGATCGGCTGCCAGTCCCAGGTGGAGCTGGAGATGAAGTGGTGCAGGCTCTGCTCGGCGGCCGGGCCGCCGATCTGGGCCGCGATGTTGCGGATCGACTTGCGGCCGCGCGTGGCCAGCAGGCCCCGTACGTACTGCCGCCCCTTCTCACGCTGGTCCCGGCGCCGCAGCGAGGTGAAGACCGTGGAGCACAGGTCCTCGGTCACCTCGGCGACGTGGTCCCGGTGGAGCCGGGCCGGGCCTCGCCCCGCCTGCGCCCCCACGACGGACAGTTCCTTCCTGACAACGGTGTTCACGCCATGCCCCCTCTGGCTGAGTCGGTTGCCTCTACACCGTCGTTCCGGGGGCGGTCCCGCGGGGAGGTGCGCCGGGCACCTGGCTCGGGCGCCGGGTGGTGGGGGGCCCACCACCCCCGTCGCGGGAAGGTGCCGTGAGGTGACGTACCGGCGGCGGGAGGTGACGTTCTCGCTACGGGCCGTGAGGCGGATGGTGGCCGGACGTGCACGATGGGGCGCCATGACCGCCGCCCCGCTCTCCCCGCCCGCCCCGTTCACCGCGCCCGCCCCCTCCTGGGACGGCCGGCGCCTCGACCTCGACGCGTACCTCCGCCGGATCGGGTACGACGGTGACCTCGCCCCCACCCTCGCCGTGCTGCGGGCCCTGTCGCGGGCGCACGTCACCTCCGTCCCGTTCGAGACCGTGGACATCGCGCTCGGCCGGACCGTCTCCCTCGACCTGGCCGACCTCCAGGACAAGCTGGTCCACCGCCGCCGGGGCGGCTACTGCTACGAACACGCCCTGCTCTTCGCCGCCGCCCTGGAGCGCATCGGCTTCGGCGTCACCGGTCTCTGCTCGCGCGTGCGCACCGGGGCCGCCGGCGTCCGGCCCGCCACCCACGCGCTGCTCCGGGTCGAGACCGCCGAGACCGCCGACACCGGGCGGGCCTGGATCTGCGACCCCGGCTTCGGCCGCAGCCCGCTGGAGCCGCTGGAGCTGGCCGACGGCGCCACGAGCACCGACGGCTGGGGCTTCCGGCTGCGCCGCGAGTCGACCGGGCTGGGCCGGGGGGTGTACGCGCTCCGGGCGCGCGGCCCCGAGGGGTGGTTCGACCTGCACGCCTTCACGACGGACGAGCGCCACCCGTCGGACTGGCTGGTGGCCAGCCACTTCATGTCGACGCACCGCCGCTCGCCGTTCGCCGTACGGCTGGTCGCGCAGCGGATGGCCCCCGACCGGCACCTCTTCCTCGACAGCACCGTCCTGACCACGGTCATGCCGGACGGCACGGCGACCGAGCGGCGCTTCGCGCCGGCCGAGGTGCCGGATCTGCTGGAGGAGGTGTTCGGGCTGGAGCTGTCGTACCCGGACCGGGCGCAGCTCGTCAGCCGTGCCACGATCGCCCTGCCGGGCGAGGCGCCGTACCGGGACCGCCTGCCGGCACCCCCGGCGGCCCTCCCGCGCACCTGACAGGGGTCCCTGACAATCTGACACACCGGCCGGGCGCCGATTGTGCCCCGGCCTGCGGGGCCCGGAGCATCGGCCTGTGAATCGAAGCGGAACCCCTCGTACCGGCAGCATGCGCTCCCACTCCCCCCTCGCCACACTGATGGAAGGGGTACGTGCCGACGTCGTGGTCCGCCAGCTGGCGGTGCCCTTCAGCGATCTGCGGGAGCGGGTCTCGACGGCCTGCCGGCCGGTCGACGCCGGCGCCGTCCTGCGCGGGCCCGACGGGGTACGGGTGATCGGCGAGGTCAAACGGGCCGACCCGGCCCGGGGTCCGCTGGCCGACGTACCCGACCCGGGCGCACTGGCCGCCGCGTACGTGGCCGGCGGCGCTGTGGCGGTGAGCGTGGTGACCGAGCAGCGCCGGCACCGCGGCGCGCAGGGGGACTTCGACGCCGTACGGGCCGCGGTGGACGTACCCGTCATGCTGCGGGACTTCGTGGTGACGGAGTACCAGGTCTGGGAGGCGCGGGCGCGCCGGGCCGACCTGCTGCCGCTGATGGCGGCCGCCCTGCCGGGCCGGAAGCTCGAACGCTTCCTGCACCTGGCCGAGGACATCGGCCTCACCCCGGTCGTCGAGGCGCACACGGAGGAACAGGTGACCCGCGCCCTGGCCGCGGACGCCCGGATCATCGCGATCGACGCCCGCAACCCGCACACCCTGGCCCTGGACCCGGACGCCTTCGCGAAGCTCGCCGCCCCGGTCCCGCCCCACGTGATCCGCATCGCCCAGTCGGGCATCACCACCCCGGCCGACGCGACCACCCTCGGAGAAGCCGGCGCCGACACCCTCCTGGTGGGCACGGCCCTCCTCACCTCCCCGTCCCCGGCGGCCCTCCTGTCCACCCTGATCACCGCCCCCTGACCCCACCCCGCGGCCCCCGTGGGGCCCCGGCGGCCCCCCGCGCCGTGGAAGACCGGGGGGTACGCGGCACACTGGGCACATGGCAACCCACCAGAACCTCCTCGGGGGCCCCGCCCCCACCCACCTGCCCGACGACCCCGAGCCCCGCGAGCTGCTGGCCGCCGGGACGGAGCCGGCCGAGGTGGCCGCGAAGTACCCCGCCTCCTCCCTGGCCTGGGCCCGCCTCGCGGACGACGCCTTCGAGGGCGGCCGCGCGGTCGAGTCGTACGCCTACGCCCGTACCGGGTACCACCGCGGTCTCGACGCCCTGCGCCGCGCCGGCTGGAAGGGACACGGCCCGGTGCCGTGGGAGCACGAGCCGAACCGCGGCTTCCTGCGTGCCCTGCACGCCCTCGCCCGCGCCGCGCAGGCGATCGGTGAGCAGGAGGAGTACGAGCGCTGCTCCACCTTCCTGCGCGACTCCTCGGAGACCGCGGCCGAGACCCTCGGCTGAGCCCCCGCGGGGCGGAGGGCTGCTTTCCGGTTGTGCTCGAGCGCGGCCGGAAAGTGGCCCATATCACCCCGGGACGGGCCGGGGGATGCGGCTTATGATGCCCGCAGGGGACCGGGGCTCCACAGCCACCAGGAAGGAGCGGACCGCTACCCGGAAGTTCGTGTCGAGGAGACAGCGATGTCGCACGCCCTTGATGCCTCCGGAGCCGGTTCGGACACCCCGAACCTCGACTTCGCCGGCACCACCCCCTACGAGGACTACGTCCAGGCGGACGTGCTCACCCACCTCCAGCACCCCCTCTCGGACGACCCGGGAGAGATGGTCTTCCTGGTCACCACCCAGGTCATGGAGCTGTGGTTCACGGTCATCGTCCACGAGTGGGAGACCGCCGCGCGGGCCCTCCGCGAGGACGACCTCGGAGTCGCCATGGACGCCATGGCCCGCTCCTGCCGCGAGCTGGAGGCCCTGAACGCCTCCTGGCGGCCCCTGATCAACCTCACCCCCGCGCAGTTCAACGCCTACCGCAGCGCCCTCGGCGAGGGATCCGGCTTCCAGTCCGCGATGTACCGCCGCATGGAGTTCCTGCTCGGTGAGAAGTCCGCCTCCATGCTCGTCCCGCACCGCGGCGCGCCGCGCGTGCACGCCGAGCTGGAGAAGGCGCTGCACGAGCCCAGCCTGTACGACGAGGTGCTGCGGCTGCTCGCGCGCCGCGGCCTCGGAGTGCCCGCGGCGGTGCTGGACCGCGACCTGTCCCAGAAGTACGAGCCCTCGCCCGAGGTCGAGGCGGTCTGGGCCGGCATCTACTCGGCCGACGACCAGCACGGCGAGCTGGTCCGGCTCGGCGAGGCGCTGACGGACGTCGGCGAGCTGGTCTGGCGCTGGCGCAACGACCACCTGGTCGCCACCCGCCGCGCGATGGGCGCGAAGGTCGGCACCGGCGGCTCCGCGGGCGTGGCCTGGCTGGAGAAGCGCGCCGCCAAGAACGTCTTCCCCGAGCTGTGGACGGCGCGCAGCCATGTCTGAGCCGACCGCGACCCCGCACACCGACCTGTCCATACGCGCCGCCGAGCTCGACGCCGCGGACGAACTCTTCAAGCTCCGCGAGCGCTTCGCCCTCCCCGAGGGCGTGGTCTACCTCGACGGCAACTCCCTCGGAGCGCTGCCCGCCGCCGTGCCCGGCCGCGTCGCGGACGTGGTCTCGCGCGAGTGGGGCGAGCTGCTGATCCGCTCCTGGGACGAGAGCGGCTGGTGGACCGCCCCCGAGCGGATCGGCGACCTGATCGCCCCGCTCGTGGGCGCGGCTCCCGGCCGGATCGTGGTGGGCGACTCCACGAGCGTCAACCTCTTCAAGGCGCTGGTGGGCGCGGCCCGGCTGGTCGCGGCGCGCGACGACGCCGAGGCCGGCACCGGGACCGCCGGTGCGCCCCGTACGGAGCTGCTCGTCGACGCCACCACCTTCCCGACCGACGGCTACATCGCCGCGTCGGCGGCCCGGATGACCGGGCTGACCGTGGTCCCGGTGGACCCGGCCGAGCTGCCGGCCGCGCTGGGTCCGCGTACCGCCGTGGTGCTGATGAACCACGTGGACTACCGCTCCGGGCGCCTCCACGACCTGCCGGGTCTGACCGCCGCGGTCCGGGCGGCCGGTGCGCTGGCCGTCTGGGACCTGTGCCACTCGGCGGGCGCGCTGCCCGTGGGGCTGGACGCGCACGACGTGGACCTTGCGGTGGGCTGCACGTACAAGTACCTCAACGGCGGCCCGGGTTCGCCCGCGTACCTCTACGTCGCGGAGCGCCACCAGGCGGCCTTCGACTCCCCGCTGCCGGGCTGGAACTCGCACGCCGAGCCCTTCGCGATGAGCCCGGGGTACGTGCCGGCGGACGGCGCGCTGCGCGGCCGCGTCGGCACCCCGGACATCCTGTCGATGCTGTCGCTGGAGGCGGCCCTCGGCGTGTGGGACGGGGTGGACGTCGAGGCGGTGCGCGCCAAGTCGCTGGCCCTGACGGACTTCTTCCTGGAGTGCGTCGAGGCGTACGTGCCGGCGGGCCGCGTCGAGTCGGTCACCCCGGCCGCCCACGCCGAGCGGGGCAGCCAGGTGGCGCTGCGCACGGACGACGCGGCCGCGGTGATGAAGGAGCTGATCGCGCGCGGCGTGATCGGCGACTTCCGCCACCCGGACGTGCTGCGGTTCGGCTTCACGCCGCTGTACGTGGGCTTCGCCGACGCGGAGCGCGCGGCGCGGACGCTGGCCGGGATCCTCTCGGCCTGACCGGCCCCGCCCCGGGTCACGTTTCCGGGTGATCATCACCGCCCGGGACGGTGCCCGGGGCGAAACGACACTGCTCCGCTGCGCGGGCGGGACCCCGGTCCCGCCCGCGACGGGACCCGCGCCCCGGCCGGAAGAAGACGCTCCGGCGGATGCTGATACGGTCCCGCTGCCCGGACCGACGGGTCCCCTGTCCCAGAGAGGCTGACCCACGTGACGGACCCCGCAGTGGAACGGGACGCCGCCGAGGAGGCGTCGGCCTTCTCGCACCCGCCCGTGGCCCCCGACGCGACGGCCGCCTACGGTCCGCACCCGGACCAGGTGGTCGACTTCTACGCGCCGCGGGACGGCGGGGAGCGGGCACCGCTGGTGGTGGTGCTGCACGGTGGCGCGTGGCGCGCCCCGTACGACCGCGAGCACATCACCCCGCTGGCCGACTTCCTGGCCCGGCAGGGTTTCGCGGTGGCCAACGTGGAGTACCGGCGCGGGAGTTCCGTACCCCGCCAGGGCGGTGCCGGTCCGGTGGCGGGCCGCTGGCCGGAGACCTTCGACGACGTGGCGGCGGCGATGGACGCGCTGCCGGGGCTGGCCGCGGCGGCGCTGCCGGGGGCCGACGTACGGCGGACGGTGGTGACCGGGCATTCGGCCGGCGGCCAGCTGGCGCTGTGGGCGGCGGCACGGCACGTGCTGCCGGCGGACTCGCCCTGGCGGCTGGCGGAGCCGCCTCCGCTGCGCGGGGTGGTGGCGTTGGCGCCGATCGCGGACTTCCGGCTCTCCGAGGAACTCGCGGTCTGCGGCGGGGCGTGTGCGCAACTCCTGGGCGGGGAAGCCCGCTTCGAGGAGCGGCTGCGTTACGCCGACCCGGCCGCGCTGCTGCCGACGGGCATCGCCACGACGGTGGTCCACGGCAGGGAGGACATCGTCGTGCCGTGCCGGGTGGCCGAGTCGTACGTGGCGGCCGCCGCGAAGGCCGGCGAAACGGTGGGCCTGACGGTGCTCGACGGGGTCGGGCACTTCCCGCTGATCGACCCGGCAGCGGACGCCTGCGCGGTGGTGTCCGAGGAGATCGCCCAACTCGCCTGGTAAAGCGCGTAACGGCAACGTTAACGAGCCAGGGTGAAGGACGGGTTACGAAGTCGGACATGTCCGTCACTTGATCGGGGTAAGCAAGGGCGCTGCTGTCCTGATTGGTTCGTACCTCCTGCCAGGATCCGTCACATGAGCGAGATCACCCTTGCGGAGACCCGTACCCACAACCCCGACCGCGGCGTGTACCCGGCGAGCGGCGACTACGTCCACGCCATGGAAGTCGTCAACCCGCAGCGGCTGTTGTTCGTCGCGGGAACGATGGGGCTGGACGAGAGCGGCGCGGCGGGCGCGACGCTGGAGGACCAGCTGGACCTGATCTGGTCGAACCTGCGGACCATCCTCGGATCAGCCGGTATGGGTGTCGACAACATCGTGCGGCTGACCAGCTACCTGCGTGACGCGTCGTATGCGGGCGCGAACGCCAAGGCCCGGACGGCGGCGCTCGGCGGGCGTCCGGTGCCCACGACGGCGATCGTGGCGCAGACGCTCTCGGAGTCCTGGATGGTCGAGATCGAAGTGATCGCCGCCGCCTGAACCAGCCCCGGTCCGGCTGGCCAAAAATGCTCCAACTTTGCTAAAAAACAAGCCAGTTCTAACAGAGAAACACTTGAATGTGATTGGGGTCACATTTCAATGGCTTGCCTTGAGTGACCCCGATCACCTCCGTCACAGTCGTTCCCGGGTGCGTCTCCTTACAAGGTTCGCAAGGCACCCGAAAGGGCGTGCACGGCACATGGCAGTTGCAAGCAGCACGAAGCAGATATCCGACGACCTCGCAGGACAGGGCTACTCCTTAGTCCGCGGGGCCGAGATGCGCGCGGCACTGACGAGCACCGCCTACGAGGCGGAGCTTGCCGCGGAGTGGGACCGTCTCGGCCCCGACAACTACCTGAAGGACAACGCGCGGTTCCGGGAGCGCCGCTACGGCCGCTTCCTCTACAGCCCGCGCGAGAGGAGCTTCCGCCTCCTCGGTCACCAGCCGTACTTCCAGTCGGAGACGGCCAACCGCTACGCCGGCGGCATCCACCGCGTGGTCGAGCCCGTCACCGAGGCGGCCGTCAAGAACCCGCTGATGCGCGAGCTGGTCGAGTTCGACTTCGACCACTTCCCCGTCGAGGACGAACGCCTCGACCATCCCTGGCTCGTGGCCTGCCACCAGTTCAGGATCATCGCCCGGCCGGAGGAGATCGGCGAACCGACCCCCGAGGGCGTGCACCGCGACGAGATCGACTTCGGTGCGATCCACCTCATGTCCCGCACGAACGCCGACGGCGGCATCTCCAGCGTCTACGACAACGACGAGCGGCTGACCGCGCAGTTCCAGCTGCAGGGCCCGATGGACACGATGTTCTGGGCGGACCGCAAGGTCCTGCACTCGGTCAGCCCGATCACCGTCGTGGACCACTCCGCTCCCGCCGTACGGGACATCCTCATCCTCGGCTACACCTGTTCGCCGGGCTTCGAGGAGCAGTAGCCGGACCTCCGGCCCCACACACACCCGCGCCCGCATTCGTGCCCGCGCTCGCCGTACGCGTCCCCGCGGACGCGTTCTCCGTGTTTCCCGCGTGTTCCCCGTCCCCCTGTGAGAAGGCGAGTCATTCGTGACGGCCATTGACACCCCCCAGACCAAGACCGGGCTGGCACCGCTCGCGATCGTCGCGGTGATCATCACGTACATCGTGTGGGGCTCCACCTACCTGGCGATCGACTACACGCTCGCCACCATGCCGCCCTACGTCATGACGGGCACCCGGTTCCTGCTCGCCGGGCTCCTGCTGCTGCCCTTCCTGTACCTGCGGAAGCACTCGCTGCCCACCCTCAAGCAGTGGGTGAACTGTGCCGTCATCGGCGCTCTGATGCAGGGCGGCTGCGTCGCCAGCATCGCCGTGGCGCAGAAGTCCATCACCAGCGGCCTGGCCGCGGTCGGCATCGCCACCGTGCCGATCTGGACCGCCCTCATGGCGGGCCTCTACACCAAGAAGTGGCCCAACCGCTTCGAGATCGTCGGCATCTCCTGCGGCTTCCTCGGCGTGATCCTGATCAACCTCGAAGGCGGCATCTCCGGTGCCACCAAGGGCGCGGTCATCATCAGCATCGCGGCCCTCTGCTGGTCCCTGGGCTCGGTGATGAGCCAGCACGTCGACATCCCCGAGGGCCCGATGGCCTACGCCGCCGAGATGCTGGCCGGCGGCACCCTGGTCACCCTCGTCGGCCTGATCGGCGGCGAGCGGATCACCGAGACGCCCGACTCCGGCGCGGTCTGGTCGTGGCTCTACCTCATCGTGGGCGGCTCCCTGCTCGCCTACACCGCGTACATGTACCTGCTCAAGACGGTCCGCACGGCGATCGCCACCAGCTACACGCTGGTCACGCCCGTGATCGCGGTCTTCCTCGGGTACTGGCTGCTGTCGGAGGACATCACCCCCGTCACCGCCGCCGCCGTCGTCGCGGTGCTCTGCGGCGTGGCCTTCATCTTCAAGGGCCGTTCCGTGCAGTCGGAGTAGCAGCCGACGGCGCTCGTGTTCGTACGACGAAAACGACAACAGAGAAGAAGAGGCTCCACCATGTCGAACGACTCCGTCTTATTCATCGGCGACAACTCGCGCTGGAGCGAACTCGCCTCCGCGTACCTCACCTCCCTCTTCCCCCATACCGACACCGTGCTGTGGGACCACGGCGGTAAACGCCCGGCCTTCGTCGACTCCTGGCAGGGCGACCGGATCTTCTGCTTCAAGGCGGACCTGATCCTCACCCCGGACAACCTGGCCAGTGCCAGGAAGTCCGCGATCAATTTCCACCCCGCGATCCCGACGTACCGCGGCATCGGCGGCTACGACTGGGTGATCAACGACGGCGGCACCGAGTTCGGCGCCACCGCCCACCACATCAACGCGAAGATCGACGCGGGCCCGATCATCAAGGTGGTCCGCTTCCCGATCAACGCCGCCGAGGAGACCCCGGAGGGGCTCAGCGAGCGCACCGCCGCCTACTGCCTCACCCTCTTCTACGAGGTCGTCGGCCTGCTCCACGACGGCGCCGAACTGCCCCTCTCCCCGGAGGTCTGGGGCCCCCGCCTCTACACCCGGGCCATGCTCACCCGCTTCCGCGCCGGAGAGGGTGCGCCCTTCGCGCACGAGCTCTCCGCCGTCGGTTCCTGACCCGGTCGCAGAGAGGGTGCCAATGAAGATCGTTCTGGCGTATTCGGGCGGACTCGACACCTCCCTCGCCCTGGGCTGGCTGCGGCAGCACTACGACGCCGAGGTGATCGCGTTCTGCGCGGACATCGGCCAGTTCGAGGACCTCTCGGACGTCGCCGACCGCGCGAAGCGCAACGGTGCGTCCGGGGTGTACGTCGACGACCTCCGGCAGCAGTTCCTGGAGGAGTACGCCTTCCGGGCCCTGAAGGCGGACGCCGTCTTCGAGGGCAAGTACTACATGGCCGCCTCCCTCAGCCGCCCGCTCATCGCGCAGCGGCTGGTGGAGATCGCCGAGGCGGAGGGTGCCGACGCCGTGGCGCACGGCGCCACCGGCAAGGGCAACGACCAGGTCCGCTTCTACGCGGGCATCTCGGCGCTCAACCCGGACCTGCGGATCATCTCCCCGGTGATGGAGTGGGACCTCACCACCCGCGGCCGGCAGATCGCGTTCGCCGAGGAGCACGGCCTGTCCATCCCGGCCTTCAAGACCAGCCCGTACAGCCGGGACACCAACATCTGGGGCACGAGCGTCGAGTGCGGTCCGCTCGACGACATCTCGGCCGCGCCGCCCGAGGAGGTCTACAAGATCACCGCGGCGGCGGAGGCGGCCCCCGAGGAGCCGGCCACCGTCACGATCGGCTTCGAGCGCGGCGTACCGGTCGCGCTCGACGGCGTGCGGCTCGGCCCCGTGGAGCTGGTCTCGCGGCTCAACGAGCTGGGCGGGGCGCACGGCGTCGGCCGGATCGACATCATGGAGAACCGGCTGGTCGGCTTCAAGGTCCGCGGCGTGTACGAGGCTCCGGCCGCGGCCATCCTGTACGAGGCCCACCGCGAGCTGGAGAACCTGGTCCTGGAGTCGGACCTGTTCCACTACAAGGAGCTCGTCTCGCGCAAGTATGCCGAACTGGTATACGAGGCGAAGTGGTTCGGCGGGCTGCGGCAGAGCCTGGACGCCTTCTTCGAGCACGTGCAGGAGCGGGTCTCGGGCGAGGTGTCCGTCCGCCTCTACAAGGGTTCCGTCACCGTTCAGACCCGCCACTCCGGCCATTCGCTGTACCGGCTGAGCATCGCCTCGTACGAGTCCGAGGCCGAGTTCGACCACGGCGCCGGTACGGGCTTCTCCTACATCTGGTCCCTGCCCGGCCGGATATCCGCAATGCAGCGAAAGGACCAGTAAGGCATGACCCGCCAGGCAACCGTCCGCCATCTGCTGATGTGCCGACCGCACCACTTCGACGTCCGCTACTCCATCAACCCGTGGATGGAACCGGAGGACGGCGCGGACAACCCCCTCGCGGTGCGCCAGTGGGTCCAGCTGCGCGAGCTCTACAAGGAGCTGGGACACAAGGTCGAGGAGATCGACCCCGTGGAGGGCCTGCCCGACATGGTGTTCGCCGCGAACGGCGCCACCGTCGTCGGCGGCAAGGTGCTCGGCGCGCGCTTCCGGTACCCCGAGCGCGCCGCCGAGGGCCCCGCGTACCTCTCCTGGTTCCGCGAGCAGGGCTGGGCCGACCTCCTCGACCCCGAGTACGTGAACGAGGGCGAGGGCGACTACCTGCTGGTGGGCGACCGGCTGCTGGCCGGTACGGGCTTCCGTACCGACCCGCGCTCGCACGCCGAGGCCGAGGCGTTCCTCGGCGTCCCGGTCACCCCGCTGCACCTGGTCAACCCGCGCTTCTACCACCTGGACACCGCGCTCGCGGTGCTCGGCGAGACCGAGGTCATGTACTACCCCGCGGCCTTCTCGCCGGAGAGCCGCGAGGTGCTGGAGCGGCTCTACCCGGACGCGCTGCTCGCCACCGAGGAGGACGCGGAGGTCTTCGGGCTGAACGCCTTCTCCGACGGGCTCAACGTGGTGCTGCCGAAGGCCGCGGAGCGGCTGGCCGCCGAGCTGGCCGCCCGCGGGTTCAACCCCGTCGGGGTGGACCTGTCCGAGCTGCTCAAGGCGGGCGGCAGCGTCAAGTGCTGCACGCTGGAGCTGCGGGACAGCTGAGTCCGCGGCGCCCGGAACGCGAGGAGCCCCCCACCGCGGTGCGGTGGGGGGCTCCTCGCATGCGTGGTCCTAGATGAACGAGTTGATCTCGATCGTCTCGGTGCGGCCGGGGCCGACGCCGATCGCGGAGATCGGGGCACCCGACATCTCCTCCAGGGCCTTCACGTACGCCTGCGCGTTCTTCGGCAGGTCGGCGAAGGTCTTGGCCTTGGTGATGTCCTCCGACCAGCCCGGCAGGTACTCGTAGACCGGCTTGGCGTGGTGGAAGTCCGTCTGCGAGTACGGCAGCTCCTCGACGCGCTTGCCGTCGATCTCGTACGCGACGCAGACCGGGATCTGCTCCCAGCCGGTCAGCACGTCCAGCTTGGTGAGGAAGAAGTCGGTGAGGCCGTTGACGCGGGTGGCGTAGCGGGCGATCACCGCGTCGAACCAGCCGCAGCGGCGGTCACGGCCGGTGGTGACACCGCGCTCGCCGCCGATGCGGCGCAGGTCCTCGCCGTCCTGGTCGAAGAGCTCGGTCGGGAACGGACCGGCGCCGACGCGGGTGGTGTAGGCCTTGAGGATGCCGATCACGCGGGTGATCTTCGTCGGGCCGACGCCCGTGCCGGTGCAGGCGCCGCCGGCGGTCGGGTTCGAGGAGGTGACGAAGGGGTACGTGCCGTGGTCGACGTCGAGCAGGGTGCCCTGGCCGCCCTCGAACAGCACGACCTTGTCCTCGTCGAGCGCGTTGTTGAGGATCAGGGTGGTGTCGGCGACGAAGGGCTTGATCTGCTCCGCGTACTGGAGCATCTCCTCCACGATCGCGCCGGCCTCGATCGCGCGGCGGTTGTAGAGCTTGGCGAGCAGCTGGTTCTTGTTCTCCAGCGCCGCCTCGACCTTCTGGATGAGGATCGACTCGTCGTAGAGGTCCTGGACCCGGATGCCCACGCGGTTGATCTTGTCCGCGTAGGTGGGGCCGATGCCGCGGCCGGTGGTGCCGATCTTGCGCTTGCCGAGGAAGCGCTCGCCCACCTTGTCGAGGGTGACGTTGTAGGGCGTGATGAGGTGCGCGTTGCCGCTGATCAGCAGCTTCGAGGTGTCGACGCCGCGCTCGTTGAGGCCCTTGAGCTCGGAGAGCAGCACGGCCGGGTCGACGACGACGCCGTTGCCGATGACCGGGGTGCACTCAGGGGTGAGGATGCCGGACGGGAGGAGGTGCAGGGCGTACTTCTGGTCGCCCACGACTACCGTGTGGCCGGCGTTGTTGCCGCCCTGGTAGCGGACGACGTAGTCGACGGAACCACCGAGGAGGTCGGTGGCCTTTCCCTTGCCCTCGTCACCCCACTGGGCTCCGAGCAGCACAAGAGCGGGCACAGGCGTACACCTCTTCCGGATGGGGCATGTCCAAGGTCAGGGGGCGTACGACGATGTACACCGCAGGCTGAGCCGTCGGACCGGTGCCCCGGAATAGACGAAGCCCCTGGCGCAATAGCGCAAGGGGCTCTTGCACAAAGATGCTACCCGAGGAAGGACCGAGGTGTCGGCTCCAGAGCCCACCATGAGCCACGCGGGCGCGGCGGAGGCCGGCCTGCTCGTGCTCGTCGACCCGGTCGCCCGCCGTCTGGACGGCGAGTCCGTGCGGATCGCGAAGGACGTGCTGAGCGCCGGTGCGGAGGCCAAGATCTGCCTCCCCGAGGGGCCGGAGGAGTTCGCGCGGGCACTCGCCCGGCGGGGTCATCGGCGGCCGGTGATCGTGGGGGACGACCGGGCTCTGGCCCGTGCCGTGTCGCTGCTGCACCGGGAGCGGGAGCTGCGCGAGGGCGCCGTCTCGCTGGTGCCGGTGGGACCGTCCGGCTCGCTGGCGGTGGCCCGGTCGCTGGGCGTGCCGACGAGCGCGGTGCTGGCGGCCAGGGCGGCGCTGGACGGGGTGGTGGAGCGGCTCGACCTGCTGGTCGACGACAGCGACGGGGTGGTGCTGGGGGGCCTGCGGATCCCCGCGATGGGTGCGGCGCCCCCGCCGGCTCCCTCGGTGTGGAGCGCCTGCCGGTCGCTGGTGCGGACCCTGGTGCGGCCGCCGGTCGGCGCGCACGCCGGGGCCCGGCTGCGGGTGGAGGCGGACGGCGTGCTGCTCAGCGACGTGGACCGGCCGGTGCGGGACGTGTCGGTGGCGTCGGCGGGCGGGCTGGCGGAGGTCACCGTACGGACCGGGCTGTCGCGTGACCCGGTGACGGCGCGGGCCCGGACGGTGACCGTCTCCGGCGCGGACTTCCGCTACCGCGCCGACCATCGCGTCACCGGCCCGGTGCGGCGGCGTACGTGGACCCTGCGGCCGGGGGCGTGGGGGCTGACGCTGCCGCGCGGGTAGCGGGCCCCACCTGAGCCGAAGACACGGCCTCAGGGGGCGTCCGGGAGGCCGAGGGTCGCGCGGTGGGCGCGCCAGCGGTCCATCATGCCCAGGATCTCCTGGCGGAGGAACGCGAAGAAGGCCGCCGTCTCGGCCACCCGCGCCCCGGCGGGGGAGCCGGGGCCGAGCGTGGCCGCGCCCTCGCGCAGGGTCGTCTCCCACCGGTCCAGCAGCTGGTCGCGGCGGGCGAAGGTCTCGTACCAGATCGCGTTGTGCAGCACGTACCGGTCGCGCCGGGAACCCGGCTCGCGCTCGCGGCTGACCATGTCGACCTGGGAGAGGTAGGCGATCGCGCCGGACACGGCCGCCGGGCTGATGCTCAGGGCCTCGGAGAGCTCGGCGGAGGTCATCGCGCCGCGGTCGCTGACCAGCAGGGCCGCGAAGACGCGGGCGGCCATGCGCTGCATGCCGGCGTCGGTCAGCTGGGCCGCGAAGCGTTCGACGAAGCGCGAGACGGCTTCCTGGTCGCGGCCGTCGTCCCGGCCGTCGTCCCGGCCGTCGTCCCGGTCGCCGGCCCTGGCTGTCCCCATCCGCTCCATCCGCTCCATCCGCTCCATCCTCCGGACTCTACGTGAGGTTCCGAGACTTCCCGAGGTTCACAAATTTGTGAAAGAAGCGTACGTTCGGAGCCATGACGAAGGCAATCAGCGTCGCCGGACTCCACAAGTCCTTCGGGCGCACCCACGCGCTGGACGGCCTCGACCTGACCGTCGGGACCGGCGAGGTCCACGGCTTCCTCGGCCCCAACGGTTCCGGGAAGTCCACCACCATCCGGGTGCTCCTCGGACTGCTGCGCGCCGACTCCGGCACCGCGCTGCTCCTCGGGGGCGACCCCTGGAAGGACGCGGTGGAGCTGCACCGCCGCATCGCGTACGTGCCCGGCGACGTCACCCTCTGGCGCAACCTCACCGGCGGCGAGGTCATCGACCTCTACGGCCGCCTGCGCGGCGGACTCGACCGGGCCCGCCGCGCGGCCCTGGTCGAGCGCTTCGAGCTCGACCCGGCCAAGAAGGGCCGTACCTACTCCAAGGGCAACCGCCAGAAGGTGGCCCTGGTCGCGGCCTTCGCCTCGGACGCCGAACTGCTCGTCCTCGACGAGCCCACCAGCGGCCTGGACCCGCTCATGGAGGAGGTCTTCCGGGAGTGCGTCGCCGAGGCGCGTGCCGCCGGGCGGACCGTGCTGCTCAGCTCGCACGTGCTGAGCGAGGTGGAGGCGCTCTGCGACCGGGTGAGCATCATCCGGTCCGGCCGCACCGTCGAGACCGGCTCCCTCGCCGACCTGCGCCACCTCACCAGGACCAGCGTCTCCGCCGAGCTGGCCACGCCGCCCAACGGCCTGAGCCGCCTGCCGGGCGTCCACGACGTCGACGTGCAGGGGCTGCGGGTCCGGCTGCAGGTCGACACCGACAAGCTGGACGCGGTACTGCGCTCCCTGACCGGATCCGGAGTGCGGTCGCTGACCTCGACACCGCCCACGCTGGAGGAGCTGTTCCTGCGCCACTACGCGGCGGACGGCTCCGGGGCGGGCGGCTCCGCGGCCGGCAGCGACGGGGCGGGAGGCGCGCGGTGAAGCGGCCGTTCGCCGGGACCGGCACGCTGCTGCGGCTGGCCCTGCGCCGGGACCGCGTGCTGATCCCGGTCTGGGTGCTGGTGATCACGACGATGCTGGTCAGCATGCCCGGCTCCCTCGGGAGCGTGTACGGCAGCGCCGCCGAGCGGGCCTCGGTGGCCGCCACCATGAACGCCAACAGCTCGATGCGGGCCATGTACGGGCCCGTGTTCAGCGACTCGCTCGGCGGTCTGACGGCCTGGCGGATGGGGGTCTTCGGTGCCCTGCTCGCCGCCGTCATGAGCCTGGTGGTCGTCGTCCGGCACACCCGCGAGGAGGAGGAGACGGGCCGGCAGGAAATGGTCTCCGCCGCGATGGTGGGGCGTCGGGCGCCGCTGACGGCGGCCCTGCTCGCCGCCCTCACCGCCAACGGGCTGCTCGCCGTACTGGTCGCCGCCGGCCTCGCCGGACAGGGCGCCGCCGGCGCGGCCGCCCTCGGCCTGGCCGTCGGCGGCACCGGGATGCTCTTCGCCACCACGGCGGCCCTCGCGGCACAGGCCACCGAGAGCGCCCGGGCAGCCAAGGGGCTGACCGCGGCCGTGCTGGGCGCCGCCTTCGTGCTGCGCGCGGCGGGCGACGCCGGGGCGGCCGACGGCTCCTCGGCGCTGACCTGGCTCTCGCCGCTGGGCTGGGTCGGGCAGGTACGCGCCTTCGCCGCCGAACGCTGGTGGGTGCTGGGCCTCCTCGCGGCCGCGGTGGCGGCGCAGGCCCTGCTGGCGTACGCCCTGGCCGGGCGGCGCGACGTGGGGATGAGCTTCCTGCCGGCCCGCCCGGGGCCGGCGGAGGGGCGGCTCGGGTCCGCGGGGGCGCTCGCCCGGCGCCTCCAGCGCGGCGCGCTGCTGGCCTGGGCGCTGGGCTTCCTGGTCGCGGGGGTGGTGTTCGGCGGGATGACCGAGGGCGTCGCGGACCTGGTCGGCCAGAACGCGAAGACCCGCGAGATCTTCGAGCGGATGGGCGGCCAGGCCGCGCTGACCGACGCCTTCCTGGCTGCGATGGCCGGGATGCTCGGGATGGTGGCCGGTCTCTTCGCCGTCGGCGCGGTGCTGCGGCTGCGGGGCGAGGAGACCGGCGGCCGGGCCGAACCGCTGCTGGCCCACCCGGTCGGCCGGCTGCGCTGGGCCGGGGGACACCTGGCGGTCGCCTTCGGCGGTTCCGCCCTGGTCCTGCTGGCCGGCGGGGTCGGGCTGGCGGCCGGGTACGGGCACCGGTTCTGGCCCGTGGTCGGCGCCTGCCTGGCGCAGCTGCCGGCCGTGTGGGCGCTCGGGGGGCTGGCGGTGCTGCTGTACGGGGCCGTGCCGCGGGCCGCGGTGGCCGCCTGGGCCGCCGCGGGGCTCGCGCTGGGCCTGGGCTGGATCGGCCCGGCGCTGAACCTGCCCGACGCGGTCCTGGACCTGTCGCCCTTCGCGCACCTGCCGAAGCTGCCGGGCGACGAGGTGGCCTGGGCGCCGCTGCCGGTGCTGGGGTTGCTCGCCGCGGCCCTGGCGGCCGGGGGCCTCGCGGCCCTGCGCCGCCGGGACCTGACGACGTAGGCGAGGCGGGCCCCGGAGGGCGCTGCGGCCGCGGGTCAGAACTCGACCGGCAGCTCCTTCAGGCCCCGGATCACATAGCCCTCCTGCCACTGCGGCTCGGCGACGAGCCGCAGTGGCGGCACGCCGTCCGCGAGCAGCGCGCCGAAGGAGGCGGACAGCTCCAGCCGCGCCAGCGGGGCGCCCAGGCAGTAGTGGATGCCGGCGCCGAAGGTGATGTGCGGGTTGTCGGTGCGTACGAGGTCCAGCTCGTCCGGGCGGGCGAACCGGGCCGGGTCGCGGTTGGCCGAGCCGAACAGCAGGGCCACCTCCGAGCCGCGGGGGATCTTCACGTCCCCGACCTCGATGTCGTCCAGCACCCAGCGCTCGAACATCTGGAGCGGGGTGTCGAAGCGCATCAGCTCCTCCACAGCTGTGGACAGCACCCCGGCCGGGTCGGCGCGGAGGGCGGCCAGCTGCTGGGGGTGGCGGAACAGGGTCCACCAGCCGTTGCCCGTGGTGTTGACCGTCGCCTCGTGACCGGCGTTGAGCAGCAGCACGCAGGTGGAGACCATCTCCTGCTCGCTCAGCCGCCCCTCCTCGTCGTGCGCGGCGATCAGCGCCGAGATCAGATCGGTGTCCGGCTCCCGGCGGCGTTCCTCGATCAGCTCCCGCAGGTAGAGGTCGAACTCCTGGCAGGCCCGCACCGCCGCCTGCGCGGTCTCCTCGGACGGGTTGAGCTCGAACATCCCGCAGATCGCCGCCGACCAGGGGCGCAGCAGGTGCCGGTCGCCCTCGGGCACCCCGAGCAGCTCGGCGATCACCGCCACCGGCAGCGGCTCCGCGACCCGGGCGATCAGGTCCCCGCCGCCGTCCGCGAGCAGCCCCTCGACCAGCTCGCCCGCCAGCTGCCGGACGGTCGGCGCCAGCCGTTCCACCATCCGGGGCGTGAACGCCTTCGCCACCAGCCGCCGGACCCGCGCGTGGTGCGGGTCCTCCAGGTCCAGCAGCCCGTTGCCGTTCATCACGTGGAAGGGCTCGTGCGCGGCCGGCGGGGGAGTGCGCCCGAACTCCTCGTGCGTGAACCGGTGCAGGTACGTGCGCCCCAGCCGCCGGTCCCGCAGCAGCGCGCTCACGTCGTCGTAGTGCGGGATCAGCCACTGGCCGGTGGGCTCGTAGAACACGGCCCGCCCCTCGCGCCGCAGCCGGGCGTACGCGGGATAGGGATCGGCGACGAACCCGGCCGACCACGGATCGAAAACAGCGCCCTCGTCCATGCCCCGACGCTACCGCCTAGCGGACGTAGTCCTTGAGCTTCCCGGTGTCGAATGCGAAGCCGACGGGCTCCGGCAGCATCACTTCGTGTCCGAAGCTCACCGCTTGCACGGTGGCATAGTCGCCGTCCTCCGGGGTGCTGTGGACGACGACCTTGCCGGCTTCGCGATCGATGAGCAGGTAGACCGGGATGCCGGCTGCGGCGTAGGCGGCGGGCTTCTCCCGTCGGTCTCGGCGGTCGGTGTCGGAGTCGTACGAGGTGATCTCGACTGCCATGAGGACAGCCTCGGGATCGGCCCATTCGCCACCGCCCGTGAACGCCTCGCGCGGCGCGAGCGATCCGTCCGGGCGTGCCCTGCCCTTCCGGTAGTGCTCGACCTTCAATCCCTGCGACTCGGGAAACAGACGCAGGTCCGGCCGATGCTCCAGGCAGATGTCCGCCAGCCACCACCAGATCTGGTTGTGATCGCCGTCCGGCACGGCCTTCTCTCCGATCCTTCCACCGACGAACTCCAACCTGGCGGAATCGGATTCCCTGGCTGCGAACGCGGCGATCTTCTCGAAGTCACGGACCGACATGCTTGACGTGCGCTCTGCCATAAGCGTCATGGTGCCCCTCCTTCCAGGCCGAGGCCAGCGTGTCGGCCGTAGCCGAGGGCGGCAACAGCTTCCGGCATATGCCACCCGAGGGGGTGAACGCGCCTACCCCGGCGTGACCAGCCGGGCCTCGTACGCGAAGACGGCGGCCTGGGTGCGGTCGCGGAGCCCGAGCTTCACCAGGATCCGGCTGACATGCGTCTTGATCGTGGACTCGGCGATGACCAGCCGCTCCGCGATCTCCGCGTTGGACAGGCCCTGGGCGATGAGGATCAGCACCTCCGTCTCCCGGTCCGTCAGCTCACCGACCTGGGTGCGGTCGCCCACCTTGGGGGACTCGGCGAGCTTCGAGAACTCCGCGATCAGCCGCTTGGTCACCGAAGGCGCCAGCAGTGCCTCGCCCGAGGCCACCACCCGGACCCCGTCGGCCAGCTGACGCGCCGAGGCGTCCTTGAGCAGGAAGCCGGAGGCCCCCGCCCGCAGTGCCTGGTAGACGTACTCGTCGAGGTCGAACGTGGTCAGCACCAGCACCTTCGCGTCCGCGTCCGCCGCCACGATCTCCCGGGTCGCCTCCAGGCCGTTGAGCACCGGCATCCGGATGTCCATCAGCACCACGTCCGGCCGCAGCGCGGCGACCTGCGTGATCGCCTCGCGGCCGTCGACCGCCTCGCCCACCACCTCGATGTCGGGCATCGCGTTCAGCAGCACCGAGAAGCCCTCGCGGACCATCATCTGGTCGTCCACGATCAGGACCCTGATCGTCATGCGGCGTCCTCGTCCGTCCGCGCCCGCACCGGTATGAAGACCGCGACCTCGTAGCCGCCGTCCGCTGTGGACCCGGCCGTCATCTCGCCCTCCAGCATGGCCACCCGCTCCTGCATCCCCGTGATCCCGTGCCCCGCACCCGGCGAGGGCCTGACGTCCCCGGTCGGCGCGTCGTTCACGATCCGCAGCCCGAGCCCGCCCAGGACGTACCCGATCTCCACACCGGCCCGCGCCCCGGGCGCATGGCGCAGCGTATTGCTCAGCGCCTCCTGGATGATCCGGTACGCCGACAGCTCCACGCCCTGCGGCAGCTCCCGCACCGCTCCGGTCACCGTCTTGTCCACCGTCAGCCCGGCGTCACGGACGTTGGCCAGCAGCCCGTCCAGCGAGGCCAGCGTGGGCTGCGGGGCCTCGGGGGCCTCGTAGTCGGCGGACCGCACCACACCCAGCACCCGGCGCAACTCGGTCAGCGCCGCCACCGCGTTCTCCCTGATGGTGAGGAAGGCCTGCTCCAGCTCCGGCGGAGGGTTCTCCACCCGGTACGGCGCGGCCTCCGCCTGGATCGCGACCACCGACATGTGGTGCGCCACCACGTCGTGCAGCTCCCGCGCGATGGTGGTGCGCTCCTCCAGCAGCGTCCGCTTGTCCCGCTCGACGGCCGTCACCTCCTGCTGCGCGGTGACCTCCTTCGCCGCCTGGCTGCGGATCTTCAGCACGCTGACGGCCAGCAGCGCGATCGCGGACACGACCGCCAGCGGGCCCGTGTTGTCCGTGCCGTCCAGGCTGAGCGCGCTGCTCAGCAGGCCGCCGACCAGCACCGTGACGAACCACATCCACCCCCCGACCCGGGGCCGGGTACGGGCCGTCACCAGCACCATGACCAGGACGTGGGCCACGAACGTGGCCGGCGACCAGGGCCAGAAATCGGTGCGGCCGACCACCCCGAGCACCAGCGTCGCTGCCAGCGAGGCCCAGAACGCGCCCACCGGCCGCACCAGGGTCATCAGCACCGGCGCCGCCGCGACGAGGCCGAAGACGAAGGCGCTGAAGGGCCCGGCGGCGCCGCTGCCGTTGGCCAGGCTCATCAGCAGGACGAACCCGGCACCCGCGACGACCAGGGCGTGCGGCGTCCAGGCCGCCCGTGGACGTATCCGCCGGGGCAGCAGCCGGGTCAGCGGCCCGTCCGTGCGCATCCGCTCCAGCGGCCGGTACGCGAACGCGTCCGTGATGAGGTCGTGCCGCAGCTGGGCAACGATCCCGGAGGCCAGCTTCAGCTCCGGCGAATGGGTCCGGGTCCCCCCGGTGGTCGTCTCGGTCACGTACAGAACGGTAGGCCGCCGTCCCCCTCACCCACGTCGGGCCGGAAGGGGATTTCTCCAGGTCCCCCTCAGGTACTACGCCCCACCCTCAGTAGCCCGTCGGACGGATCAGCCCGGTTTCGTACGCGTAGACCGCCGCCTGGGTGCGGTCGCGCAGGCCCAGCTTCACCAGGATCCGGCTCACGTGGGTCTTCACGGTCTGCTCCGCCACGTGCAGGTGGGCGGCGATCTCCGCGTTCGACAGGCCCTGGGCGACCAGCGACAGCACCTCGGTCTCCCGCTCCGTCAGCTCGCCCAGCCGCTCCTTCAGCGGCGCGCGGGGCGCACCCAGCCGGGAGAACTCGGTGATCAGCCGCTTGGTGATGTTCGGCGAGAGCAGCGCCTCGCCCGCCGCCACCACCCGCACCGCCTCGGCGAGCTGGTCCGCGGACGCGTCCTTCAGGAGGAAGCCCGAGGCGCCCGCGCGCAGCGCCTCGTAGACGTACTCGTCCAGGTCGAAGGTGGTCAGCACCAGCACCTTCACGGTGGCGTCCGGCTCGCCCGTGATGCGGGCGGTCGCCTCGATCCCGCCGACCCCGGGCATGCGGATGTCCATCAGCACCACGTCCGGACGCAGCTCGGCCACCTTGGCCACGGCGTCGGCGCCGTCCACGGCCTGGCCGACGACCTCCATGTCGGGCTGGGCGTTGAGCAGCACGGTGAAGCCCTGGCGGACCATCATCTGGTCGTCGGCGATCATCACGCGGATCGGCGTCGTCGTCATACGGGGTCCTTCTCGGTGGTCGTCCTGGCGGGGGTGTCTATCGGGAGGACCGCGGTCACCTCGTAACCCCCGGAGGGGCGGGGGCCCGCGGCCAGTTCTCCGCCGAGCATCCCGGCCCGCTCGCGCATCCCGAGCAGGCCGTGCCCGGCGCCGGGGGAAGGCGGCACGGACCGGGTGGGCGCCGAGTTGGCCACGCACACGTGCAGCTCCCTGGGACCGTAGGCGATGCCCACCTCCACCTCGGAACCGGGCGCGTGGCGCAGGCAGTTGCTCAACGCCTCCTGGACGATCCGGTACGCGGTCAGTTCCACGCCGGGCGTCAGCGGCCGGGCCACCCCGGCGATCTCGGTCGTGACGTCCAGGCCGGCCCCGCGCACGTTGTCCACCAGCCCGCCCAGGTCGGCCAGGGTGGGCTGCGGGTGGTGCGGGTTGGCCGGGTCGGCGGCGTTCTCCGAGCGCAGCACGCCCAGCACCCGGCGGAGTTCGGTGAGCGCCTCCAACGCGTTCTCCCGGATCCCCGCCAGGTTCTCCTTGAGCTCCTCGGAGGGGTTCTCCACCAGGTGGGGGGCGACCTGGGCCTGGATCGAGATGACCGACATGTGGTGGGCGACCACGTCGTGCAGCTCGCGGGCGATCCGGCTGCGCTCCTCCAGCAGCGTGCGCCGGGCCCGCTCCTCCGCCGTCAGCGAGGTCTGCTCCACCAGCTGCGTCCTGGCCACCCGGCGGGCGCGCAGCGCCGAGCCGATCACCACGGTGAGGCCGAAGTAGACGAGGGCCCCGACCGCCGTGCCCCGGTACCCGACACCGAAGTTGTTGAACGCGACGGCCGCGAAGCCGAAGCCCACCGACAGCACCAGGGCCTCGACCGCGACCCGCGGCCGCACCCGCAGCGCGAGCAGCAGCAACACCAGTCCGTGAAGGGCGAGTTCGGGAAGCGTCCAGGGCCAGGGGTTCTCGCCGACCCGGGTCACGGCGAGCTGGGTGATGAAGGCGGCACCCAGCGACAGCCACCAGCCCAGCACCGGCCTGCTCATCGCCATCAGCAGGGCGGCCGCCTGGACGACGACCTGCATGACGACCAGCTCGCCCCGCGCCTGGTAGGAGTTGAGCAGCAGCTGGACGGACGGAATCGTCGCCACCCAGCCGTACAGGAAGACCAGGACGTGCGGCAGCCGGGCCAGCCACCGCGGCCGGGACATCCGCGGCAGGGGGTCCCGCTCCAGCGTGAACAGGTCCTCCCACAGGGTCCGCGCGACCACCCGCACCAGCCTCCGCGTGGCGTGGGCGGTCCAGTCGAGGGCGGCCGTCAGCTCGTCCGGATCCTGCCGGTCGGGCGGCGGACCGGGCGCCCTGGTCGTCTCGTGCGGGTTCACGTCCTCCACCCTAGGCATGCAACGCCCCCTGTCCGGAGGGGTGGTGCTCACGGACCACCACGGACGCCCCGCGGGAGCGTCGCCGCCCGCCCTGCTCGTACGTACGGAACGCCGCCCAGCACACCAGCAGCGCGACCGCGAACACCGGCAGCCACATCAGCCGGGCCGGTATCCACACCAGGCTGTCCGGCACGGTGTGCAGCCCCGGCAGCCGCGTCCCGAACAGCAGCCCCGTGGCGGTGACGGCCATCATCGCGGTCTGGTGCCACAGGAAGACGGTCATCGCGGACAGGTTCACCAGGGCCACCGCCGCCCAGGCCGCCGGCCTCCGCAGCACCCGGCCCAGCGGCTCGCGCACCAGCAGCGCCAGCCCGCACTGCGCCAGCCCGAACGTCACCGCGGCCAGCGTCGGCGGGTTGAGGTTCGACACCTCCGCGCCGGGCACCCCCACCATGGACGCCGGGTAACCGCCCCACACCACCAGCACCCCGGTGGACAGCGCCCCGCCCGCCAGGAGCAGCACGGCCGGCCGCCGCCGGGCGAACGCCCCCCGGGCCCACAGCGCACCGAGGCAGTACGGGACCAGCCAGCCCGCCGCGACGTTGACCCAGCCCAGCCAGGCGGGCCCGTCGCACCCGAACCGGGCCAGGTCCACGCCCGCCACCACGGCCAGCGGCCACCCCGGGTGCAGCCGCGCGACCAGCGGAGTGGCGGCGGTCAGCGCGGCGAACACCAGGAGGAACCACAGCGGAGACAGCACCAGCCGCAGCAGTGTCCGCAGCGTCTCCGCGCCGACCCCGGCCGCCAGCATGGCCCCGGTGGCCACGGTCCACAGCACGAGGACGGCGGCGACCGGCCGGAACAACCGGGCCAGCCGGCCCCCCGTCCACCGCGCGTACGTCACCCCGCGCGACCGGGCCGAGGCGTGGCTCCGCGCGGCCACGTACCCGCCGACCAGGAAGAACACGGCCAGCGTCTGGAAGATCCAGGACACCGGCGCCAGCCAGGGCAGGTGGGCCAGCGGACTGGTGCCCCGCAGCGCGCCGTCCGCGGGGGTCAGTGCGGTCACCAGCCAGTGGCCGAGCACCACACCGGTGATGGCGAGGGCCCGCAGCCCGTCGACGGCACGGTCGCGGCCGGGAGGGGTGGCGGCGTCTATCCGGTGGGCGAGTCCGGCGGGTTTCGGCATGGCGAGCCTCCGAAGGTGAGGGCGTGGCTCCGGGCTGACGGCAGGGGAAGAACCGGCGCGGAGGGAGGGCGAGGTGGCCCGGACTCGGGTCACGGCCGCTCACCCGCTGCGATGCGCGCGAGCCGGGCCAGCGAGGCCGCGCCCGCATGGAGGTAGCCGCTGTGACCGCCGTCCCCGGCGTCGAACACCCGCGCCCCGAAGCCGGGATCGACCGGATCGGTGCCGAACCCGAGCGAGCCGCCCGGGAGTTCCACGCGCACGTGGGGCACACCGGCGATCCAGTCCCCGGCACCCCGCCCGGCCCAGACCCGGGCCGCGGTCGGCAGGTCCGCGGCCCGGTCGGCACCCGTGCCCGGACTGCCGTACAGGACCACGTCCGTCACGGCGGCCGGCGTGGCGGTACGCGCGCACACGACCGAGCCGTACGAATGGCACAGCAGGGATATCCCGGCGCCGGGCGCCAGCCGCGCCAACCCGGAAAGGAAGGGCGCCAGTTCGCGGGCGGCATCGTCGGCGCGCCCGGTGGTGACCACCGCGGGGCTCACCGTGCCCGGAGTGTCGTACCCCAGCCACGCCACCACCGCCGTGTCCCCGTGGCCCTCCCGCAGCAGGCGCTCCCGGAGCGCGGCCGCACCGGCACGGAAGCGCGCGTACGTGTCCAGCGTCGTGTCGGAACCCGGCACCAGCAACGCCACCCGCCGGGCTCCCGCCAGGTCCCCCAGCACCTCCACGGCCCGCCCGGTCCCGTGGCCGTCGAAGGCCAGGAACCGCCCGGACGCCATGGCCCTCAGCTTCGCCGCACGGCTTTCGTGCCCCGCACCAGCCGCCATCCGAGCGGCTCCGGCGAGCGCGGCGCGGTTCGCCGCGTACCGCTCCTGGAGCGGGACCGCCTCCCCGAAGCGCACCGGGGCCGGCGCCGGCGCGTCCGGCAGCGCCGCGGCTGAGACCGGCACCACCACCGCCGCGGCGACCAGCGCGGCCAGCAGCGTGCGGCGCAGCCGGCCGAAGCGCGGGGGGCGGGCGGCACGATCGTGCTGGGTGGTCATCGCGGCACCTCCGGGTCCTGGGGGACACCGGTCGCGCCCCCACCGGACCCGAAGCTACGAACCGCGCCGCGTGGTCGGCGTCCCGCTGGGGAGCGCCCTTTCCGCGTAGCTCTCAAGTACTACGGGGGTGACGGCCCCCTCCCCAGAAGCACGGACCTCGTCCGCCGTATCCCCGGCCCCGCTCCCCGAAGCCGCCAGCCCGTAGCCACGCCGCAGCAGCCACCACGCGCCGAGCCCCGCAGCCAGCGAGACCAGCCCGCCCGCGGTCATCCCCCAGCGCGCCCCGAACTCCTCGGAGACCAGGCCCGTGAGCACCGCCCCCACGGGCGTCGACCCCTGGAAGATCAGGGTGTACACCGCCATCACCCGCCCCCGGTACCGCGGATCGGAGCCCAGCTGGATGCGGTGGTTCGAGGACTGCGCGAAATGACTCATGGCGTACCCGGTGGCCGCGAGCAGCACCAGCGCCACCGGCAGCGAGGGCGCGAACCCGGTCAGCGCCTCCAGCGCCCCGAACGCGACCGCACCGCCCGTCACCACGCCCGCGGAGGGCCGGCCCCGCCGTGCGGTGGTGGCGAAGGCGGCCACCAGCGAGCCCACCGCCAGGGAACTGCTCAGCAGCCCGAACGTCGTCGAGCCGGCCCCGAACACGGTCTTGGCCAGCAGCGGCAGCGTCAGCTGGAAGTTGAAGGCGAACAGGCCGTTCACCGCGACCAGCCCGATCGGCAGCAGCAGGTCGGACCGCGACCGCAGGTACCGCAGCCCGTCCACCACCCGCGTGTCCCGCGCCCGCCCGGCACCCCCGCCGCGCATCTCGCCCGGCCGCATCAGCAGCAGGCTCACCACGGTCGCGAGGTAGCTCACGGCGTTCAGCAGCATCACGGGCCCCACCCCGTAACCGCTGATCAGCAGCCCCGCCAGGGCGGGCCCGGCGACCCGGGCGGTGTTGAAGTACGCCGCACTCAGGGCCGAGGCGTTCGGCAGCAGCTCCGAGCCCACCAGCTCGCTGATGAAGGACATCCGGGTCGGCGCCTCCACGGCGTTGACCGCGCCCAGCAGCACGGCGAACACCCCGATGTGCCAGAGCCGCACGCCCCCGGCCACCACCCACAGGGCCAGCGCGAGGGCGAGCACGCCGGCGGCCAGGTTGGCCAGCACGAGGATGCGCCGCTTGTCGTGCCGGTCCGCCAGCCGCCCCCCGTACAGGGTCAGCAGCAGCACGGGGGCGAACTGGGCCGCGGTGATCGCGCCGAGGGCCGTGCCGGAGTCGCCGGACAGGCCCAGGACCAGCCAGTCCTGGGCGACGATCATCATCCACGTACACGTCACGGACATCAGCTGGCCCAGTGCGTAGAGGCGGAAGTTCCGCACCGAGAGGGACTGGAACGTCCGCCTGATCGTGTTCAAGGGACCCCTTCCGGCGCCGCTGTAGTGTGTGGCCGGGCCACGGACGTGTGCCCGGCGACGAATTGTGGGACGGCGGCGTGGAGGCCCGGTGGAGGAGTACGGGGAGATCGGACACATGATTCTCCGGCTGGCCCGCGCCCACTGGGCGGCCGCTTCGCCGCTGCTGGGCCGGATCGGCCTCTACCCCGGCCAGGAACTGCTCCTGATGCGCCTGTGGGAGAACGACCACCAGTCCCAGAGCGCGCTGGCGAACGCGCTCAAGCTGGACCGCTCGACGGTCACGCGCACCGTGCAGCGCCTCGAACAGCAGGGTCTGATCACCCGCGAGACCGCACCCGACGACCGCCGTTCGGTGATCGTCTCCCTCACCTCCGAGGGCCGGGCGCTGCGCAGCGAGGTCGAGAGGGCCTGGGCGGACCTGGAGACGATCACCACGGCCGGGATGTCGGAACGCCAGCGCACCGAGGCCCTGCGGCTGCTGCGCCGCATGGAACGCAACCTGGTGGAACCGCGCGGGGCCTGAGGCCTCCCACCGCAGGGACGACCGACGCCGGCCGCCCCGGGGTCAGTGCGCCCGGGGCGGCCGGCCGGTCAGCGGCCGGTCAGCGGCCGGTCAGCGCCCGGTCAGCGCCCGGTCAGCGGCCGGTCAGCGGCCGCTCGGCGACCGGGCGACGGCCGCTCAGCTGCTCGTCACCTCGACGCTGCCGACCCTCAGCTGAACGCCCTGGCCCCACAGCCGGTTCCCGGCCAGGCCCGCGGCGTCCACGAAGGTCTGCGCGGCGGGGGCTCCCTGCCGCGGGTTGAAGTAGTCGACCGTCGAGTCGATCTTCACGAGCGCCTTGCCGTCGGCGCCCGTCGCACCGTCGAGCAGGGTGAAGGTGCCCAGACCGCAGTTGAGCTGGCGGGGCCGGACCGTCTCCTCCGTGCCGCCGTGGTCCAGGGTCATGTACTTGCGGTCCGGCACGCGGTTGCCGATGCCCCACACCGAGAGGACGTTCGCGCCGTTGACCGTCCAGGTCACGCTCGCGTTGGCGCGGTTGACGGAGATCTTCAGGGTGTCCGTCGAGGTGCTGGTCCGTGAGGCCACGGGCACGGCGTACGAGTAGGCGGCGTACGTGGTGCCCGGCTTCCGGAGCCGCTCGTAGACGGCGTAGATCTTCTTGTTGGTCACGAAGAAGTCGAAGACCACGTTGGACTCGGGGTCCGTGAACAGCAGCGCACCGGAGCCCAGGCGCGGATCGGCCTCGGCGTCGGAGACGGCCGCGCCGAACGGGTGCGCACCCATGCCCGTGCCGGTGGCCGAGAGGGTGGTGGCGCAGCTGAGCGTGCCGGTGGCCGGGGTGTCGAAGCCGGCCAGTCCGGTGGACGCGGTGTGGGTGGTCATCGAGGCCCACTTGATGTGGTCCAGGGTGCCCATCCCGCCGCCCGACTGCTGGCCGGTGGTCCACTGGAAGGCGGGCTGCCCGGTGGCCGGGTCGGTGCCGGACGGGACGACCTTGAGGCCGGCGGCCGACGTCGTCACGACGCCGTCGGTGAACGGGGTGCTCCACTTGGCGCCCGCACCGGAGTTGGCGAAGCCGGCCGTGAAGTCGTCCCGGAACAGCACCCGTCGGGGCGCGGCCAGGCCGTCGGACTCCTCGGCCACGGCGGTGGTCGCCGGGAGCAGCGCGGCGGTCATCGCGGCGGCGGAGACGGCCGCGGCGACGGCTGCGCCGACGGCGCCGCGAAGCCGGGCAGGGGTACGGCGTATTCGGAAGGCGGACGGAGTGCGGGTGGTACGGCGGGCCATGCTCTGGTCTCCTCGGGATGTCGTCCGTACGGGCAGGCGCCCGGCCCGGTCACCGCGTGGGCGGGGCCGGACCGGGCGCCTGGGGGAACCCGGCGGTGCCGTCGGTCAGCCGGCGAGCGCCGGGTAGTCGGTGTAGCCCTCGGCGCCGCCGCCGTAGAACGTGGCCGGGTCGGCCTCGTTGAACGGGCCGCCGACGGCCAGGCGGGCCGGCAGGTCGGGGTTGGCGAGGAACAGCGCGCCGTAGGCGAGCAGGTCGGCCGTGCCGTCCTCGACGAGCTTCAGCTCCTCGACGCCGGTCGGGCGGCCCTCGGTGGCCGGGTTGAGGATGAAGGTGCCCTGCCACTCCTTGCGGATGGCGAGCATGAGGTCGCGGTCGGCGCCCTCGATCATGTGCAGGTAGGCGAGGCCCAGCGGGTTGAGGGCCTCGATCAGCGCCGCGTACGTCGGCTGCGGCTCCGGCTCCTGGATGTCGTTGAACGGGTTGGTCCCGGGGGAGATGCGCAGGCCGACGCGGTGGGCGCCGATCTCGGCGGAGACGGCCTTGGCGACCTCGACCGCGAAGCGGATGCGGTTCTCGACCGAGCCGCCCCACTCATCGGTGCGCTGGTTGCTGACCGGGCCGAGGAACTGCTGGATCAGGTAGCCGGCCGCACCGTGAAGCTCGACGCCGTCGAACCCGGCGTCGATCGCGTTGCGGGCGGCGGAGGCGAAGTCCGCGATGGTGGCGCGGACCTCGTCGCCCGTCAGCTCGCGCGGGGTGACGAAGTCCTTCGGGCCCTCCGGCGTGTAGACCTGGCCCTTGGCGGCCACCGGGGAGGGGCCGACGGGGGTCATGCCGCCGGGCAGCAGGACCGGGTGGCCGATGCGGCCGGCGTGCATGAGCTGCGCGAAGATCACGCCGCCCTTGGCGTGCACGGCGTCGGTCACGACGCGCCAGGCGGCGACCTGCTCGGCGCTGTGGATGCCGGGGGTGAAGGGGTAGCCCTGGCCGTTGACGTTCGGCTGGGTTCCCTCGGTGATGATCAGACCGGCCGAGGCGCGCTGGGCGTAGTACTCGGCGGTCAGCTCGGTCGGCAGAGCGCCCTCGGCGGCACGGCTCCGGGTCATCGGCGCCATGACGAGACGGTTGGCGAGCTTGGTCCCCGCCAGGTCGGCCGGGTCGAATGCGGTGGTCATGGGTGTCCTCACTAACGGGTGATACGGAGTCGGGCGCCGGTACGGGGGAACGGGCGCCCCGGGTTGGGGTCTGGCATGCGGGTGCAGGTGCGCCCGCGGGCGGTACGTGACGCACGGGTACGGGTGGCCCGCGCGGCGGTACGGAGGTCAGGTGGCCCTACGGGGATCAGGCGTCCGCCGTACGGAGGTCAGGCATCGGCAGCCGCGGCGGCAGCCGGAGCCGCGCCGGCCGGAGCCGCATCCGCCGCGGCCGCCCCGCCCGGTGCGGCCGCCGGCCCGCCCGCCCTGAACGGCAGCAGCAGGAGCAGCACCACCGCGGAGAGCCCGGCGGAGGCCAGGAACCCGGTGGTCACCGAGGTGGCCCCGATCAGCGGCCCGAGCAGCAGCGGCGAGGCGAACTGCCCGATGAAGGTGGCGGTGCCGGACAGGGAGGTGGCCTGGCCCCGCAGCTCGGGCGGTGCGCCCTCGCCGATGAGCACGGCCAGGGCCGGGAAGGCCATGCCCAGGCCCAGGCCGAACAGCGCCGGGGCCAGGAAGAGCAGCAGGGTCTGGTCGGCGACGCCCAGGATCAGGAAGGCGGCGACCCAGGCCACGGCGGCCAGCCGGAGCAGCAGGGTGTAGCCGAGGCCGGCGCGCAGCTTGGCGTACACGAGGCCGACCAGGCTCATCACCACGGTCATGACCACGTTGTAGAGGGCCACCAGGAACGGCTCCTCGACGCCCAGTTCCGCCAGCCGCTGCGGCAGGAAGACGCCGATCGCATACAGCAGGACCGAGCAGACGGCCTGGAGCAGGTAGAACCCGATGAGCGCGGGCCGCTGCCGGAGCAGTTGGAGCACCGTGCCCCCCTTGGCGGGGCCGCCCGCGCCGCGGGTGTCGGGCAGGGCGGCCAGCGTGGCGAGGCCGAGCGGGACGCCGAGCAGGTAGATGGCGAACGGCGCGTGCCAGGAGACCCCGCCGAGCGCGCCGCCGATCAGCGGCCAGACGACGCCGCCCAGGGACTGGGCGGTGGCCCGCCAGCCCATCACCCTGTCGCGCTCGGGCCCCTGGTAGAGGGCGAGCACGGCCACGGTGGTGCCGGTGAAGACGAAGGCCGCGCCGATGCCGAACACGATCCGGGTGAGCAGCAGCGACACGTACGAGTCGGTGAGCAGGCCCGCTCCGCCGGCCAGGCCGTAGAGCACCAGGCCCGCCGCGAGGGGCGTGCGGACGCCCATCCGGTCGACCAGCCAGCCGGTGAGCGGGCTGGCGACGGCCAGGGAGAGGCCGTGCGCCGTGAGGATCAGGCCGGCCTCGGTGCCGCTGATCCCGAGGTCGCCGCGGATCACCTCGACGACGGGCATCACGATGGCGCCGGCCATCACGGTGAGCGTCGTGGCGAGCAGCAGCACGGAGAGGATCGCCGGCGTGCCTGCGGGCTGCGCAGGGGCGCCGGCCGGGGCCGGTCCGGCCGGTCCGGCCGGGCCTGGCGTGGCCGGGCTGGGTGAGCTCATCTGGTCCTCACAGGGGAGAGCGGAGGGGACAGGAAGCGGGAGGGGACGGGAAGCGGGAGGCGGCGCGCGCCGCGCGGGGCGCTGGGTCAGCGCTTGGTGAACTCCAGCGCCGCGGGCTCGAACTGGAGCACGCCGTGGGTGGCGGCGCTGGTCACGTCGCGCCAGTAGCGCTGGAGCGGGGCGCCGGTGGCGGTCGAGCGCACGCCGTTGCCCTTGAAGAGCCGGTCGACCGCGCCCGCGAGCATCCGGGTCGCGAGCGCGCTGTCGCGCCGGGCGCGGGTGACCAGTTCGGGGGTGACGCCGCCGAGGTCGGCGGTGGCGGCGACCCGCTGGAGCAGCAGCCCGGCCGCGTCGATCTCGCCGGCGGACAGGGCGAAGGCGGTGCGGTACGCGTCTCGGGCCGGGGGACGGCCGTCCGTACCGCCGAGGGACTGCCCGGCCAGGGCGAGGGCGCCGCGGGCGGCGCCCAGGACGGGGGCGGCGAAGGTCAGGCCGTTGACCGCGAAGATCGGCAGGCCCTCGCCGGGCAGGCCGGTGCGCGCACCGCCGGCGGCCTCGGACCGCCGGCCCTCGAAGAGGTCGGCCTGCCGGAAGGTCCGGTGGTCGGGTACGAAGACCTCGTCGACCCGCACGGAATGGCTGCCGGTGGCGCGCATGCCGAGGGTGTTCCAGGTGTCCTCGATGACGAAGTCGTCCCGCCGGACCACGAAGAATCGTTCCTGCCCGGTGGGGCGGCCGCCGGGCGCGGCCGGGCCGAGCAGCAGCGCCCAGTCGCAGAACTCGACCCCGCTCAGGAAGTTCCAGGTGCCGGAGATCCGCCAGCCGCCGTCCACGCGCTCGGTGGTGCCCTGCGGCACCACGGCCGCCACGAGCCGGGTGTCGGGACCCTTCTCCCAGACCTCCTCCTGACCCTCCAGGGGCAGGTACGTGGCGAACCGCCCGACGTGGGCCGTGAGCGAGGCCACCCACGCGGCGGAGGCGCACCCCTCGCCGACCGCGGCCACGGCCTCGGTCAGCTCGGCGAAGGTCACCGGTTCGCCGCCCAGGTGCGCCGGCACGAACCGCCGGGCGAACCCGGCGTCGGTCAGGGCCGCCACGACGTCGACGTGCAGGCGCCGGCCTGTGTCGGCCTCGGCCGCGTGGCGCGCCGCGACCGCTCCGGCGGCGCGGGCGGCCGTGATCGCGGCAGTCGGTGCGGACATGGGGGTACCTCCAAAGGGCGGGGCGTGGGTGCGTGGGCGGCCGGGGCTCCGGGTCAGCCCTGGGGTGCGGTCCAGTTCCGCGCGGCCCAGGTCTCAAGGGTGATCAGGTCGGAGTGCCGGGCGCGCAGGGCGGGCAGGTCGGCCCGGTAGCCCTCCCTGTTGAACCAGTCGAACATCGTGGCCATCTCGGCGCTGAAGGAGCGGAGCTGCTCGATCGGCTGCTGCCGGAAGCGGACCGGGACGCCGGCCGCCTTCGCGAAGGCGTCGGCCATCTCCGGGCCGGTCAGCTCGTCGCCCGCGATCTCGATGGTGCGGCCCAGGTGGCCCTGCGGGTCGGCGAAGACGTCGGCGGCGAAGACGCCGATGTCGCTGGAGGCGATCATCTGGAGCCTGGTGTCAGGCTCCAGGGCGAGGTTGAGGACCAGCTCGCCGTCGACCGCCGCGGGGCCGATCCACTGGAAGTTGTCGAGGAACATGGTGGGCTGCAGGACGGTCGCGGGCAGGCCGAGCTCCTCGATGTGGGCCTCGATGCGGCCCTTGCTCTCGAAGTGCTCGACGCCGCTGCCGCGCCGGGCGCCGCCGACCGAGCCGTACACGAAGTGCGCGACGCCGGCCCGGGCGGCCGCGTCGGCCACGGCCTTGCCCTGCCGCTCCTCGCCGGCCGCGCCGTCGGGGCCGGTGAAGGTCTGGACGCTGTAGACGCCGTAGACGTCGCGCAGGGCGGCGTCCAGGGAGGCGGTGTCCTCCAGGTCGCCGGGCACCAGCTCGGCGCCCGCGGCCGCGAGGGCCTGCGAGGCGTCCGAGGCGGGGTCCCGGACGAGGGCGCGCACCGGCCAGCCGCGGCGCAGCAGCTCACGGGCCACGGCGCCGCCCTGACGGCCGGTGGCACCGAGGACGAGCACGGTTCCGGCAACAACAGACATGGCAATGCCTTCCACTCAGAAGAACTGTTGGCCCACCAACCATATTGCTTGGCTGGCCAACTATCTACTCTTGGGGCCTGCGTCCCCAAGCCGAAACCATCAGGGTCGTCATGTCGCGCGCCTGCGGAGTGCCCAACGCGTCGATGAAGGCCGCCAGTTGACCGGCCTCGACCAGGCCGCTCTCGACGAGCGTGTGACCCTCCTGCCGCATGCGCAGGCCGATCAGCTCGTCGTCGGCGGCCGACTGCCCGGGACCGGCCGGGGTCACCCGCGAGCCGACCTCCGTCAGCCCGGCGCGCGCGAGCGCCGCGGGCAGATGACGGGCCCAGCCCAGATCCGCTCCCTGTGCTTCCATCCGCCGGACGTACGCGCCGACGAGGGCCCGTCCGACGCTGGTGGGCGCGTGCTCGGCGGGCAGGTAGTAGAAGTCCTCCACCACCAGCCAGCCGCCGGGCGCGACCCAGCCCGCAGCCCGCTCCAGCAGTTCGTCGGGGTTCGCCGCGTGCTCGACCGTGGCGCGGGCGAGCACGAGGTCGAACGTACCCGGGGCGAAGTCACCGGCGCTGATGTCGGACCGCTGAATTGTCAGGTTGGGCGCACGGTCCCCGTCCAGGTACGCCGTGTCGACGTCCACGGCCAGCACGCTGCCCAGGTCGGCGCGGTCCGCCAGCCAGTACGCCATCGAGCCGCCGCCCGCGCCCAGTTCCAGGCACCGCCAGGTGCGCCCGACCGGCAGCGACTCCAGGATCGAGACGGTCACCGGGTCGTACTTCTTCTCGAAGAGCCGCACCTGGTCCAGCCGCGAGAGCTGGTCCTTCGTCAGCGACCCCGTGCTGTACGAGCTCATGCCGCCCTCCCCGCGCCCGCGGCGTCCGCCGCCGTGACCTGTGCGTGGACCACCGCCATCACGAACTCCGGCGGCGCGACCTCCAGGGCGGCGATCCCGCCCTGCGCGGCCGCGTTGCGCGGATCCGTCATGTACGCCCGGTACGCCGCCTCGTCCGTCCACTGCGGGTAGTTGAGGTACGTGGTGCCGTCCAGGCTGATGAAGGGGGTGGCCGACACGAAGCCGGGGAAGGTGCGCTTCCAGTCGGCCGTGTCCAGCAGGTGCCGGAGCAGCGAGCGGGCCGCGACGGCCGTGCCGACGTGCCGGGTGGCGACCGAGACGATGCCCGGGGCGGTGCCGGCTTCGGGGCCGGCCACGTGGGCCGCGCGGGTGCCGCGGAAGGCGCTGCCGGGCTCCGTGCGGAGCGCCGCGCCGGCGGGCAGCGCGGCGGACGCGGCCGTCCAGTGCGCCTCCGCGTCCCACTCGGTGCAGGTCACGACCGTACGGCCGTCGAGGCTGAGGTGCACCCGGGCGAAGGCGAAGCCGGGCGCGGGGGCGTACCGGTCGCGGAGTTCCGCGGCGAGGGCGTCGGCGAGGCGCAGCGCCGCCGGCCCGTCGTCCGCGTGCCAGGTGTCGAAGGTGACGAAGGGGGTGGTGGACATGTGCTCCTCCGGAGCTGGGGTGGACGAAGGGACCGGTGGCCGGGCGGCGGGGGTGCCGGCCGGCTCCGGCCGGGCGCCGCCGGGACGCCGGGAGCGGCCGGGGTGCCGGCCGGGTTCACGGCCGGAGCCGTGGGGCCGCCGCGGGGCCGCCGGGGACCGTGGGGCCGCCGCGGGGCGGTCGCGGGGCGGCCAGGCAGGGCGGGGTGCCGGCCGGGGCCGGGGCCGGAACGGTCAGGCCGCCGCGCGGGCCCGGACCGGTGCGGCCGCGTCGCGGGCCAGCAGGCATTCCTCCAGGAAGCCGAGGGCGCGCAGGTGGTACGTACGGGCCGCCCAGCCCAGGCTGATGTTGTGGCCGGCATCGGGCTGCCGGTCGACCCGTACGACGGCCGAGGCGAGCGGCGCGGTCAGGGCCGCCACCGCCTCCTCGTCGTGCCGCCACCAGCGCTCCTGCTCGGCGAAGGTGAACCGGACCGGCACCCGCACCCGGGCGGCGATGCCGGGGTACAGCTCGGGCCACCGGGGGCCCTCCAGCGCCTCCGTGTCCGGCACCCGGGCCAGCAGCTCCTGGCCCCGCCGCAGCGCGTCCGGCGGGTAGCAGCGCAGGGCGCCCCAGTGGCGCCGCCAGTCGCCCGAGGTGTCCGGACCCGGCATCAGCTCGGGCCCCACGGCGAACCGGCTGCCGATCCCCGAGACGTCGAGCCCCAGCAGCGCGGGCCCGGAGCCGGGCCCGGGCCCGGGGCCGGAGCCGGGCCCGGAGCCGGGCCCGGAGCCGGGCCCGGGCCCCGAGCCGTCCGCCGCCAGGGCCAGCGCCAGCTTGCCCCCGTTGGAGTGCGCGAGGACGAACACCCCGGCCCCCACCGCGTGCTCCCGCACGAAGCCGGCCAGCGCCGCGCGGACGGTGCGGGCCTGCCCGGCCACCGGCTGCCCCTCCGGCAGCGCGGCCGCCGAGGCCCCGTACCCGGGCCGGTCCAGGGCCAGCACCGCGTACCCCAGCCGGGCCCCGAGCTCCAGCAGCGAGAGCCCCGGCACGACCCGGCTGTCGAAGTACCCGGCGCGCATCCCGCCCCCGTGCAGGGCCAGCACCAGCGCCCGGGGCGGACCCCCGGCCGGCTCGGCCAGCAGCCCGGACAGCGGGATCCCGGCGGCGTCGAGCAGCACCTCCCGCACGGTCACCGGAACACCGCGGTGTGCTCCAGCGCCCACTCCCGGAAGGTGCGGGCCGGCCTGCCGGTGACCTCCTCGACCACCGTCGAGCCGACCTCGGCCTCGGTGGTGAGCATCCTGAAGTAGTCGAGCGCGCCGTCCGCGTAGGACGGCGGCCAGCCGGCGCCCACCATCGCGTCCCTGGCGGCCTGGTGCTCGATGTCCCGCCACTCCAGCTCGCGGCCGAGCACCTCGCCGATGATCCGGACCTGCTCCTCCTGAGACTCCGCGAGCGGGCCGGTGACCAGGTACTTCTGCCCCGCGTGGGCCGTGCCCCGCTCGGTCAGCGAGGCCACCGCGACCGCGGCCACGTCGGCCTCGTGCACGGAGGTGCGGGTGGCGGCGCCGTACGGGAAGTGCACGGTGCCGCCGTTCCTGATCTGGCCGGCGAAGCCGAGGGCGTTGGCCTGGAAGCCGGTGGTGCGCAGGAAGGTCCACTCCAGGGCGGTGTCCTCCAGCAGCTCCTCCAGGTAGGCGTGGCAGTTGTTGTCCACACGCTCCAGGCCGATGTGGACGCCGACCGAGGAGACCAGCACCACCCGGCGGGCGGCGGCCTCGATCTTGCGGACCACGGCGGGCGCGGTCTCCACCGAGGTGGTGAAGAACGGCCACATGAGGAAGACCGCGTCCACGCCCTCCAGGGCGGCGTCCAGGCTGTCGGGATCCGCCAGGTCGCCCTCGAACAGCTCGACGCCCTCGGGGACACGGCCGATGTGGGGGTCGTCCTTGAGGACCAGGGCGCGGGCGGTCACGCCCGCCTCCAGCAGCTGGGCCAGGGCGTGCGGGCCGACGTTGCCGGTGGCGGCGGTGACCAGGACGGTCTGCGGCATAGGGGAGTGCCTTTCTCGTGAAGTGGGGGAGCGGTCCGCGCGGCGGAACGGATCGGACTGCGCGGCGCGGGGGCGGATCGGTTACGCGGCCAGCGCCGCGGTCGTCAGGGAGAGCTGGGCGGCCGTGCCGGTGGCGTGGACGCGGGCCTTCGGGTCGAGCCGGCGCAGCAGCCCGCCGAGGGTGCGGCCGGGTCCCACCTCCACGAACCGGCTCACGTCGAGGGCGGCCATCCGGTCCGCGGCCGCCGCCCAGCGCACCGGCCGGCTCAGCTCGCCGCGCAGGCTCTCCCGCGCGGCCGCGCCCGTGGTGAGGAACCCTCCGGTGGAGCCGCAGACCACCGGGACGACCGGGTCCCGGAACTCGGTGGCGGCCAGAGCCTCGCCGAACTCCGCCTCGGTCTCCCGCATCAGGCTGGAGTGCAGGGCCGCCCCCACCGACAGGCCCGTGGCGCGGAACCCGGCCGCCCGGGCCGCGTCCAGCACGTGCGCCACGGCCCTGAGCTGCCCGGAGACGACGACCCGGCCGCCCTCACCGTCGTTGGCGGTCTCCACGGTCTCGCCGGTCGCCAGCCGGGCCTCGGCGCACAGCCGCCCGGCCGCCGCGAGCGGCAGCCCCCAAAGGGCCGCCATCCGCCCCGGCACCCGGTCGTCGGCCGCGGCCACCAGCTCGCCACGCAGCCGCACCAGCCACAGCGCGTCCGTCCAGTCCAGCACGCCGGCCGCCACCAGCGCCGTGTACGCGCCCAGGCTGTGGCCCACCACGACGTCCGGCTCGGCACCGCGCGAACGCAGCACGTCGAGCGTGACCAGGCTGGTCAGCAGCACGGCCGGCTGGCTCACGGGCGCCTCGCGCAACTGGCCGTCGGGGCCGTGCAGACAGGCCCACGACAGCGGGATGCCCAGCAGCCGGTCGGCCTCCAGGTAGTAGCGGTCGGCCAGTTCGGGACGGCCGGCGAGCAGGTCCCGGCCCATGCCGGCGCGCCGCGCGCCCTGCCCCGGGAAGAGGAATGCGGTACGGGTCATGCCAGTTGCTTCCTTTCTCTGTTCGGGCCGCTCCGGGTCAGGCGAGCCAGTCCGGCGGCAGCCAGTGGACGCGCAGCTGCCTGGGCGCGGGCCCCTGGACCGCCACCGCGGCGGTGTGGGCGGGCGGGCAGGACACGTCGAACACCGTCCAGCCGTGGGGCCGCAGGCGGGGGTCGGAGCCCAGGTAGTCGGCGGCGGGCGAGCGGCGCAGGCCCGTGCCGATGCCCTTCAGGTAGGCCTCCTTGCGGGTCCACATGCGGCCGAACAGCTCGGGCCGGGCCTCCTCCGGCGCCGCCTCCAGCTCGGCGCGCTCGGCCGGGTGCAGCGTGCGCGCGACGGCGTCGATGGTCCGGTCCCCGGTCCTGCGCTGGACGTCCGCCCCGATGGGGGCGGCCGCCACGGCGAAGAGGGCGAGCCCGCCGCTGTGCGACACGGAGAAGTGCAGCTTCAGGCCGGGGCACGGGATCACCGGCCGGCCCAGCGGCTCCCGCCAGATGGGGATCTCCTCGGGGCCGATGCGCAGCCAGCCGGCCAGCAGCCGCCGCAGCGCGATGTGCGCGGCGGCGTACGCGCGGGCGTCGGTGGGCCGTACGAAGGCGGCCACCCGGTCCCGCTCCGCCGGGTCGAGGACGGACAGGTCCAGGGGGCCGGCCTCGGGCGGGGGCGCCTTCAGCATCCACAGGTCCACCAGACCCGGTCCCGGCAGCCCCTTGGGGGGCCGCCGGCGCCGGGGCACGCCGGGTGAGGCGGGTCCCCGCGCGCCCGGCGCCCGCGTGGGGTCCTCCGGCACCTCCGCCGCCGCGGTGCGGGTCCGCGCGGCGGGTCGCCCCGTGCGTGTTCCGTTCAGCTCCGCACGGCTCCTCTCCAGTTCTTGCCGGCCGGTCCGCCCGACGGGTCGGACAGTTCGGGGCCGAGCCCCAGGACGGTGCCCAGCACGCCGTACACGTACCGGTTGACCACCTGGGTGCGGGCATCGGTGTCGGTGGCGCCGAGCGCCGTGTGCCGGGCGGGGCGGGCGGTGCCGCTCCTGATCGGTCCCACCGGGATCAGCTCCCGTACGGCACGCGGGTGCGCGCCTCGCGCAGCGCGGTGCCCCACCAGGTCAGCTGGTCGAGCAGCACCTTGGCGGCGCGCTCCGGGCCCGTCTCGTCCCGGGGGCGGCCGTCGGCGTCGAACTGCTCGTGCGCGGAGTGGAAGCTGACGCAGTCCCGGACGGTGACGGCGTGCAGTTCGGCGAAGACCGGGCGGAGCTGCTCGACGGCGCGCAGGCCGCCGGAGAGGCCGCCGTACGAGACGAAGCCGACCGGCTTGGCCTGCCACTGGGTGTAGTGCCAGTCGATGAGGTTCTTCAGCGGGGCCGGGAAGCTGTGGTTGTACTCCGGCGTGACGACGACGAAGGCGTCGGCGGCCTGGAGCCGGGGCGAGACCTCGGCGAGCACGGCCCTGGCTTCGGGGGTGGGGTCCTGGGAGAGCTCCAGCGGCAGGGCGTGCTCCCCGAGGTCGATGAGGTCGACGTCGAGGTCGCCGCGCTCGCGGGCGATGCCGGTGAACCAGGAGCTGATGACGGGGCCGAAGCGGCCGGCGCGGCTGCTGCCGACGATCACGGCGAGGCGGAGGGGTTCAGTGGACATGGGATTCCTTCCGAGGGGTCGGGGAGGTCCGGGGGACGGCCGGCGCCGGTGCGGGCGTGCGGCGGCCGGGGAGTACGCCGGCCAGCGCGACGCACAGCCCGGCCAGGCCGACGCCGGTCACGAGGAGCAGTGCGGTGCGGTACCCGGCGGTGCCGAGGGCGGCCACCGCGGTGAGGGTGACGGCCGCGCCCGTCTGGACGGCGGTCTGGTAGAGGCTTCCGGCGGTGCCGCGCAGCTCGGCGGGCACCGCGGAGGTGGCCTGGGTGTGCAGGGCGGTGAAGGACAGCAGGAAGCCGGCGCCCACCAGCAGCATCACGGGCAGGACCTGGCTCGCGTACCGCACCGGTGTGCCGACGCCGAGGGCCAGCAGGTAGCCGGCGGGCGGCGCCACCGCGCCCAGGGCGATCAGCCGGGCCGCGCCGAACCGGCTGACCAGCCGCCCCGAGTGCAGGGCGGTGAGCATCAGCGGCACGCTGGCGGGCAGGAAGGCAAGCCCGGTCGCGAGCGGTCCCCAGCCGGCGCCGTTCTGGAGGCGCAGGGTGAGCAGGAACAGCAGCCCGAGGTACGAGCCGTTGAGAGCGGCGGCGCCGAGCGCGGACCGGACCAGGGCCGGGGTGCGCAGCAGCACCCCGGGCACCAGCGGCCCGCGCACGGCGCCCCGCGGGGTGTCGTCGGCCGGGATCAGCCGCAGCCCGAGGAGGAACAGCACGAGCACGACCGGCGCCGGGAAGGCGAAGGTGAGCCGCCAGCCGGCCTCGGTGAGGGCGCCCGACAGCAGCAGCCCCCCGGTGAAGCCGGCGGCCCCGAAGAGCGTGTACACGGACAACGCCCGTTCCCGCGGCCGCCCTTCGGGGAAGGCGGTGGCGATGATCGCGAGCCCGGTGGGCGCGGTCAGGGCGGCGCACACCCCCTTGACCAGCCGGGTGCCGAACAGCACCGCGGGCTCGTCGGTGAGGGCGCCGGCCACGGAGGCCGCGGCGAAGCCGAGCAGCGCGGCCAGGTAGACGGGGCGGCGCCCGTACCGGCCGGTGATCCGCGTGCCGAAGAGCAGCAGCCCGCCGAAGCCGAGCGCGAAGGCGCTGAGCACCCAGTGCAGCCTGCTGTCGGGGATGCCCAGGTCGGCGCCGATCGAGGGGGCCGCCACGACGGCGGTGGACACCTCCAGCGCGTCGATGAGCATGTTGCCCGCCAGCACGCCGAGCAGCCCCCACAGGGCGGTCTTGGGAAGGGTCATGGTCCGTGCGGCTCAGCCGAGGAGGGTGCCGCCGGTCGCGTCGACGAACGAGCCGGTGATCCAGCGGGCGTCGTCGGAGGCGAGGAAGGCGATGATGTCGGCGACGTCCCGCGGCTCGCCCACCCGGTTGAAGGCGGACAGTCCCGACATGGCCTCGACGGCCTCGGGGATGTCGAAGAGCGGGTTGTCGTTGCGGGTGATGCCCGGGGCCACGGAGTTGATGGTGATGTTCCGGGGGCCGAGCAGCTTGGCGTAGTGCAGGGCGAGCATCTCGACCGCGCCCTTGCTCATGGCGTAGGCGATCTCGTCGGGGTTGGCGAACTTCGTGAGCCCGGAGGAGATGTTGACGATCCGTCCGCCGTCCGGGATGTTCGCCAGGGCCCGCTGGATGATGAAGAACGGCGCCTTGGCGTTGACGGCGAACAGCCGGTCGAACTGCTCGGGCGTGGTGTCCTCGGGCTTCACCCCGCCCATCACCCCGGCGTTGTTGACCAGGATGTTCAGCTCGGTGGAGCCGGTGCGCTCCTTCAGGCCCTGCTCCAGGGCGAGGAAGAGCTCGTGCACGTCGCCGGGGACACCGAGTTCGGCCCTGACGGCGAAGGCGCGGCCGCCGTCCTTCTCGATGCCGGCGACCACCTCGGCGGCGGCGTCCGCGCCGGTGGAGTAGTGGACGGCGACGAGCGCGCCCTCGCGGGCGAGGCGCTCTGCCGTGGCGCGGCCCATGCCCCGGCTGGCGCCGGTGACCAGGGCGGTCTTACCCGTCAGATTTCCCATGGGGGCACTCCTGTCGACGCGCTGGGGCGTCCGTGTGGTGGGGGTGGTCGGTGGTGTGGTGGTGGGCGCGGCGGCGGGCCGGCCGGCCTTCCCGGCCGGGTCCCCGGCGGACCCGGCGGACGCGTCGGCCCCGTCGGCCCGGAACCAGCGGTCCAGCGCCGCGGTCAGCCCGGCCGGGTCGCCCCCGGCCCAGGCCACGTATCCGTCGGGGCGCACCAGCAGCGCCGGTACGCCGGCCGGCTCGCCTCCCTCGGGGACGGCGGGGACGGTGACCGTGTCCACGGACCCGGCCCGGGACCGGGCGGCACCGGCCAGCGCGGCCGCGTCCGGCCCGGGGAAGACCAGCAGCACGCCCCGGCCCGCGCGGAGCGGCCCGAGGGCGGCGCCGAGGCCTCCTGCCGTGCCCGGCTCCGCGTACGGGAGCCGGGCTCCGGTGAGCGGGTGGGCGTCGGGGTCCGCCTCGTACCGGATGTCCAGGCCGCTGATCATCCCGGCCAGGTGGGCCCGTACCCGCTCGTACCCGATCAGCTCCCCGAAGACGGAGCGCAGCGCCTCCACCTCGGGGCCGCCGAGCAGCAGCCGGGCCTGGGCGGAGATGTTGCCCAGCACCCGGCGGCCGACCTCGTGCCGCTCGCGGTGGTAGGAGTCGAGCAGCCCGGGCGCGGCGCGGCCGAGGGCGGTGGCGGCGAGCTTCCAGCCGAGGTTGACCGCGTCCTGGAGGCCGAGGTTGAGGGCCTGGCCGCCGATCGGCATCTGCTGGTGCGCGGCGTCGCCGGCGAGCAGCACGCGGCGGTCGCGGTAGCGGCCGGCGTGCCGGGACGCGTCGCCGAAGGCGTTGACCCACAGCGGGGTGCCGCCGGTGATGTCCTCGCCGGTGACGTTCCGCCAGGCCTCCGCGATCTCCGCGAACTCCGGCTCCGCGGACCGCTCACGGGCGGCCCGGCCGAACTCGTGGACCATCACGCGGGTGACGCCGTCACCGCGGCGGGCCGCGATGGCGAGCCCGCCGGGCAGCCGCTGGAAGCGCCGGTTCGGGATCTCGACGCCGTCCACGTCGGCCCGGATCAGCTCGCGCTCCGCGTCGTGCCCGGGGAACTCGAAGCCGGCCAGCCGCCGTACGGCCGAGCGCTCCCCGTCGCAGCCCACCACGTAGCGCGCGGTGAGGCGGACGGGCCCGCCGGGGCCGCGCGCCTCGACGGTGACGTGGTACGGGTGCTGGGCCAGGCCCGTCACCTCGTGGCCGCGCCGGAGGTCGGCGCCGAGGCCGGTGGCCCAGGTGCCGAGCAGCTCCTCGGTGCGGATCTGCGGGACCTTCCACTGCCCGGGGTGCGGGCTCGGGAGGTCCAGCGAGAGGGGGACGCCGCCGAAGTGGCCCATGGGCTCGCGCGGGGGCGCGCCCAGCCCGTCGAGGAGGCCGCGCTGGTCGAGCAGCTCCATGGTGCGGGCGTGCAGGGTCGAGGCACGGGACTCGGTGGTCGGCGCGTCCCGGGTCTCCAGCACGATCACCTCGGCGCCGCCCAGGCGGAGTTCACCGGCGAGCATGAGGCCGACGGGGCCCGCCCCGACGACGATGACATGGGTGTCCACGGCGTCCATGGGCTCAGCGCTTGCCTTCGGCGTACGCCTTGGCGTGGCCGAGGGTGGCGCGGCTGTTGGTGCTGAGGGCCGTCCGCACGTACTCCCTGGCCTGCGCGACGTCCGCGTCGGGGCCGAGGATCTTCCCGATGTTCTCGGCGCGCAGCACCACCGTGTGCTGCGAGGAGGCGGCCACGCCGGTGGCGGTCTCGCGGAAGGTCCAGTACCCGGTGTGCAGGTTCATCAGCGCCGGGAGCGTGGTCTGCTTGTACGCGATCTTCTCGGTGGGCAGGCACACCCGGTACGACTTCGTGGTGTGCGTGGAGCCGTCCTTGGCGCGGGTGTCCATCTCCAGCGTCTGGAGGCCCGGGGTGTCCTCGGTGAGGCGGACGGTGGCCACGTGCGGGAGCCGCTCGGACCAGAGGCCGGCCTCGTTGATGAAGTCGTAGACGTCCTTGGCGGAGCCGGCGATCTCGACCGTGTCCTCGAAGGAGAAGGTCAGCTCCTCGGAGGCGGTGGCGAGTTCGACGTTCGTCTTCAGCGCGGCCAGCTCGGAGCGCGAGTTGCGGTCGACCGCCTCGTCGATCCAGGCGAGGCCGGCGGGGTCGTCGTCGACGGCCGTGTAGTCGTGCAGCAGCCGGATCCGGGACTCGGTCTCCGAGAGCGGCTCGATGATCCAGGTGCCTCCCATGGAGGCGACCGGCGGGGTGGAGACCTGCTGGCGGAACTCGATGCGCAGCGCCCCGGGGTCGAGGACGCGGCGCGAGGTCCAGTTCTTGGCCTCGCCGTTGGCGGTGGCCCAGATCCGGATGAGCTCCTCGTTGCCGGAGCGCTCCAGGTGGTCGACGTAGATGGTGGGCGGGAAGATCCGGGGCCAGTTCTCCACCTCGGCGATCAGCCGGTAGACGGCGGCTGCCGGGGCGGAGACGGTGATCTCGTGCTCCACCTCGCGCACCTCGCGCGGGCCGGACACAGACATGCTTGTCCCTTCTGGGTGGTAGGGGCGTACCGGCGGTGGTGCGCCGGACGGGTGCCGGGTCCGGACGGGCGTCGGGGCTGGACGGGCGTCGGGTCCGGACGGGCGCCGGGGGCCTAGAAGTTGCCGAGGCCGCCGCAGACGTTGAGCGCCTGCGCGGTGATGGAGGCGGCGGTGTCGGAGGCCAGGTAGCCGACCAGGCCGGCGACCTCCTCCGGGGTGGAGTAGCGGCCGAGCGGGATCTTGGCCTGGAACTTCTGGAGGATGGCGTCCTCGTTGGTGTCGTAGGCGGCCGCGTAGCCCTGGCGGACGCGCTGGGCCATCGGGGTCTCGACGTAGCCGGGGCAGACCGCGTTCACGGTGATCCCGGTGGGCGCCAGCTCGTTGCCCAGCGCCTTGGTGAAGCCGACCACGCCGTGCTTCGAGGCGGAGTACGGGGCACCGAGCACGACGCCCTGCTTGCCCGCGGTCGAGGCGATGTTGATGATCCGGCCGCGGTCCTTGTGGCGCATGCCGCCGGCGTTGAGCACGGCCTTGGTGAGGCGGAAGACGCTGTTGAGGTTCGTGTCGATCACGTCCTCCCACAGCTCGTCGGCGATGTCGGCGGTCACGCCGCCACCGCTCCGGCCGGCGTTGTTGACCAGCACGTCGACCGTGCCGAAGCGCTCGACCGCGGCGGCGACGAACGCGTCGACGGCCTCCTGGGAGCGCACGTCGAGGGTCTGGCCGTCGACGTCGAGGCCCTCCTCGCGGAGCTCCTTGACCGTGTTGCGGACGTTCTCGGCGTCACGGGCGCCGATGAAGACGCGGTGGCCCTGCTGGGCCAGCAGGCGGGCGGCGGCCAGGCCGATGCCGCTGGTGGCGCCGGAGACGAGGGCGACCCGCTGCTCGGTGTTCGACATGAAAGGGCTCTCCTGTGGAAGGGGGGCGGGACAGGGGCGGTCCGCCGCCGGGGCGGGGTGCGGGCCCGCCGCGGCGGCGTACCGGAAGGTGCCGGGGCGGCTCGGGTCAGGCGGCGACGGGGGCGCTCGCGGCGACCGCCGCGTTCACGGCCGCGACCAGGGCGCGCGGGGTGGGGTTGTCGGCGAGCACGTCGTCGTCGAGGGTGATGCCGTACTCGCGCTCGATGCGGCTGGCGGTCTCCAGCATGGCCAGGGACTCGTAGCCGAGCTGCTCGAACTCGGTGTCGAGGATGTCGCCGTCCAGGTCGACGCTCTCGTCGGCGCCGGCGCCCTCCAGCAGGATGCGCTTGAGGTCCTCGGTGGTGAACTCGTGCTGGGACATGCGTGTGCCTTCCTGTCTTCCGTGTGCGTGCGTGGGGGACGGTCCGGGCCGCGCGGGGCGGGGCCCGGACCGCGGTCAGCCGGCGGCCCGGACGACCAGGGCCGAGTTGAAGCCGTGGTGGCCGCGGGCGAGCACCAGCGCGGTACGCACCTCGGCGGTGCGCGCCTGGCCGGTGACCAGGTCGAGCTCGTAGGAGCCGGCCGGCTCGACGTGGGTGGTGGCGGGGATGACGCCCTCCCGGACGGCCAGCAGCGCGGTGGCGACGTCCAGCGGGGCGGCCCCCGAGTAGAGGCGGCCGGTCATCGTCTTCGGCGCGGTGACGGGGACGCCGCGCGGCCCGAAGACCGCGGTGATCGCCTCGGCCTCGATGCGGTCGAGCTCCGGCACGGCCGCGCCGTCCGCGAAGACCACGTCGACCTCGCCGGCGGTCACCCCGGCGTCGGCCAGGGCGAGTTCGATCGCCTTGCGCAGGCCCGGCTCGCGGCCGCTGCCCGGCCTGGGGTCGAAGGTCGAGCCGTACCCGGCGATCTCGCCGTAGACGCGGGCGCCGCGGGCGCGGGCGGCCTCCTCGTCCTCCAGGATCAGGATCGCGCCGCCCTCGCCCGGCACGTGCCCGTGGGCGTCCGCGTCGAAGGGCAGGTAGGCGCGGTCGGCGTCCTCGCTGGTGGAGAGCCGGTCACTGGCCAGCTGCGCCACCCAGCCCCAGGGGCAGATGGAGGCGTCGATCGAGCCGGAGACGATCAGGCGGGTGCCCTTGCGGATCTGGCGGCGCGCGTGGGCGAGGGCGTCGAGGCCGCCCGCCTGGTCGCTGACGACGACGCCCGAGGGGCCCTTCATGCCGTTGCGGATGGAGATCTGGCCGCTGTTGACCGCGTAGAACCAGGCGAAGGACTGGTACGCGGAGACGTGCTGGCTGCCCTGGCTCCACAGCTTCTGCAGCTCGCCCTGGCCGAACTCGAAGCCGCCGGAGGAGCTGGCGGTCACGACGCCCATGTCGTAGGCCGCGAGGTCCTTCGGGTCCACGCCCGCGTCGGCCAGCGCCCAGTCGGTCGCGACGAGCGCGAGCCGGGTCATCCGGTCGGTCTGCGGGATCAGCCGGCTGGGCAGGTGGTCCTCGGCGTGGAAGTCGTGGATCTCCCCGGCCAGGGTGGCCGGGTAGGAGTCGGCGGGGAAGCGGGTGATGCGGGAGATGCCGCTCTTGCCGACCCGGGTCGCCTCCCAGTAGTCCTGGTTACCCAGGCCGTTGGGGGCGGCGATGCCGATGCCGGTGACGACCGTCTTGGCGGGCCTGTCGCTCATGCGGCGCTCCTTCCGGGGCGGGCGAGCACCATGGCGCTCTGGAAGCCGCCGAACCCGCTGCCGACGGTCAGCACGGCGTCCGTCTTCCACTCGCGCGCCGTCAGCGGCACGTAGTCGAGGTCGCACTCGGGGTCGGGGGTGTGCAGGTTGGCGGTCGGGGGCACGACGTTGTGCTCCATCGCCAGCACGGAGGCGGCGATCTCGATCGAGCCGATCGCGCCGAGGGAGTGGCCCACCATCGACTTGATGGAGGAGACCGGGGTCCGGTACGCGTGGTCGCCGAGGCTCTTCTTGAACGCGGCGGTCTCGTGGCGGTCGTTCTGCTTGGTGCCCGAGCCGTGCGCGTTGATGTAGTCGATGGCCTCGGGGTTCAGCCGGGCTTCGGCCATGGCGACGTCGATCGCCTCGGACATCTCGGCGCCGTCGGGCCGCAGGCCCGTCATGTGGTACGCGTTGGAGCGGGTGGCGTAGCCGGCGATCTCCGCGTAGATGTGCGCGCCGCGCCGGCGGGCGTTCTCCAGCTCCTCCAGTACGAAGACCGCGGAGCCCTCGCCGAGCACGAAGCCGTTGCGGGTGCCGTCGAAAGGCCGCGAGGCGTGCGCCGGGTCGTCGTTGCGCGGGGTGGTCGCCTTGATCGCGTCGAAGCAGGCCAGCGTGATGGGGGAGATGGGCGCGTCGGTGGCGCCCGCGACCATCACGTCGGCCGAGCCCTCGCGGATCAGCTCGACGGCGTGCCCGACCGAGTCCAGGCCGGAGGTGCAGCCGGTGGAGACCACCGTGGAGGGGCCCTCGGCGCCCACGGCCCACGCGACCTCGGCCGCGAAGGAGCTGGGCACCAGGTAGTTGTAGAGGTGCGGCACGGCGTACGTGTGGTCCACCTGCGCCAGCCGTCCGCCGTCGCTGACCACCCGGTACTCCTCGTCCAGGCCCATGGTGGCGCCGACGGCGCTGCCGATGGTGATCCCGGTGCGGTACGGGTCGCCCGCGGCCAGGTCCAGGCCGCTGTCCGCCACCGCCTCGCGGGCGGCGACGACCGCGAGCTGCGCCGCGCGGTCCATCCGGCGGATCTCCTGTGCGCCCAGCCCGGCGGCCTCGGGGTCGAAGTCGATCTCGGCGGCGACGCGGGACCGGAACTGGGAGGGGTCGAAGAAGGTGATCCCCCGGGTAGCGGTGCGTCCCGCGCTGAGCAGGTTCCAGAAGTTCTCGGCCCCCACGCCGCCCGGCGCCAGCACGCCGATGCCCGTGATGACCACTCGGCGCCCCGTCACGAGCTGCCTCCGATCATGTCCGCGGACGCCTTCACTCGGAGGCCGTCCAGTTGTAGAAGCGCGTGGCCATGGCGTCGGCGGGCGAGCGCCAGGTCGCCGGGTCGTACGCCTGGATGAAGGGCTTGAGGTCCTCGCTGATGCCCACGAAGCGCGGGTCGGTCTTTGCGGCCTCGATGCGCTCGCCGCCGTCCTCGGAGTCGAAGTCCTGGAGGTGGAAGTACAGGCCCCGGTACGAGAAGAGCTGGCGGCGGCGGGTGCCCATGCGGTGGGGCATCTCGGTGCCGTCGAACTCGCCGAAGAGCTTGGCGACGTCGAGGCTGGACCCGGGGTCCATGCGCGCGACGATCAGCGTGCTGTGCATGTGCGTCTCTTTCCGTCAGTGGATGGGGGGTCGCCGCGGCGGGTCAGCGGGCGGGGCCGAACCAGCGCTCCAGCGCCATCGGCAGGTCGCCGTGGCTGCCGGGCGCCGCCCATGCGACGTATCCGTCGGGCCGTACGAGCACGGCGGCGGTGCCGGTCAGCGGGCTGTCCGCGGGCAGGCCGGACGGGGTCGCGGTGACCACGTCCACCCGGTCCAGCCAGGGGGCGGCCCGGCGGCGCAGCTCGGCGTTGTCCGCGAGGTCGAGCAGGACGCCGCGGCCCTGGTGCAGGGCCTTGGTGCTGGAGCCGGCGAGCCGGTCGCCGGTGAGGGCGACCTCGGGCAGGCGGCGGCCCAGCAGCGGGTGCCGGCCGCCGTCGAGCTCGTAGTGGATCTCCAGGCCGGAGACCATGGCGGCGAAGTGCTTCGCGACCTCGGGGTACCGGATCAGCTCCGTCAGCACGTCGCGCAGCGGCTGCACCTCGGGGCCCGAGAGGAACAGCAGGCCCTGGGCCTGGGTGTTCATCAGCAGCCGCTTGCCGACCGGGTGGCGCTCGGCGTGGTACGTGTCGAGCAGCGCCTCCGGTGCCCGGCCGCGGACCACGGCCCCCAGCTTCCAGCCCAGGTTCACGGCGTCCTGGATGCTGGTGTTCATGCCCTGGCCGCCGGCCGGCAGGTGGATGTGCGCGGCGTCGCCGGCCAGGAAGACCCGGCCGCGCCGGTACTCGGTGACCTGCCGGGTGGCGTCGCCGAAGGAGGACACCCAGACCGGCTCGGCGTGCGAGATGTCGTCGCCGGTCAGGCGCTGCCAGGCCGCCGCGACCTCCGCCCAGGCGGGCGGGGTCTTGCGGCGCTGCGGAGGGGTGCCCCGCTCGCACACGATCAGCCGGGTGATCCCGCCGGGCAGCGGGCCGACCATGACCATGCCGCCGGGCAGGGTCTCGCCGATCATCCGGGGCGCCAGCTCGATGCCCTTCACGTCCGCCAGGAACATCTCCAGCGTGGCGGCCGTGCCGGGGAAGTCGAAGCCCGACTGCTTGCGGATGGTGGAGCGGCCGCCGTCACAGCCGACCAGGTACTCGGCGCGCAGCGTGTGCACGCCCCCCGGTCCCCTGACCTCGACCTCGACGCAGTCCTCCTTCTCCCGGACGGAGAGGACCTCGTGGCTGCGCCGGATGTCGGCGCCGAGCTGCGTCGCCCACTCCTCCAGCACCGTCTCCGTGGCCGACTGCGGGATGGTCTTGGCGGCCTGGTGCGCGCCGTCGAGCACCCCGAAGTCGACCGGCAGGCCGCCGAAGTGGCCCTGGTTGCTGACTTCGATGTCGCCGAACCGGGAGAGCAGTCCGCGCTGGTCGAAGACCTCCATGGTGCGGGCGGTGAAGCCGAGCCCGCGGGACTCCCCGGTCCGGGCGGCGAGCTTCTCCAGGACGATGACGTCCGCGCCCGCCAGGCGCAGTTCGCCGGCGAGCATCATGCCCGCGGGTCCCGCGCCCACGACAATCACAGCGGAATCCATGTACCTCTCCTCGGTCGTCCGACACAGAACTTTCGACACAGAACTGCGGAAGCTAGCGACGAGCTTCGCCGCCGGGTAATTGCCGGAACAAGGTGCGGCCATTCAAGTCCGTGCGCAGTTTGGTGATGTGCGCGCAGGAATCGCGCAGAAAAGAGAAAACAGGTCAGGGTTCTGAGCGACTTGACACACTCAATTAGTCCGGGGTGGCAAGCGGCCCCCGATGCATAGAATTCCCGGTGTTCGCGCGTTCGCGGAGCACTAGCGAGGGGGAGAGATGGGCCAGGTACCGCTGTCCGTGGTGCAGACCCCCCTGCCGCTCCAGCGCGGCGGCGAACCCCGCCCGTCGGAGAGCTGGCGGGTGCTGGTGATCGACAGCCGGCAGCGCGACGCGCAGGCCCTGGGGGACCGGCTGCGCCGGCACGGCCACGAGGTGTGGACCTCGGGTACGGGCGGCTCGGCGCTGGAGTCGTACGGGGACGCCAGCCTCGTGCTGCTGGAGCTCGAACTCCCCGACCTCGACGGGCTGGAGGTGTGCCGGCAGATCCGCGCCGCCAGCGACGTCCCGGTGATCGTGGTGACCTCCCGCGGCAGCGAGCTGGACCGCGTGCTGGGCCTGCAGGCCGGGGCGGACGACTACCTGGTCAAGCCCTACGGCTTCCAGGAGCTGATGGCCAGGATGGACGCGGTGATGCGGCGGGTGAAGCCCCAGCCGCTGGCCCCGGAGAGCATCGAGCACGGCCGGCTGAGGATCGACGTGGCGGCCCGCGAGGTGACCCTCGACGACGAGCCGGTCGAATTGTCGCGCAAGGAATTCGACCTGCTGCACGTCCTGGCCGCACACCCCGAGGCGATCGTGCCGAGGCGGCAGTTGATGAACCGCGTCTGGGGCGGTTCCCGTTCACGCAGGACCGTCGACACCCATGTGAGCAGTCTGCGCACGAAATTGGGTTCCCGGGACTGGGTGATCACGGTCCGGGGTGTGGGTTTCCGTATAGGGAACGTCAACACCTCGTAAATTCGGGAACCATTTATCCGGCCCCGGGAACACGGCCGCCGTCGACCGTTCTTCCCCCTGCGGTCGGAACACGGCAGGACCCCGCGCGTTCGACGAGGAACGGGCCGCCGGGGCCGCGGGGCGCCGCTCAGCCCTCCCGGGTGTAGGTCAGCGGAGGCTTGTCGCTGCCGGTCAGCCGCCGCTCCAGCCGGCCGTCGGGCAGCAGGGTCAGCACGCTCCAGGGGCCGGGGCCGCAGGTGGCGGGGTCCCCCGAGGTGACGGCCGAGGCGTCCAGCTCGACCGGCGGACCGGCCGAGCGCAGGGTGGCGGTCCAGGTGCAGGTGTACGCCGGGTCGGTCTTGACCAGCGTCATCACCTGCTCGCCCACCGCCCCGGCGCGCAGCGTCAGGCGCCAGGTGCGCAGCTCGCTGGACCAGGTGCCGAGGTAGCCGGCGGGGATGCCGGCGCCGGCCGTCGGGTCCGGGGTTGCGGCCGATGGCGAGGGGCTCCCGGTACGCTGCCCGTCCGGCGTGCCGGAGGCGGTGGCCGGACGCGGGCCGGTTCCCTTGAGGTCGTCCCGGTCGTGGTCGCCGTGCCAGCCGTTCATGAAGGCGAAGACCGTGCCGCCGGCCAGCACCGCGACCACCAGTGCCACCGCGACCAGGAACGCCGAAGACCCGGGTCGGGGGCGCTCCGTGGCAACCGGCGGCGGAGGCGGACACGCCACCCCGAAGCCACCGCCCGGGCCGAAGCCACCGCCCTGCCCGTACCCCGGGCCGCCGGGTGCCCCGTATCCGGCGGGCTCCCCGGGCGCGGGCGCCGGGCCGCCCGGCTGCCCGGGACCGGCCGGCTGCCCGTACCCGCCCGGCGGGGTTCCGTACCCGCCCGGAGGACCGCCGTACGGGCCGTGCGGAGGGCCGTACCCGTACCCGTACCCGTCCGCGGCCGGCGGGGGCTGCCCCACCCGTGTCGTCGGCCCCTGGGGCGGCTCGGCGCGGGCGGGGCCGGCGTCCTCCCGTTCCAGCAGCTCCACCGCGTGCCGCCCCAGCTGGGCCACCAGCGCGGCCGGCAGCCAGGGTTCCAGCGCCCTGCCGTCGGCCACCGTGTCCCCGGCGCCCACCCGGGCCAGTACGTCGGCCGGCGTCGGCCGGGCGCCCGGATCCTTGTGCAGGCAGTCGCGGACCAGCGGCCGCAGCGCCTCCGGCACCCCGGTCAGGTCCGGCTCCGCGTCGGCGATCCGCAGCAGCAGCGCGGCCACCCCGCCCGCGCCCTCCGCCTCCCCGAACGGGAGCCGTCCGGAAGCCGCGTAGGCCAGCAGCGAGCCCAGGCAGAACACGTCGCACGCCGCCGTCACGGCCCCGCCCCGCACCTGCTCGGGGGCCATGAAGCCGGGGGAGCCCACCAGTTCGCCGGTCCGGGTGTGGCCCGGATCGCCGGCCAGCGCCCGTGCGATGCCGAAGTCGATCACCCGCGGCCCGTCCAGCGTGACCAGCACGTTCGACGGCTTGAGGTCGCGGTGGACCATCCCGGCCGCGTGGATGTCCTGGAGCGCGTACGCCAGCCCGGCGGCCAGGATCCGCACCGAGCGCTCGGGCAGCGGCCCGAACTGCCGGGCCACGACGGCGCTCAGGCTGGGCCCGGCCACGTACCCGGTCGCCAGCCAGGGCACCGGCGCCTCGGTGTCCGCGTCCAGCACGGGCGCGGTCCACTCGCCGCCCACCCGCCGCGCGGCGGCCACCTCCTGGCGGAACCGGGCGCGGAACTCGGCGCGTTCGGCGAGCTCGGGCCGCACCAGCTTGACCGCCACCGTACGGCCGCGCTCCGACCGGGCGAGGTAGACCTGGCCCATTCCGCCCGCGCCCAGCCGCGCCAACAGGCGGTAGCCGCCGATCCGTTGCGGATCCCCGAATGCCAGCTGCTCCATGGCCGCGCGGCCCCTTCCCCCAGGACCCGGCCGGCCGGGTCCTCGTTCCGACCGGGCCCGTCCCGCCGTCGCGTCTTCCGCGGTCGTCCCTCTCCGCCTCACGAGACGCCGCGGCCCTGGGGTTCAGTTTCAGCCCTGGGCGCCCTCTTCGGCACCCGTTCTGAGCGTCTCCATCGCGCGGGCCAGCCGTTCCAGCACCCGTGCGGTCTCCGCGAAGCCCTCGGGCCCCAGCTCGGCGGCGAGCCGGTGGGCGAGGTCCGCGTGCCCGGGACCGATACGGGCCACCGCGGCCCGGCCCTCCTCGGTGGGCCGGACCAGCTTGGCCCGCCGGTGGGCCGGGTTGGCCGCGTACTCGGCCAGCCCCTGCGCCACCAGCAGGTCCGCCACCCGCTGCACGCTCTGCCGGGTGATCCCCATGGCCCGGGCGATCCCCGCCACCGGCAGCGGCTCGCGCAGCACCGCGCCGAGCACCTGCCAGCGGGCGGCGGTCAGCCCGGCCGGGCCGGCCAGCTCCTCGGACACCGCGAGGAACTGGCCGTTGAGCCGGAACACCCCGAGCGCGGTGCGGCTCAGCAGGTCCTGCTCGGCCCGGACACCCGCCGCGTGCTCCTCAGGCATCCCCGCGCTCCGCTGCCGCCGCCAGCACCCCGTACGCCTCGAGGTCCGAGTCGTGGAACAGCCGGTACCACGCGTCGAGCACCTCGCCCCGGTACACGTCCAGCCGGGCGAACACCTCGCGGGCGAAGGCCACCGGCTCCGTCGGCCCCGCGGTGATCAGGTCGCCGCCGGTGACCGCGTCGGCCTCGACGTACCGCTCGCCGCCCGCGTACCCCGTGGCGGCCAGGTAGAAGGACGCGGCGCTGGTGTGCGGCCGGTCGTCCAGCAGCCCCTCCCGGGCGAGCCCTGCCGTCGCCCCGCAGATGGCGGCCACCGGCACGCCCGCGTCCAGGAAGCGCCGGGCCGCGGCGGCGAAGGGGGCGAGCGCGTCGCCCTCGTCCCAGAGTCCGGCGCCGGTCAGGATCAGCAGCGAGGAGTCCTCGGGCCGCAGCTCGTCCAGCGACAGGTCGGCCTGGATCCGGACCCCGCCCATGGTGGTGACGGGCTTGCCCGCGTCCAGGGCCACGGTGCGGACCTCGTACCCGCGCTGGGTGAGGTGGGCGGTGGTGTGGCCGGTCTCCCAGTCCGCGTACGTGTCGTACACGGCGAGGTGGACGGGCTTGCGGCGGGTCGTGCTCCGGTCGGTCGCGCTCATGGTCGCCTCCTGGATCGGCTGCCGTTCTCTGATGACAGAAGACTGTCATAACGACAGCATGCTGTCAACGAAATCCGTTGCGGCAGACACACTGCCGAGGCGCCCCCCTCCGGGGCTTACAGGACGCCGATACCGGGTCCCACCAGCGGACTCGTAGCGTGCCCGGTATGACCCCTCAGCCCGATCCGCAGGCGGGAGCCGCCGTCAAGGCCGCCGACCGCGCGCACGTGTTCCACTCCTGGTCCGCCCAGGCCCTGATCGACCCGCTCGCCGTCGCGGGTGCCGAGGGGTCCTACTTCTGGGACTACGACGGGAACCGCTACCTCGACTTCTCCTCCCAGCTGGTCAACACCAACATCGGCCACCAGCACCCGAAGGTCGTCGCGGCCATCCAGGAGCAGGCCGCGAAGATGTGCACCCTCGCGCCCGGCTTCGCCGTCGAGTCCCGCTCCGAGGCCGCACGCCTCATCGCCGAGCGGACCCCCGGCGACCTGGACAAGATCTTCTTCACCAACGGCGGCGCCGAGGCCGTCGAGAACGCCGTCCGGATGGCCCGGCTGCACACCGGCCGCCAGAAGGTGCTGAGCACCTACCGCTCGTACCACGGCGCCACCGCGGCGGCGATCAACCTGACCGGCGACCCGCGCCGCTGGCCCTCCGACACGGCGTCCTCGGGCGTCGTGCACTTCTGGGGGCCGTTCCTCTACCGCTCGCCGTTCCACGCGGAGACCGAGGAGCAGGAGTGCGAGCGGGCGCTGCGCCACCTCGAGGACACCATCGCCTTCGAGGGCCCGGCCACCATCGCCGCGATCATCCTGGAGACCGTCCCGGGCACCGCCGGGATCATGGTCCCGCCGGCCGGCTACCTCGCGGGCGTCCGCGAGATCTGCGACCGCTACGGGATCGTCTTCGTCCTGGACGAGGTCATGGCCGGCTTCGGCCGCACCGGCAAGTGGTTCGCCGCCGAGCACTTCGGCGTCGTCCCGGACCTGCTGACCTTCGCCAAGGGCGTCAACTCCGGCTACGTCCCGCTCGGCGGCGTCGCGATCTCCCCGGAGATCGCCGAGACCTTCGCCACCCGCCCGTACCCCGGCGGCCTGACGTACAGCGGCCACCCGCTGGCCTGCGCCGCGGCCGTGGCGACGATCAACACCATGGAGGAGGAGGGCATCGTCGAGCACGCCGCCCACCTCTCCGAGAACGTCATCGGCCCCGAACTCGCCGCGATCGCCGAGCGCCACCCGTCGGTGGGCGAGGTGCGCGGCCTCGGCACCTTCTGGGCCGTGGAGCTCGTCAAGGACAGGACCACCCGCGAGCCACTGGTCCCGTACAACGCGGGCGGCGCCGACAACGCGCCCATGGCCGAGTTCGCCGCGGCGTGCAAGAAGTCCGGCCTGTGGCCCTTCGTGAACATGAACCGGACCCACGTCGTCCCCGCCTGCAACATCGGCGAGGCGGAGGCCAAGGAGGGCCTCGCCCTGCTCGACGAGGCACTGACGGTGGCCGACCGGCACACCACCTCGGGCTGAATGTCCTTATTCTCACGAAAATCGACCGGCCCGACGCTCCGCTGCCTGGCCTAAGGTGTCCGAAGCCCTACAAAGGAGACGGACCCCATGGCCGGCAGCGGAGCTGTCACCCGCAACACACTTCGCCAGCAGATCGCGGACGCGCTGCGCGACGAGGTGCTCGCGGGACGCCTGCCACCCGGCACCGAGTTCACGGTCAAGCAGATCGCCGAGCAGTACGAGGTCTCCGCGACCCCGGTGCGCGAGGCCCTGGTCGACCTCTCGGCACAGGGACTGCTCGAATCCGTGCAGCACCGCGGCTTCCGGGTGCGCATCTTCACCGTGGACGACTTCCGCGGCATGGTCGAGGCCCGCGCCCTGGTCGTCGACGGCATCTTCCGCAGGCTCTGCGAGCGGGGCTCGGGACCCGGCGCGGGCGAGGCGCTGGTCTCGGTGCGCCGCCGGGCCGACGAGGCCCGCCGCGCCGCCCTCAGCGGCTCCCTGGAAGTGCTCATCGGCTACGACCTGCGCTTCTGGCGGGAGCTGAGCGGGCTGATCGGCAACGCCTACATCTCCGACTTCCTGCACCGCATCCGCGTCCAGTGCTGGGTCTTCGCCGTCCCGCACCTGCTGCGCGACCCCAAGCTCCGGGAAGCCCTCTGGTGCCGGCACGGCGAACTCGTCGACGCGGTCACCCGCGGCGACGCCGAGGGCACGCGCGCCCTGGTGCGCGACTACAACGAGCAGGGCCTGGCCTGGGCCGAGGGCCTCGAAACGGCGGCGGGCGCGTGAGCGCCACCACCGGCCCCGCCGGTCTCGACCGCGACGGCGACCGCGAGGCGCTCTGGCTGGGCACCGTGGAACTCAGCGTCGTCGTACCCGCGTACGACGAGGAGTGCCGCATCGGCCCCACGCTGGACGCCGTACGCGCCCACCTCGACGCGCACGTCGGCACGGCACCCGGCGCCTGGGAGCTGATCGTCGCCGACGACGGCTCCACCGACCGCACCGCCGAGATCGTGCTCGCCGCCGCGGCCGACGAGCCCCGCATCCGCCTGGTGAGCTGCGACCGCAACCGAGGCAAGGGCAACGCCCTGCGCCAGGGCGTCCTCGCCTCCAACGGCCGCCGCGTCCTGCTCACCGACGCCGACCTGGCCACCCCCATCGAGGAACTCGGCCGGCTGGAGAAGGCGTACGCGGACGAGGGCGCCGAGGCCGCGATCGGCTCGCGCGCCCACCCCGACTCCCGCATCGAACACCACCAGAACCGGCTCCGCGAGCTGCTCGGCCGCGCCGGGAACCGGCTGATCCGCGCCGTGGCCGTGCCCGGCATCCGCGACACCCAGTGCGGCTTCAAGCTGCTGGACGGCGACCGGGCGCGGGCCGCCTTCGGCGCCTCCCGGCTCGACGGCTGGGGCATAGACGTCGAGATCCTGCAGTTCTTCCGCCGCCAGGGCTGGCCCGTCACGGAGGTCCCGGTGCGCTGGTCGCACCGCGAGGGCTCCAAGGTGAAGCCGGCCGACTACGTGAAGGTGCTCGGCGAACTGGCCCGGCTGAAGGCCGGCGCGCTGGCCGTCGCCGGCCTCTACCTGCTCGGCTCCCTGCTGCTCTACAAGGGCCTGTGGGCCGACCTGGGCACGAGCTACCTCGCGGACGCCGGCCAGGACCAGAACCAGTGGGAATGGTTCTTCGCGGTCACCGCGGACAACGTCTCCCACCTGCGCAACCCGCTCTTCACCGACCTCCAGGGCATGCCCGACGGCGTCAACCTGATGGCGAACACGGTGATGCTCGGCCTGTCCGTGCCGCTCACGCCCGTCACGCTGGCCCTGGGGCCCGCCGTCACCTGGGCTCTGGTGCTGACCCTCGGCCTGACCGGCACCGCGCTGGCCTGGTACTGGCTGCTGCGCCGCTGGCTGGTGGAGAGCCGCTGGGCCGCCGCCGTGGGCGGCGCGCTGGCCGCCTTCGCGCCGCCGATGATCTCGCACGCCAACGCCCACCCGAACTTCTGCGTGCTGTTCATGATCCCGGTGATCATCGACCGCGCGCTGCGGCTGTGCACCGGGCGGAACGTGGTGCGGGACGGGGTGCTGCTCGGGCTGTTCTCGGCGTACCAGGTGTTCCTCGGGGAGGAACCGTTCCTCCTGGCGGCCGTGGGCATGCTGCTCTTCGCCCTCTCGTACGCGCTGGCCCACCGCGAGCGGGCCCGGGCGGCCTGGCGGCCGCTGCTGAAGGGGCTCGGCATCGGGGCGCTGGTCGCGGTGCCGCTGGTGGCCGTCCCGCTCTACTGGCAGTTCTTCGGCCCGCAGAGCTACACCTCGGTGCTGCACGGGGACGCCGCGGGCAACAGCCCCCGTGCCTTCGTCGAATACGCGCAGCGCTCCCTGTTCGGCGACGAGGCCACGGCCGACAAGCTGGCCCTGAACCGCACCGAGCAGAACGCCTTCTACGGCTGGCCGCTGATCGCCCTCTGCGCGGGCGTGGCGGTCTGGCAGTGGCGCCGCCCGGCGGTGAAGGCCCTCGTCGCCACCGCCGTGGTCGCGGGCTGGCTCTCGCTGGGCCAGCGGATCCGCGTACCGGGCACCGACATCGTCGTACCCGGCCCCTGGCGCGCGCTGGCCCACCAGCCGCTCTTCGAGTCCGTGATCGAGGGGCGCGTGGGCATGGTGTGCGCCCCGCCGCTCGCGGTCCTGGTCGCGCTGGCCCTGGACCGGATCCGGACGTTCCCGGTGCCGAAGCAGCGGGTGCTGGCGTTCATGGCGGTGGGTGCGGCGCTGCTGCCGATCGTGCCGACGCCGTTCCCCGTGCGGGACCGTGCCGAGGTGCCGGTGTTCATCAGCGGCGGTGCCTGGCAGCGGTACCTGCCCGAGGGCCGGACGCTGGTGCCCGTCCCGGTGCCGGACCCGGCCGCGGCCGACGCCCTGCACTGGCAGGTGGAGGCCGGCCTCGGCTTCCGGATGCCCGGCGGGTACTTCAACGGGCCCTGGGGCCCGGAGCGGATGGGCATCTACGGCGCCACCCCGCGCTGGACCTCCAACCTGCTCTCCGACATCCGGTACGGCAAGGAGCCGCCGGAGATCGACCAGGGCTGGAAGGACCAGGCCCGCCGGGACCTGCGCTGGTGGAAGGCCGGCCTGCTGGTGCTGCCCGTCGAGCAGGAGCGGGCGGGCGTGCTGCGGGAGACGGTCGCGAAGATGCTGGGCAGGCAGCCGGAGCGGGTGCAGGACGTCTGGATCTGGCGCGGTCCGTTCAGGTGACCGCACCGGTCTGCGCAGGGCCCTTCGCGCAGGGTGCCGGGCGGACTACGCTGTGGCGACCGGAGGACAACGATGGGAGCCCGTGTGGCCTGTGACCTGTGGCTGGTCCCCCTTGTCGACGTGCTGTGCCACAGCCCCGACAACCCCTTCGCGGAGGAGATCTCCGCGTACGACCGGGCGCTCGGCGAGGCCGGGCTGCCGTCCGTACCCGTCTTCGCCTACATGCCGGGCCTCTCCGGCGACGTCGCCCCGGTCGCGGGCTTCGACTACGACGCCCTGCACTTCCTGCGCCGGGCCTACCTGCTGCACATCTGCGGGCTGCCGGTGACGCCGGTGGACGAGCTGGGCGGCGACTACGAGCAGCTGCTGGAGATGTTCGAGTCCACGGCGCAGCAGTCCCACCTGGTCTGGCACTACGACCACGCGGGCGCGTACGTGCCGGTGGACTTCCCGGTGCCGCTGGCCAACGAGGAGCTGCTGGGCGGGGGCGGCCCGCTGGGCTCCGCGCAGGGACTGCTGCGGGAGCTGCAGTTCGTTGCGCCGGTCATCGGCATCGATCCGGCCAACCCTCCGGCCCCGCCGGCCCCGCCCGGCCGCCCGACGTCCCTGGAAGAGCCCGCGGGCCCGATCCCGTACGACGAGAGCCCCTTCGCCCGTGAGCGGCACGTGTGGCTCGGCCTGCACGCCGCCGCCACCCGAAGCCTGGGCCAAGGCTCCATGATCATCTTCAGCTGACGACCCCTGGCACGGGCCCACCGCGCAGTGCCGGTCGCGGCGCGCGCCACTGTGCCGGGTGCCGGTCCCGTGCCGGGTGCGGGTCCCGTGCGGGGTGAGGCGCCGTGGTGGTGCGGGCCGTCGCCGCTGCGCGGAGCCGTTTCCCCACCCCGCCCCTTCCCGAACTGGGGGCTCCGCCCCCAGGCCCCCGCGCCTCAAACGCCGGCGAGGCTGTATACATCCGTATTCAGCCCCTCCGGCGTTTGAGGAGCGGGGGTCCGGGGGCGGAGCCCCCGAAACGGGTCCGGGCGGAGCCCGGGAAACGGAGAAAGGGCGGGTAGGGGACCGGCCCCGCAGGGCAACGCACCCGCACCCGGCAACGCACCCGCACCCGCACCCGGCAACGCACCCGCACCCGGCACGGCACCCGCCCCCGCAGGGGTCAGGCCCGGCCCGGACCCGCAGGGCCGGCACAGCGCTAGGCCCGCACGGGCCGGTCCGGTAGCGGGGTGGTCAGCGGGGCTGCTCCGGCGGCCGCTGACGCGGCATGTTCGGACGCGTACCCGGCGGCAGCGGGAAACGCGCAGGAACCGCCCCCGCCTCCGACCGCGCCGCCCCCGACCCCAGCGACTGCGTCACCAGCGGCGCCGGCCCGGCCCGGAACTCCACCATCCAGTCGGCGGTCTCCGACCGCACCAGCTCCGTCACGTCCTCGGAGAACCGCCGCAGCACCGTCAGGCACCGCTCCGCCGCCTCGCTCGCCGTACCCTCGGTCGGCCCCAGGACCTCCCGCACGTTCTCCGAGGCCCAGTCGAACTGCAGGGTCGCCAGCCGGCGCTGCACCGCCTGCGCGGTGGCCACGTCCCGCATCCACCCCGAGGTCAGCCCGAAGAACCGGTCGCAGGCCAGCGCGGCCGCGGCCACCAGCAGGGAGAGGTACCCCCAGGTCGAGGCCCCGGGCAGGGAGCCGGTCAGCTCCAGCAGCGGCAGCGCGGCGCCGGTGACCGCGCCCACGGCGGCCACGCCCCGCAGGGCCCGCGCCCCGCGGCGCTTCCAGGCGCGGTCGGAGAGGTACCACTCGGCCGTGCGCAGCGCGTCGGCCTCGACCCACCGGTAGAGCTCGTCCAGGCGCTCCGCGGGCTCTCCCCAGTCCCCGAGGGGGAACGGGCGGCCGGTCAGGTCGTGCGCCTTCGGGCCACCTTCCTCCCGCGGATCCCGGGGCGGCCCCTCGGGCTGCATTTCCGGCTGGCTCACCCGGCACTCCCTCTGCCTGCGCTGACGTGATGGTGGTGCGCGTGTGCGCAATGATGCGCTAGCCCTTCCTACCGCCGAACGGCGGGGTATGGACATCGAATCCCGGGATTTCCGCCCGCAAGGAGGTCTTGATCAGGTACGGGGGCGGCGGAACTCTCACCCGAAAGAGTTGGTCCTCTCGGCGTAGGGCGCGCCGCGCGGGGAGCACGTAGGCTCGGTTTGACCGCAAGAGACAGGAGCGTGTGACCGTGATTCCCGGTGGTGGGCAGCCCAACATGCAGCAGCTGCTTCAGCAGGCCCAGAAGATGCAGCGGGACCTCGCCGCGGCCCAGGAGGCCCTCGCGGCCACCGAGGTCGAGGGTCAGTCCGGCGGCGGACTGGTCAGGGCCACCGTGACCGGCTCGGGCGAGCTGCGCGCCCTGGTGATCGACCCGAAGGCGGTCGACCCGGAGGACACCGAGACCCTCGCCGACCTGGTGGTCGCGGCGGTCCAGGCGGCCAACGAGAACGCCCAGGCGCTCCAGCAGGAGAAGCTCGGTCCGCTGGCCCAGGGCCTCGGCGGCGGTTCCGGCATCCCGGGTCTGCCCTTCTGACCCGGCCCGGCACTACCGTACGAACCCCGGCGACCGTCCGAACCCGAGAGACAGCAGAGAGAGAAGGCAGAGTCCGTTGTACGAAGGCGTGGTCCAGGACCTGATCGACGAACTGGGCAGGCTGCCCGGCGTCGGGCCCAAGAGCGCCCAGCGGATCGCCTTCCACGTCCTCCAGGCGGAGCCGGCGGACGTGCGGCGGCTCGCCCACGCGCTGCTGGAGGTCAAGGAGAAGGTCCGCTTCTGCGCGGTGTGCGGGAACGTCGCGCAGGAGGAGCTGTGCGGCATCTGCCGCGACCCGCGCCGCGACCCGACGGTGATCTGCGTGGTCGAGGAGCCCAAGGACGTGGTCGCGATCGAGCGGACCCGCGAGTTCCGGGGCAAGTACCACGTGCTCGGCGGCGCGATCAGCCCGATCGAGGGCGTCGGCCCGGACGACCTGCGCATCCGGGAGCTGCTCGCGCGGCTCGCGGACGGCGCGGTCACCGAGCTGATCCTGGCCACGGACCCCAATCTGGAGGGAGAGGCCACCGCCACGTACCTCGCCCGGATGATCAAGCCCATGGGCCTGAAGGTCACCCGCCTGGCCAGCGGGCTCCCCGTCGGGGGAGATCTGGAGTACGCGGACGAGGTCACGCTCGGGCGGGCCTTTGAAGGAAGGCGACTACTCGATGTCTGACGCAACGCTGCACGCCGTGGGCCAGGATCCGGCCGACTTCGCCGTCCAGATCGCCGACTCGGTCGAGTCCTTCATCGTCGCGGTCACCGAGGTGGCCAAGGGTGAGGACCCGGACCGCGCGGTGCCCTTCCTGCTGCTGGAGGTCTCCCAGCTGCTGCTGGCCGGCGGGCGGCTGGGCGCCCACGAGGACGTCCTCCCGGACGAGCGGTACGAGCCGGACCTCGGCCCCGAGCAGGACGTGGACGAGCTGCGCGAGCGGTTCGCGCTGATGCTGGACCCGGTGGACGTGTACTCCGAGGTCTTCGACCCGTACGAGCCGCGCAAGGCGCCCGTCGCGCACCGCATCTCGGACGACGTGGCGGACATCGTCAGCGACCTCCGCCACGGGCTGGCCCACTACCGCGCGGGCCGGGTGACCGAGGCGCTGTGGTGGTGGCAGTTCTCGTACTTCACCAACTGGGGCCCGACCGCGTCGGCGGCCCTGCGGGCCCTGCAGTCCGTGGTCGCGCACGTCCGCCTCGACCAGCCGCTCCAGGAGCTGGACGGGCTGGACACGGACGAGGACCTCGCCGAGGAGGACCTGGCGGAGCAGGCGGGCCGGGTGATGGCCGAGGAGCTCGGCGGATCGCTCGGGCTGCCCGGCCGCTGATTCCCGGCGGAGTTCCCCGTGGGGTTCCCCGCGGAGTTCCCGGCAGCGGCTTGGCGAAGATCACATCTCATGATGTGACACGCGCCGATCGCAATCCGGTCGCTCGATAGACTGGCCCGGACCGGAGTGACGGTCGGACCGCAGTAATGGACTGAGCGAGGAGCGCACGTGGGCCTTGTCGTGCAGAAGTACGGAGGCTCCTCCGTAGCCGATGCCGAGGGCATCAAGCGCGTCGCCAAGCGGATCGTCGATGCCAAGAAGAACGGCCACCAGGTGGTCGTCGTGGTGTCTGCGATGGGCGACACGACGGACGAGCTGATCGAACTCGCCGAGCAGGTATCTCCGATGCCTACCGGGCGTGAATTCGACATGCTGCTGACCGCCGGAGAGCGGATCTCCATGGCCCTGCTGGCCATGGCGATCAAAAACCTGGGCCACGAGGCCCAGTCGTTCACCGGCAGCCAGGCAGGCGTCATCACCGACTCGGTCCACAACAAAGCGCGCATCATCGATGTCACGCCGGGCCGGATCCGCACCGCGCTGGACGAGGGCAACATCGCCATCGTCGCCGGTTTCCAGGGCGTCTCGGCGGACAGCAAGGACATCACCACCCTCGGCCGCGGCGGCTCGGACACGACCGCCGTCGCGCTCGCCGCGGCGCTCGACGCCGAGGTCTGCGAGATCTACACCGACGTCGACGGCGTCTTCACCGCGGACCCCCGCGTCGTGAAGAAGGCCCGGAAGATCGACTGGATCTCCTCCGAGGACATGCTGGAGCTCGCCGCCTCCGGCTCCAAGGTGCTGCTGCACCGCTGCGTGGAATACGCGCGCCGTTACAACATCCCGATCCACGTCCGCTCGTCCTTCTCCGGACTGCGCGGCACCTGGGTCAGCAACGAGCCTCAAGGGGACGAGCAGGTGGAGCACGCCATCATCTCCGGAGTCGCCCACGACGTCTCCGAAGCCAAGGTCACGGTCGTCGGCGTCCCGGACAAGCCGGGCGAGGCCGCGGCCATCTTCCAGGCCATCGCCGACGCCGAGATCAACATCGACATGATCGTGCAGAACGTGTCGGCGGCGTCCACCGGCCTGACGGACATCTCCTTCACCCTCCCCAAGAGCGAGGGCTCCAAGGCCATCGACGCCCTGGAGAAGGCGAAGTCCGCGATCGGCTTCGAGTCCCTGCGCTACGACGACCAGATCGGCAAGATCTCCCTGGTCGGCGCGGGCATGAAGACCAACCCGGGCGTCACGGCCGCCTTCTTCAAGGCGCTGTCCGACGCCGGCGTGAACATCGAGCTGATCTCGACCTCCGAGATCCGCATCTCCGTCGTCACCCGCCAGGACGACGTCAACGAGGCCGTCCGCGCGGTGCACACCGCCTTCGGGCTCGACTCCGACAGCGACGAGGCCGTCGTCTACGGAGGCACCGGACGATGACCGGCGCCCGGTCGGCCCCGACGCTCGCCGTCGTCGGGGCGACCGGAGCGGTCGGTTCGGTCCTGCTCCAGATCCTGTCCCAGCGCGCGGACGTCTGGGGCGGCATCCACCTGATCGCCTCCTCCCGCTCGGCGGGCAGGCCCCTGGCCGTGCGCGGCGAGGAGAGCGAGGTGCTCGCGCTGACCGAGGACGCCTTCGACGGCGTCGGTCCGCGCGACGTGGTGGTCTTCCTGACCCCGGACGAGGTGTCCGCCCGCTGGGCGCCCGTCGTGACCGCGCGCGGCGCGGTGGTGGTCGACGGCTCCGGGGCCTTCCGCGCGGACCCCGAGGTCCCGCTGGTGGTGCCCGAACTCAACGCCGCGGCCGCGCGCCTGAGGCCCCGCGGGATCGTCGCCGGGCCCGGCAGCGCCACCCTGGCGCTCACCACGGCCGTGGGCGCGCTGCACGCCGAGTTCGGCCTGGCCGGGCTCACCGTGTCCTCGTACGAGGCCGTGAGCGCGTCCGGCAGGGCCGGAGTGGAGGCGCTCCGCCGCCAGTTGGCGCTGGTGGCCGGTACGGAGCTGGGGGAGCAGTCCGGGGACGTGCGGCGGGCCGTGGGCGAGGGTCTGGGGCCCTTCGCCGCGCCGGTGGCCCTGAACGTCGTCCCCTGGGCCGGCGAGGACGCCGGTGACGGCTGGTCCTCCGCCGAGCTGGCCCTGCGGGCCGAGACGCGCAAGGTGCTCGGGCTGGACGCGCTCCCGGTGTCGGTCACCCGGGTCCGGGTGCCGGTCGTGACCGGGCACTCGTTGTCCGTACGCGCCTCCTTCGAGGGCGAGGTCACCGCCGCCCGGGCGCACGAGATCCTTGCCACAGCTCCCGGTGTGGTGCTGGCCGACGATCCCGGAATGGCGGAGTTCCCGACTCCGGTCGATGCGGCCGGTACGGACCCCACCTGGGTGGGCCGGGTGCGCAGATCCCTTGATGATCCAAGGGCGTTGGAATTCTTCGTTTCCATGGACAATTTGCGCAAGGGTGCCGCACTCAACGCCGCGCAGATCGCGGAACTGGTCGCCGCCGAATTCGCGTCCGCCTGAAGGGACGGCCTGGCCGAGCCCGCATCGCACATCCCTTTGTAGGATCTTCAGTGATCCCGTGATCAAGGTGATGGCCCACTGCCGCCTGGATAAATGGGGCAACTGGGAAGAGTGGTTACGCATGAGGGCTTTTGACGTGTCGCAGATCGGCATGCCTCACGCGTACAACCCTGACGGGGGGATGCGTGTCCAACTGGCGTGGCAGAGGTCCTCGACATTGCAGTCATACCGGTGCGCGGCACGCTCGTTCCGCCGATCCGGCGTCCCCGCGTACCAGCAGGCAACTCCCGGGCGAGCGGCTTCGGGGGAGGGCTGCCCGTAATGGCTCCCGTGCCGACCACGCGTACCGGTCTCGTGCCCTCACCGCGTGAGAGTGCCGACCCGGTGATCGCCGCGGGCACCACCGTCGACCACCTCACCGAGACGTACCGGGCGCACTACCGCTCGCTCCTCGGGCTCGCCGCGCTGCTCCTCGACGACACCGCGTCCTGCGAGGACGTGGTGCAGGAGGCGTTCATCCGGGTCCATTCGGCGCGCAGCCGCGTCCGCGACCCCGAGAAGACCCTGGCGTACCTCCGCCAGACCGTCGTGAACCTCTCGCGCTCCGCGCTGCGCCGCCGCATCCTGGGCCTCAAGCTGCTCTCGAAGCCGATGCCGGACATGGCCAGCGCCGAGGAGGGCGCGTACGACCAGCTGGAGCGCGACGCGCTGATCAAGGCCATGAAGGGCCTCCAGCGGCGGCAGCGCGAGGTGCTGGTCCTGCGGTACTTCGCCGACATGACCGAGGCCCAGGTCGCCGAGACCCTCGGCATATCGCTGGGCTCCGTGAAGGCGTACGGTTCGCGGGGCATCGCAGCCCTGCGACTGGCGATGGGGGAGCAGCAATGAGTCCTGTGCCGGACCGGACACCGTCGTCCCCCGATCCCGAACCGACCGAAAGCGGCAGCGTGAACCCCAGCCCCACCCCCGGCCCCGAGAACGAACTCGAGCTGAGGAGCCTGCTGCGGGGAGCCGTGGAGGGTCTGGAGCCCTCCGACGGCGCGCTGGCCAGGCTCCAGGTCGCCGTCCCCCGCCGGCGGCAGCGCAAGCGCCAGGCGCTGGTCGGCGTCGCCGCGGCGGCGCTGCTCGTCGGCACCGCGATCCCGGCGTTCTTCCGGGTCGCCACGTCGCCGGACTCCGCGAACCCCGCCATCGCCGGCCACGGGGAGAAGGCCCCCGACGGCAGTACGGGGGGCGGCAGTACGAACCCCAATCTGACCGGCCCCGACGTCTTCGGGCCCTCGGCGCTCGCCTCCCCCTCCGGCAAGCCGGGCAAGGGCAAGGGCGGCAAGAACGGCCGCGACGGCAAGGACCGCGGCAAGGGCGGCACCCCCAAGGGCGAGCCGGCCGACAGCGGCATCGGCAAGGGGGGCCCCAACCCGCCGTCGGACGACTCGGGCAGGACCCCGGTCTGCCAGGCGGACCAGCTGGGCGTGGCGGTGCAGGACACCCGTACCCCGGACGCGGACGGCAAGGTCTACGGCACCTTCCGGATCACCAACGTCTCGCAGAGCGACTGCGTCGTCGGCAGCGGCGGCTCGGTGTCCGCGCTCGCGGCCGACCAGCGGCAGGTCACGGTCCTCGACCACACCTCGGGCGACCCGGCCACCGGGCTGCCGGACCCGTCGTCCGAGCAGCGGGCGCTGCGGCTGGAGCCGAACGCGGCGTACGAGGTCCAGTTCGCCTGGGTGCCGGCCCAGTCGTGCCCGGACCCGACCTCGGTGCCGGACCCCAGCCCGGACCCGACCGCGTCGGACGGCGCGACGGACTCGGACCCGCTGGACGGCGGCGAACCGCCGGTGGACCAGTCGGAGAACCCGCCGCCGGCCCAGGCCGGCGCGGTCTCGGTCACGCACGTGGCCGACCCCGGCGCGCCGGTCGCGACGACGACGATCCCGAACGCGTGCGAAGGCACCGTCTACCGCACCGGCATCCTGGCGGCGCCCCCGTCCGCCTGACCCTCCCGGGGGCCCGTCGCCCGTCCCGTCCCGGGTGCGGCGCGCTCCCGGGTGCGGGTCCCGTGCCGGGTGCGGTGCGCTTGCGGGTGCGGGTCCCGTGCCGGGTGCGGTGTGCTTCCGGGTGTGGGTCCTGTGCCGGGTGCGGTGTGCTTCCGGGTGTGGGTCCTGTGCCGGGTGCGGTGTGCTTCTGGGTGCGGGTCCCGTGCCGGGTGCGGTGCGCTTGCGGGTGTGGGTCCTGTGCCGGGTGCGGTGCGCTTGCGGGTGTGGGTCCTGTGCCGGGTGCGGTGCGCTTGCGGGTGCCGGGCCGTGCGAGGTGCGGTCCGTTGCCGCTGCGCGGAGCCTTCTCCCCGCCCCGCCCTTTCTCCGTTTCCCGGGGCTCCGCCCCGGACCCTCCCCCAGACTCCGTCCGGGGGGACCCCCACGCCTCAAACGCCGGCGAGGCTGGATTCCGCTGCGCGAACCCAGCCCCCGCCCGCACATCCCGCGCCGCAGGCATACCCCAGCGCCACGGGCGAATCCAGCGCCGCAGGGATATCCAGCGCCGCCGGCAAATCAAGCCCCTCCGGCGTTTGAGGAGCGGGGGTACGGGGGCGGAGCCCCCGAAGGGTCCGGGCGCAGCCCTGGGGGCACCTCCCAGCGGTAGCTGGGGGAGGAACGGAGGAAGGGCGGGTAGGGGACCAGCCCCGCAGGGCTCAGCCCCGCACGGCTCCGCCACCCGGTACCGCCCCGGCATCGGCACCTGCCCCGGCATCCGGTACGGCACCTGCCCCGGCATCCGGTACGGCAGAGGCATTGGCACCCGGTACGGCAGAGCTACCGGCATCCGGTACGGCAGAGCTACCGGCATCCGGTACGGCAGAGCTACCGGCATCCGGTACGGCAGAGCCACCGGCACCCGGCACGAGGCCGAACTCCGCATCCCGCAGGGCCTCGGCCTCCCGCCGGTACAACCGCACCCACATGAAGACGACGAACGCCGCGAAGACGAACCACTCACCGGTGTACCCGAGGTTCTGGAACGCCTTGAGGTCCAGCCCGGTCCCCGCGGGAGCAACGGCCGGCACCGGCGTCAGCCCGCCCGAAGCCACCGGCACGGTCAGCCACGCGTCGTACAGCTCGTACGGCACCAGGTTCACCAGCGACGCCGCGGCGATCACGCCCAGCTGCCCCGCCGGGAGGCCACCCACCGCGTGGACGCCCCGGCTCGTCGAGTTCTCCGAGGCCTGCAGCGCGCCGGTCACCGTGACCCGCCCGGAGGGAGCCGCCGGCCCCTTGCCCGAAGCGGTCCCCGGCAGCCAGCCCCGTACCACCGGGACCGCCTTCCCGGCGTCCGTCCGCAGCAGCGTCAGCACGTAGTAGCCGGACTTTCCGTCCAGCTTCCGCTCCGGGACCAGGAACTGGTCGGCGTACGTGCCGCTCACGGACGCGGTACGCCCCGAGGTCTCCTTGTCCACCGGCAGCAGGGACTCCAGCGGGGCCGCCGAGCTCTCCGCGGCGGGGCGGGGAGCCGTGGCCTCGCGGTGGCTGTCGACGCGGTCCTCGAACCGGCCGAGCTGCCAGGACCCCATGAAGAGGCAGAAGGGGACGGCCAGCACGACGAAGAGGTTGATCCCCCACCAGCGCGGGGTCAGCAGAAACCGGTGCACCCCACCACGGTACGGGGGGTGCACCGGCCACGGTCCGCGGGGTCAGCCCGCGACGCCTCCCGCGGCACCCCCGGAGGTACCCCCGGCGTACCCGCCCGCCGGCGCCCCCAGGTGCTTCAGCGCGAAGTCGATCTCCATGCGCACCTGCCTGATCCGCTCCTCGACCACCAGCGAACCGTGACCCGCGTCATAGCGGTACACGTCGTGCACCGCGCCCCGCGCCGCCAGCCGGTCCACGTAGTTGTCGATCTGCCGGATCGGGCAGCGCGGGTCGTTCACCCCCGCCGCGATGTGCACGGGAGCCTTGACCGCGTCCACGTACGTCAGCGGCGAGGAGGCCGCGAACCGCTCGGGCACCTCCTCCGGCGTCCCGCCGAACAGCGTCCGGTCCAGGGCCTTCAGCGCCTCCATCTCGTCGTGGTACGCCGTCACGTAGTCGGCCACCGGGACCGCCGCCAGGCCCACGGCCCAGGCGTCCGGCTGCGTACCGAGCCCCAGCAGGGTCAGGTAGCCGCCCCAGGAGCCGCCCGACAGCACCAGCCGCGCGGGGTCGGCGAGACCCGAGGACACCGCCCACTCCCGCACCGCGGCGATGTCCTCCAGCTCGATCAGGCCCACCCGGTGCTTGAGCGCGTCCGTCCAGGCCCGCCCGTACCCCGTCGAGCCGCGGTAGTTGACCCGCACCACCGCGAAGCCGTGGTCCAGCCAGGCCGCCGGGGCCGCCGCGAAGGCGTCGCTGTCGTGCCAGGTCGGCCCGCCGTGGATCTCGAACACGGTCGGGAAGGGCCCCTCGCCGCCGGCCGGCCGCTGCGCGAGCGCGTGGATCCGCCCGCCGGGCCCCTCCACCCAGGCGTCCTCCACCGGCACCGAGCCGGGTGCCTTCATGCCCGGCGGGTCGAGCACGACCGCGCCCGTGGTGGAGCGCACGGAGGACGGCTGCGCCGCCGAGGACCACAGGTACTCCACCGTCCCGTCGGGCCGGGCCGTCGCGCCCGAGACCGTGCCGGGCGGGGTGTCCACCCGGGTCAGCGCGCCGGTGTCCGGCTCGTACCGCCACAGTTCGCTGCGCGCCTCGTGGCTGTGCGCGACCAGCAGCGCCGAGCCGTCCGGGTACCACTCCGCGCTCACGTCGCCCGGCAGGTCGAGCACCAGGTCGGTCTGCGTTCCGGTCGCCACGTCCCACACCATCGGCTCCCAGCGCCCGCGCCGCTGGTGTCCCACCAGCAGCCGGGTGTCGCCGGCGACCGGTGCGAAGCCCAGCACCTCCAGGCCCAGTTCCTGCGTGCCGCCCTCGGTGTCGTCCAGCTCCGCGACCGTGGTGCCGTCCAGGTCCAGCACCCGCAGCGCGGAGTGCATGGCGTCGCCGTGCTCGGTGTGCTCGATCGCGACCAGCCTGCCGTCGCGCGAGAGGTCGCCCACGCCCGCCGACTCGCGGTGCCGGTAGATCTCCACCGGCGCCGTGCCGGGCCGCCAGACGTGGACGGTCGAGCCGTCCTCGTCGGTGGACCGGCCGACGACCGCGCTGCCGTCGCGCCCGATGGCCAGGCCCGCCGGGTACGAGGGGGCCAGCCCGGGGGTGGCGGGCTCGTCGGGGCCGCCGCCGAAGGGCTGCCGCATCCAGACGCCGAACTCGTCGCCGTCCTTGTCGGAGAACCACCAGATCCACTCGCCGTCCGGCGAGAGCGTGCCGTCCGTGGTGCCGTTGGGCCGGTCCGTGGCCTGCCGGCGCGTGCCGGTGGCGCGGTCCCAGGCGTACAGCTCGTAGGTGCCGGTGGCGTTGGAGACGAAGAGCGAGCGGTCCGGCGCGTCCTCGGCCCACTCCGGCAGGCCGGTCCGCGGCGCGCGGAAGCGCTTCTCCCAGTCGGGCATCGTGGTGTCATCGGTCATGTGCCCATTCTGTCCGCACTCGTTCGTAGGGTGGCCGGTATGCGGATGATCGTGCGGGACGCGCGGCTCTACGCCGGCGACGGCGAGGTGGCTCCGGGGCGGGCCGACGTACTGGTCGAGGACGGCCGGATCGCGAGGGTGGTCCCGTACGAGGAGCCGCCGCCGGGCACGGACGGGGACGCGGGCACGGGCCCCGGTACGGACGCCCTCGCGGAGGCCCGTACCGACGCCCGCACCCGCGTGGTCGACGCGCACGGCGCCCTCCTCGCCCCGCCCTTCGTCGAGCCGCACATCCACCTGGACACCGCCCTGACCGCCGGCGAGCCGCGGTGGAACGCCTCGGGCACCCTCTGGGAGGGCATCGCCTGCTGGAGCGAGCGCAAGGAGACCCTCACCCGCGAGGACGTGGTCGACCGGGCCACCGAGGTGCTGCGCTGGCAGGCGGCGCAGGGCGTGCTGCACGTCCGTACGCACTGCGACGTCACCGACGGCAGGCTCCTCGCCCTCGACGCCCTCGCCGAGGTCCGCGACCGCGTACGGGACGTGATCGGCCTCCAGATCGTCGCCTTCCCCCAGGAGGGCATCCGCTCCTTCCCCGACGGCGAGCGGCTGATGACCGAGGCCGTGCGCCGGGGCGCGGACGTCGTGGGCGCCATCCCGCACTTCGAGGACACCCGCGAGGACGGGGTCGAATCGCTCCGCTTCGCCTTCGCCCTGGCGGAGCGCGAGGGCCTGCGGGTGGACGCGCACTGCGACGAGATCGACGACGAGCAGTCGCGGTTCGTGGAGGTGCTGGCGACGCTGGCGCTGCGGTCGGGCCTCCGCGGCCGGGCCACCGCCTCGCACACCACCGCGATGGGCTCGTACAACGGCGCGTACAGCTACAAGCTCCAGCGGATCCTCGCGCGTTCGGGGATCAGCCTGGTCTGCAACCCCTTCGCGAACCTGGGCCTCCAGGGCCGCTTCGACGCCTACCCCAGGCGCCGGGGCCTCACCCAGGTCAAGGAGATGCTGGCGGCCGGGGTGAACGTGGCCTTCGGCCACGACGACGTGATGGACCCCTGGAACCCGCTGGGCACCGGCAGCCCCCTCCAGACCGCCCTGACCGGCGTGTACGCCGCCCAGCTCACCGGCACCGACGAGATCGCCACGGCCTTCGCGATGGTCACCGACCGGGCCGCGCGGGTGCTGGGCCTGGGGGAGGAGTACGGCATCGCGGAGGGCCGCCCGGCGAACTTCGTGCTGCTGCCCGCCGGTTCGCCGTTCGACGCCGTGCGCCGCCAGGTGCGGCCGCGTTACGTGGTCGCGCGGGGCCGGGTGGTCGCGGAGACCCCGTACCAGGCCACCCGGCTGGACTGGCCGGGCGAGGAGGGCGAGATGATCGACTTCGTGCGGCGGCGCGACGCCGCCGCCTGGCAACGGCTATAGGGGGAAGAACGATGGAACCGACGGGTGCGGGGATCCCGGGCGCCTGGATCCCGGGCGTGCAGGTCCCGAGCGGCGCGGCCGCGGAGGCGGCCAGGACGCTGGGCGCGGAGTACGCGGACGAGCCGCTGTTCAACCACTCGGTGCGCTCGTACGCCTTCGGCGCCGAGTACGCGCGGCAGCACGGCATCGAGTTCGACCGGGAGCTGCTCTACGTCGCGGCGCTCCTGCACGACCTGGGGCTGACCGTGCCCTTCGACAGCCACACGCTGCCCTTCGAGGAGGCCGGCGGCCACGTGGCGCGGGTGCTGACCGCGGGTCTCGGCTGGCCGCCGGCGCGGCGCGAGCGGGCGGCCGAGCTGATCGTGCTGCACATGCGGGACGACGTGTCGGCCGAGGAGGACCCGGAGAGCCACCTGCTGCAGGTCGGCACCAGCGCGGACGTGTCGGGGCTGCGGGTCGGCGGGTTCGACGCGGAGTTCACGGCGGCGCTGCTGGGCGTGTACCCGCGGGCCGGCTTCGGCCCCGCCTTCCTGGACCTGGTCACCGAGCAGGGCGTCCGCAAGCCCGGCTGCGCCGCCGCGCACCTGGTCGCGGGCGGCGTGGCGGCCCGGATCGCGGCGAACCCGCTCGACGCGGCACGCGACTAGGCCGTGTCTTTCGGATCAGGCCGGGCTCGCGGGGCCTGGCACGCACGCTCGCCGCGTTGTCGTCGGTCGCCAACGCTCCGCGTTGACTCCCTCCTCCGCCTTGCGATCGCACGCACCAGGCCCCGCTCCCTGATCCGGCCTGATCCGAAAGACACGGCCTAGCGCCTGCCCGGCGGATCATGCCCGGGTCCGACCCTGATCCGCCGGACAGGCCCTGGCGCCGTAGGCCGTACGGCCCACCGGGCTGGCCGACCCGCCCGGTGGCCCCGCAGGGTGGGGGTGTGTACGAAGACCTGCGCGCCGTGTACGTGAACTGCACCCTCAAGCGGTCCCCCGAGGTCAGCAACACCGAGGGACTGATCGACAAGAGCCGGGCCGTGATGGAGGCCAACGGCGTCACCACCGAGCTGATCCGCGCCGTCGACCACGACATCGCGACCGGCGTGTGGCCCGACATGACGGACCACGGGTGGGAGAGCGACGAGTGGCCGGTGCTCTACTCGCGGATCATGGCCGCGGACATCCTCGTGCTGTGCGGCCCGATCTGGCTCGGTGACAACAGCTCGGTCATGAAGCAGGTGATCGAGCGCCTCTACGCCTGCTCCTCGCTCCTGAACGAGCAGGGCCAGTACGCGTACTACGGGCGCGTCGGCGGCTGCCTGATCACCGGCAACGAGGACGGGGTCAAGCACTGCGCGATGAACGTCCTCTACAGCCTCCAGCACCTGGGCTACGTGATCCCCCCGCAGGCGGACGCGGGCTGGATCGGCGAGGCCGGGCCGGGGCCGTCGTACCTGGACGAGGGCTCGGGCGGGCCGGAGAACGACTTCACCAACCGGAACACGACCTTCATGGCGTGGAACCTGATGCACCTCGCCGGCATGATCCGCCGCGCCGGCGGCATCCCGGCCCACGGCAACCAGCGCTCGGAGTGGGACGCCGGCTGCCGCTTCGACTTCCCGAACCCCGAACACCGCTGAGGCCTCTGGACGCCTGGGCCTCGGGGCCCTGGGGCCCGCCGGCTACTGGCGGGCGCGCCGCGCGGGCCGCGGACTGTCCACAGGTGTGGACAGTTCCCCTTCGGCCAGCAGCCGCAGTCCCTTGACGAGCGCCGCCCGGTCGGCCTCGGGGAGGGCGGCGACCGCGTCGCGGTGCACCCCGTCCACGATCCGCCGGCTCTGCGCCGCGACCTCGGCACCCTTCTCGGTGACCGCGATGATCCGGGCCCGGCGGTCGGTGCTGGACGGCCGCCGCTCGGCCAGCCCGGCCTTCTCCAGCGCGTCCACGGTGACGACCATCGTCGTCTTGTCCATGTCGCCGATCTCGGCGAGCTGGATCTGGGTGCGCTCCTCCTCCAGCGCGTGCACGAGCACGCAGTGCATGCGCGCGGTCAGCCCGATCTCGCCGAGGGCCGCGGCCATGCGGGTGCGCAGGACGTGGCTGGTGTGGTCGAGCAGGAAGGAGAGGTCCGGCTCGGTCCGCCGGGGGGCCATGGCAGTCATGGGTCCAGCCTAGCGAACGGGTCCGTCAAAAATCGTCTCTCAATAAATCGTCTGCAACGGATCTATCTGCTACGGTCTCATCCATCAGCCACGTGCGTCCCCGACGGGAGAGACCATGTCCGCGCTTCCCACTGCCTCTGCCTCTGCAGCCCCTGCGCCTGCAGCCCCTGAGCCTGCCGCCCGCGCCACGCCACCCGCCCCCACGGGCCTCCGGTCCCGCTGGACCGCGCTCGGCGTGCTCTCGACCGGCATGCTGATGACGATCCTCGACGGCAGCATCGTCACCGTCGCCATGCCGGCCATCCAGGAGGACCTGGGCTTCTCCGCGGCCGGTCTGAGCTGGGTGGTCAACGCCTACCTGATCGCCTTCGGCAGCCTGCTGCTCCTGTCCGGGCGGCTGGGGGACCTGATCGGCCGCAAGCGGATGTTCCTCGCCGGCACCGCCGTCTTCACCGGTGCCTCGGTGCTGGCCGGCCTCGCCGCCTCCCCGGCCGTGCTGATCGCCGCCCGGTTCCTCCAGGGCGTCGGGTCCGCCGTGGCCGGCGCGGTGAGCCTCGGGATCCTGGTCACCCTCTTCCCCGAGGGCCGGGAACGGGCCCGTGCGATAGCCGTCTTCTCCTTCACCGGCGCGGCCGGAGCCTCCCTCGGGCAGGTGCTGGGCGGGGTGCTGACCGATGCGCTCGACTGGCACTGGATCTTCTTCATCAACCTGCCGATCGGCCTGGCCGCCCTGCTGCTCGCGCTCCCCGCCCTGCCGGCCGACCGCGGGCTCGGGCTGCGCGCCGGGGCCGACGTCTGGGGCGCGCTGCTGATCACCGGCGGCCTGATGCTGGGCATCTCCACCGTGGTCGGGGTGGAGCGGTACGGGTGGACCGCCGCCCGCACCCTGGGCCCCGGCGCCCTCGCCCTGCTGCTGCTGGCCGCCTTCGCGGTCCGGCAGGCGAAGGCCCGTACGCCCCTGCTGCCGCTGCGGATCTTCCGGTCGCGGGCGGTGGTCGGGGCCAACCTGGTGCAGATGCTGATGGTCGCCGCGCTGTTCGCGTTCCAGGTGCTGGTGGCCCTCTACCTCCAGCAGGTGCGGGGCTACGGTGCGGCCGCCACCGGTCTGGCGATGCTCCCGGCAGCGGTCACCATCGGTGCCGTCTCGCTGGGCGCCTCGGCCCGGCTCGCCGCCCGCTTCGGCGAGCGCAACGTCCTGCTGGCCGGTCTCGTCCTGCTGGTCGGGGCGCTGGGCCTGCTGACCCGCCTGCCGGTGCGGGCCGACTACGTGACCGATCTGCTGCCCGTGATGCTGCTGGCCGCCGGCTTCGGCCTGGCCCTGCCCGCCCTCACCGCCCTCGCGATGTCCGGCTCGGACGAGCGGGACGCGGGCCTCGCGTCCGGCCTGTTCAACACCACCGGCCAGATCGGGATGGCGCTCGGCGTCGCGGTCCTGTCCACGCTGGCCGCCGGCCGCACCCGCGACCTCGCCGACGCCGGCCGGCCGGCCGCCGAAGCGCTGACCTCGGGCTTCCACCTGGCCTTCGCCACCGGCACCCTCCTCCTCACCCTGGCCACGGCCACCACCCTGGCCCTGCTCCCGCGCCGCACCCCCACCCCCTGACCGGCAAGGCCCTCTTGACGCACGCGCCCGCCAAATTGAACATGCTCACGCCAACAACGAGGAGGACCCGTGCGCTTGCCCCGGACCCTGACCGCCCTCTCGGCCCTTGCCGCCTCCGCGATCATCGCGACGGCGGCGGGCTCGGGCACCGCCCACGCCGACGGAGACGCGTGGCGCACCAACCCCGAGCTCTGCCGGTCGGGCTGCAGCTCCGACGCGAACTACATCCGCTTCTGGCAGTCGGTGCTCTGGGCCGACAACGTCAACGGCCAGATCACCTCCACCGGCTTCATCGACGGCCAGTTCGGCCCGAACACGGAAGCCCGGACGAAGGACTGGCAGGCCATCCACCTCGACTGGGACGGCAACCAACTCCAGAAGGACGGCCGCGCGGGCCCGAGGACCTGGTGGTCGGCCCAGACCACGTACAACAAGAACGTCTGCACCTGGGACTCGGCCGGCAACAAGACCTGCACCTTCTACGGCACGGCCCACCAGTTCAAATGGGGCGTCCCGAACGCCGCGTCGAACGACTGGTGGTTCATCAACCCCCGCACCGGCACCAAGGTCACCCTCCAGGCCTGACCCACCCGGACAAACGGAAGAGCCACCTAGGAGATCTCCTAGGTGGCTCTGACCTGGTACTGCTGAGTCGGGGTGGCGGGATTTGAACCCACGACCTCTTCGTCCCGAACGAAGCGCGCTGCCAAGCTGCGCTACACCCCGATCGCCGCCGGGCGGTTCTGCTTGCCGTGGCGACATCGATTACTTTAGCGGACCCTCGCCCGGAGACGAAATCCGGTTTTCGGCGGGCCGCAGGGACAGGGGGCGGAGGTCCGGGCGGAGGCGGTCCGCGAGGACCAGGAGCAGGGCCAGCGCGTAGAAGGCGAGGCCCAGGACGACGGCGTTCACGGCGACCGGCGCGTACCCGTACCGGGCCGCGTCGATGAAGGGGTACGTGTAGCGGGTCGGGGTGCCGGGGGCCAGCAGGGCACCCCTGACCAGGGCGAAGCCCACGTACGCCAGGGGGTACGCGAGCCAGAGGGCGGCCAGCCGCGGGGTGAACCGGCGCGGCGCGGTCAGCAGCGCGAACTCCAGGACCGCCCCGACGGGGGTCACGGTGTGCAGCAGCTGGTCGGCGACCGCCCGCGCCCCGGTGAGCTTCGCGATGTCGTCCGTCACGTTGAACGGGCTCGCCGGGTTCGCCAGCACCAGGTGGTAGACGAGCCCGGTGATCAGGATGAACAGCAGCACCCCGCCCGTCACCAGCGGCGGCAGCGGCTCGCGGCGCTGCGCGGTGCGGGCCGCGGAGATCCCGTAGACCACGGCGACCGCGATGTTCGTCCAGATCGTGAAGAAGCTCAGCACCACCGGCACGCGGCCGTAGACGCACTCGATGGTCACGCCGGCCAGCGCGGCCAGGGCGATCAGGGCGCGGAACGCCGTCGGATACGCGGGTGCGATCATCCGGTCAACGTACTGCCGCGCGTCACTCCGCGGGCGTAAGCGTGAGCAGTGTCGCCTCGGGCGGGCACGCGAAGCGGACCGGCGTGAAGCGGTTGGTGCCGCAGCCCGCCGAGACGTGCAGGTACGCGCGGTTGCCGGCCAGCTCGTGCGTGGACAGCCCCTTCACCCGGTCGGTGTCGAGGTCGCAGTTGGTCACCAGCGCCCCGTAGAAGGGGATGCAGAGCTGCCCGCCGTGGGTGTGCCCCGCCAGGATCAGGGGGTAGCCGTCGGCGGTGAAGGCGTCGAGGGCCCGCAGGTACGGGGCGTGGACCACGGCCACCGAGAAGTCCGCGTCGGCGGCGGGACCGCCCGCGACGTACTCGTACCGGTCGCGCTTGATGTGCGGGTCGTCCAGTCCGGTGAAGGCCAGTTCCAGGTCCGGGAGCTTCAGACGCCCGCGCGTGTTGGTGAGGTTGACCCAGCCGGCCGCGTCGAAGGCGTCCCGCATCTCCTCCCACGGGTTGTGCACGGCGCCGACCACGGGCTTGTTGCCGTTCAGCCCGTGCCGCCCCTGCACCTTCTCGATGAGGTAGCGGCCGGGGTTGCGCAGCCGGGGCCCGTAGTAGTCGTTCGACCCGAAGACGTACACGCCCGGGAACTCCATCAGCGGGCCCAGCGCGTCCAGCACCTCGGGGATGCCCCCGGTGTCGGAGAGGTTGTCGCCGGTGTTCACGACGAAGTCGGGCCGCAGCCCGGCCAGGGACTGGAGCCAGGCCCGCTTCTTGTGCTGGCCGGTGACCATGTGGATGTCGGAGACCTGGAGCACCCGCAGGGGGCGCATGCCGCGCGGCAGCACGGGCACGGTGACCCGCCGCAGCCGGAAGGACCTCGCCTCGAAGCCGGCGGCGTAGGCCACGCCGGCCGCCCCGACGGCGGCGATTCCCGCGGTGACCTTCAGGGGTACTCCGTAACGCGCGTGCATGGTGCTTATCGTCGCAGACGCGGGACGCGCCCCGTGCCCGGCGAAACCCGGGGGCGCCGGCGGGCACTCACCTGGCAGACTCGACCCATGACCACGCTCAAGTCCAAGCTGCAGGAAGACCTCACGACCGCCATCAAGGCGCGTGACGAGCTCCGCTCGGCCACGCTCCGGCTGACCCTCGCCGCGATCACCAAGGAGGAGGTCGCAGGCAAGGTCGCCCGCGAGCTCTCCGACGACGAAGTCCTCAAGGTGATCACCAAGGAGGCGAAGAAGCGCCGCGAGGCCGCGGACGCCTTCGCCCAGGGCGGTCGCACCGAGCAGGCGGCGCGTGAGACGGCCGAGGGCGAGGTCCTGGCCGGGTACCTGCCGAAGCAGCTGAGCGACGACGAGCTCACCGCGATCGTGACCCAGGCCGTCGAGGAGGCCCGCGCCGCCGGCGCCGAGGGGCCGCGCGCCATGGGTGCCGTCATGAAGATCGTGAACCCGAAGGTGGCGGGCCTCGCCGAGGGCGGCCGCGTCGCCGCCGTCGTGAAGCAGCTGCTGGCCGGCTGACCGGCGTACGCACGCCAGGCGGCCGGCGCACGGAGCCGGCCGACCCGACGGTGTCGAAGGAAAGAGGGCGGGGGGCCCGCGCCCCGCCCGGGGCCCCCCCCCCCCCCCCGGGGCCCGGCGCCCCCCCCCCCCCCGAAAGCGGGCGGGGGGGAACCCCCCGGGGGGGGCCCGAACCCCGGAGAGGCGCCGGG
>NZ_JBIVZG010000004.1:126785-152453 GCF_044759445.1 Streptomyces sp. NPDC101118 | reverse complement strand
TCCCGCGGCGGGGCGGCGCCCGGGCCCCCCCCCCCCGCGGGCGCCGGCCCCGCCCCCCCCCCCCCGGCGGGCGGGGGGGGGGGGGGGGGGGCGCCCCGCCCCCGGCGCCGCCCCCCCGCCCTCTTCCGTCGTCCGCGTCCGCGGCTACGGCTAAGGCTCGCGCGTGATCACGGCCGGGTCGAGCCCGAAGCCGGGAATCGGCAGCGTGCCGCCGTCCACCGGGTCGGTGGCCGGGTCGTCGTCGTCACCGCCGGCGTCACGGCCGGAGTCGCCGTCCCGGTCGCGTCCGGGCTTGCCGTCGTCCTTCTTGCCGGGCTTGCGCTTGCCCGGCTTGCCCTTGCCGCCGGCGCTCGGGTCGACCGGCTCGGGGATGTGGACCGTCTGGAACTGCATCACCTCTCGGCCCGCGAGCGCGCCCTCGACCGCGTCGCGCCAGATGGGGCCGGGGACGCCGCCACCGAAGACCTTCTCGTAGTACTGGCCGCCGATGTAGATGTTCTCCATCGGGACCTTCTTGGCGCCGCCGGAGCCGACCCAGACCGCGCCCGACAGGTTCGGCGTGTAGCCGACGAACCAGGCGTTCTTGCGCTCGTCGGTGGTACCGGTCTTGCCCGCGCTGTCGCGGTCGCCGAGGCCGGCCTGCTTACCCGTACCGGAGTCGACCACGCCGCGCAGCAGGGTGTTGATGGTGTCGGCGGTCCGTTCCGACATGACCCGCTCACAGCTGGACTTCGGCACCCGCAGGGCCTTGCCGTGCGGGTCGGTGATGGACTCTATGGCGACGGGGGTGCAGTAGACGCCCCGGTTGGCGAAGGCCGCGTAGGCGTTGGCCATCGTCAGCGGGGACATCTCGCCGGTGCCCAGCGCGATCGAGGGCACCTCCTTCAGCTTCGACCCGTCGCCCTGGATGACGCCGAGCTTCTGCGCCATCTCCGTCACCGGGCAGACGCCGATGTCGCTGATCATCTGCACGAAGTAGGTGTTGACCGACTTGGCCATCGCCTCGCGCAGCGCGTACGGGCCGACCTCGGACTCCGTCTCGTTCTCCACGCGGTCGCCGGTGTTGACCCAGGTGCCGCCGTTGCAGGTGCGGACCGGGCTCGGGTAGTCCATGTCATACGGCGACGGGTACGACTTCGTCGGGGGCACGCCCTGCTCGATGGCCGCCGCGGCGACGATGGGCTTGAAGGTCGAACCGGTCTGGAAGCCGTAGTTCGAGCCGCCCATCTTCTTGTTGACCGAGAAGTTGATCTGGGTCTCGTTCGTGCCGAAGCCGTACGGCTTGGACTGACCCATCGCCAGCACGCGACCGGTGCCCGGCTGGACCAGCGTGACCGCCGTCGCGACCTTGTCGTCCTGGTTGACGTGGTCCTTGATGGAGTCGTTGACCGACTCCTGGGACTGCGGGTCCAGGGTGGTGCGGACGGTCAGGCCGCCGCGGTTCCAGACCTTGGCCCGCTCCTCCTTGGTCTTGCCGAAGACCGGGTCGGAGAGGAACACGGCGCGGACGTAGTCGCAGAAGAAGCCGGCGCCGCTGACCGCGGTGATGCAGCCGTTCTTGGGCCGGGTGACCTTCAGCTTGATCGGGGTGGCCTTGGCGCGGTCCGCCTCGGCCTGCGAGATGTCCTTTATGTCGGCCATCCGCTGGAGGACGGTGTTCCGGCGCTTGGTGGCCTCCTCCGTGTCGTTCACCGGGTCGTACCGGCTCGGCGACTGGACCAGCCCGGCCAGGAGCGCGGACTCCTCCAGGGTGAGGTCGGCGGCGGGCTTGCTGAAGTAGCGCTGCGCGGCGGACTCGATGCCGTACGCCTGCTGGCCGAAGAAGGTGATGTTGAGGTAGTTCTCCAGGATCTTCTTCTTGCCGAGCTCTTCCTCGACCTGGATCGCGTACTTCAGCTCGCGCACCTTGCGGCCGAGGCTCTTCTGCTGGGCCTCCGCCACCTTGGCCGGGTCGTCGCCGGCCTCCTCGACGAACACGTTCTTCACGTATTGCTGCGTGAGCGTGGACGCGCCCTGCGCGGCGCCGCCCTCCTGCGCGTTCCGGTTGACCGCGCGCAGGATGCCCTTGAGGTCGATGGCCCCGTGCTCGTAGAAGCGCGAGTCCTCGATCGCGACGATCGCCTTCTGCATGTACGGGGAGATGGCCGTGAGCGGCACGACCTTCCGGTCGCGCGAGTAGACGGTGGCGATGAGCCCGCCCTCGGCGTCCAGGATCCTCGTGCGCTGACTCAGCGGCGGGGTCTTCAGGTTGGCGGGGATCTCGTCGAACCCCTCCACCGTGCCCTTGGCCGCGAGACCGAGCGCGCCCGCGCCCGGGATGGCGATTCCGGCGAGCACGACACCGGCCAGGACCGAGACACCGACGAACTTGGCGGCCTGCTGGGTCCCGGTGAGACCTCCGCCCGAGCGCTTCTTTGGCATGGAGGCAGCCTAATCCGTCACCAGTGGCATTCCGCGGGACCGGGGGCCCCCGGCGATGTTCGAGTACCAGACCGTGACATCCGGGCACGCCCGACGGCGTGACGGGCAACACGAAAGGCAGCGTGAACGGCGGCGCGCGGGCACGTGAACGGCAACGCGAAGGACAACGCGAAGGGCCTACTGTGCCATTCGCCGGACACGCGCGCATGCCTTGGCCTAAGCTGCTCCCAACTGTCACAGCAGTGCGGTGGGACATCAACCCCCGGACGCGACATTCACCCTTCCCGAAGAGGGTGGACACATGTCCGAATTCCCCGCACCCGGTGCCCGTCTGCCGGTCCGGCTCCGTGGGTTCGTCCGGAATTGCCGGATAGGTCCGGCATGTCGCCGGGTCACTCCGTCGGGTGATCTGCCGCTTACGCATAGTCCGTTCGGGCCATTCAAGATTGGGCCCGTCGGGGGTGTTGCGCTGTGTCCGCCTTCCGTAACGTCCTCAACTGGCAGCGGTGAATATGCCGCTGCCGCCGTGGGGGAGCCTCGATTCGGGAGAGGACGGCGCCGCAATGGGCTGGGTTACCGACTGGAGTGCGCAGGCAGCCTGCCGCACTACCGATCCGGATGAACTGTTCGTTCAGGGTGCAGCGCAGAACAGGGCCAAGGCGGTGTGCACCGGTTGCCCGGTGCGGACCGAGTGCCTCGCGGACGCGCTCGACAATCGTGTCGAGTTCGGTGTCTGGGGCGGCATGACCGAGCGGGAGCGGCGCGCGTTGCTGCGCCGGCGCCCCACCGTCACGTCGTGGCGGCGACTGCTCGAGACCGCGCGCACGGAGTACGAGCGCAGTACCGGCATCCTCACCGTGGATGTCGACGAGGAGGCGGACGTCGTCTACGAGACGTACGCGGCTGCCGGGTAGACACCCGGCGCGGTCCTCCTCACACCGGCTCACCAGGGGCGCACCACCGGGTGCCCCCGCCCGCGTCAGTCCGGCTGACCGGTCGTGAGCCGTTCACCGATGGCCCGCAGCCCGGCGAGGTCGTGCACATCGCCGGGCAGGGCGGCCACCTCGGCCACCGGCACCTCGGGGTGCAGCGACGTGAAGCGGTCGCGTGTGTGCCGCTCGCGCGCGATCACCTGCATGCGCTCGGCGTGCAGGCGCAGCAGTCCCGCGGTGATGAGTTCCACGTCCGGTACGTCCGGATCCGGAACGGCACCGTCCGCACTGCGGCCGCCGTCCGGGCTGGGGGAGTCGCCGTCGGGGGAGTCGGCGCGGTCGGCAGGACCGGCAGGATCGGCTGGGCCACGAGCACCAGCTTTCCCGGACTCCTGATCGACAATGCCGCTCTCTTCAAGATTCTCCGCGGCGGCCAGGGCCCGCTCGGCCGACAGCTGCCCGGCACCGCTCCCGTGCACGCGGTTCAGCACGAGCCCGGCCAGCGGCATCCGCTCCGCGGCCAGCCGCTCCACGAAGTACGCGGCCTCCCGCAGCGCGTCCGGCTCGGGCGCCGCCACCACGAGGAACGCCGTCCCCGGCGCCTGCAGCAGCCGGTACGTGGCGTCGGCCCGGGTGCGGAAGCCGCCGAACATCGTGTCCATGGCGGCCACGAAGGTCTGTACGTCCTTCAGCAGCTGACCGCCCATCAGCTTGCTCAGCGTGCCGGTCATCATCGACATGCCGACGTTGAGGAACTTCATCCCCGCCCGGCCGCCGACCTTCGCCGGCGCCATCAGCACCCGGATGAACTTCCCGTCCAGGAAGGACCCCAGCCGCTTCGGGGCGTCCAGGAAGTCCAGCGCGGACCGGCTCGGCGGGGTGTCGACCACGATCAGGTCCCAGTCGTCCCGTGCCCGCAGCTGGCCCAGCTTCTCCATGGCCATGTACTCCTGCGTGCCCGCGAAGCCGGCCGACAGGGACTGGTAGAAGGGGTTGTCCAGGATCGCGCGGGCCCGCTCGCCGTCCGCGTGCGCCTCGACGATCTCGTCGAAGGTCCGCTTCATGTCGAGCATCATGGCGTGCAGCTCGCCGCCCCCGGAGCCCGCCGGGCCGCCGTCCCCGGCCGTGCCGTCGTCCGCCCCGATGCCCGCCACCGGCCGCGGCGTGTTGTCCAGCAGGTCGATGCCCATGGACTGGGCCAGCCGCCGGGCCGGGTCGATGGTCAGCACGACCACCCGGCGGCCCCGCTCGGCCGCCCGTACCCCCAGCGCCGCGGCCGTCGTCGTCTTGCCCACGCCGCCCGCGCCGCAGCACACGATGATGCGCGTGCCCCGGTCGTCCAGCAGCGCGTCCACGTCCAGCGGCGGGGGAGTCCTCAGGGCACTGCTCACTCGGCCTCCACCTGCTTCCGCAGCTCCGCCGCCAGGTCGTAGAGACCGGCGAGGTCCATCCCGCCGCCCAGCAGCGGCAGTTCGTACGAGGGCAGGTCGAGGCCCCGCAGTACGGAGCGCTGCTCGCGCTCCAGCTCCACGCGCTCGGCGTGCTCCGCGGCCTGCTCCAGCAGCGGCCCGACCAGCCGCTCGGCCGGCCCCCCGCGCCGCGCGCCGCCCAGCCCCGCCCGGGACAGTGCCTGCGCGACGCCGGTCCGCAGCTCGCCCGAGGCGGCCCGCAGGGCGGCCTCGTCGAGGTGGTGGGGGCGGACCATGTTCACGATCACCCGGCCCACCGGCAGCCCGGCGGCCCGCAGTTCCTCGATGCCGTCGGCCGTCTCCTGCACGGGCATCTCCTCCAGCAGGGTGACCAGGTGCACTGCCGTGTCCGGGGACTTGAGGACCTTCATCACGGACTGGGCCTGGTTGTGGATGGGGCCGAACCTGGCCAGCCCCGCCACCTCGTCGTTGACGTTCAGGAAGCGGGTCACGCGGCCGGTCGGCGGGGCGTCCATCACCACGTGGTCGTAGACGAAGCTGCCCTTCTTGTCCTTGCGCTTGACCGCCTCGCAGGCCTTGCCCGTCAGCAGCACGTCCCGCAGGCCCGGCGCGATGGTGGTCGCGAAGTCGATGGCGCCCAGCTTCTTCAGCGCCCGCCCGGCGGAACCCAGCTTGTAGAACATCTGGAGGTAGTCGAGCAGCGCGCGCTCGGCGTCGATCGCCAGCGCGAAGACCTCCCCGCCGCCCGGGGCCACCGCGATCTTCCGCTCCTCGTAGGGCAGCGCCTCCGTCCCGAAGACCTGCGCGATCCCCTGCCTGCCCTCCACCTCCACGAGAAGCGTCCGCCTGCCCTCGGTCGCGAGGGCGAGCGCGAGTGCGGCGGCGACCGTGGTCTTACCGGTTCCGCCCTTGCCGCTGACCACCTGGAGCCTGCTCACCCGTCGACCTTAACCAGTCCCCTCTCGCGCCGCGCACGAGCCCTCACGGCAGGCATTACGCTCCCCTGCATGAAGAAGTTCGAATACGCGACGGTCCCGCTGCTCGTCCACGCCACCAAGCAGATCCTCGACACCTGGGGCGAGGACGGCTGGGAGCTCGTCCAGGTCGTGCCCGGGCCGAACAACCCCGAGCAGCTGGTGGCCTACCTGAAGCGGGAGAAGCAGGCATGAGCGCCGTCGAGGCCAAGCTCGCCGAACTCGGGCTGACCCTTCCGGAGGTCGTCCCTCCGCTCGCCGCGTACCAGCCCGCCGTCCGCTCCGGCGCGTACGTCTACACCGCCGGCCAGCTCCCGATGGTGGACGGCAAGCTCCGGCTGACCGGCAAGGTCGGCGGCGAGGTCACCGCCGACGAGGCCAAGGAGCTCGCGAAGACCTGCGCCCTGAACGGGCTGGCCGCCGTGAAGTCCGTCATCGGCGACCTGGACAAGATCAAGCGCGTCGTGAAGGTGGTCGGCTTCGTCGCCTCCACCCCCGACTTCACCGGCCAGCCGGGCGTCATCAACGGCGCCAGCGAGCTGCTGGGCGAGATCCTCGGCGAGAAGGGCGTGCACGCCCGCAGCGCCGTCGGCGTGGCGGTCCTGCCGCTCGACGCCCCGGTCGAGGTCGAGTTCCAGATCGAGATCGAGGGCTGAGGGCCCACGGGCACGGGTGACCCGGGACGCCGCTCCCGGGCACCCCTCGAACATCGACGCGGATCGCCGTAGCATCCGGCCATGCCGAATGGTCAGACGCAGGACGGAACAGCCGGGAGCACCGCCGGAGGCCAGTGGTACCCCCCGGAGTGGCCGGACCGCATCCGCGCCCTCGCGGCGGGCACCCTCACGGTCGTGGAGCCCAAGCGGGCCGCCACGGTGATGCTGCTGCGGGACGCCGAGGGCGGGCCCGCCGTCCACATGCTGCGCCGGCGCGCCTCCATGGCCTTCGCCGGCGGCGCGTACGCCTACCCGGGCGGCGGTGTCGACCCGCGGGACGACGACCACCTCGTCGGCTGGGCCGGGCCCTCGCTGGAGCACTGGGCGGAGCGGCTCGGCACCGACCGGGCCACCGCCCAGGCCATCGTGTGCGCCGCGGTCCGCGAGACGTACGAGGAAGCCGGCGTCCTCCTGGCCGGCCCGGCCCCGGACACCCTGGTCGGCGACACCACCGGCGACGACTGGGAGGCCGACCGGCAGGCGCTGGTCGCCCGGGACCTGTCCTTCGCCGAGTTCCTCGACCGGCGCGGCCTGCTGCTCCGCTCCGACCTGCTCGGCGCCTGGGCGCGCTGGATCACTCCGGAGTTCGAGCAGCGCCGTTACGACACCTGGTTCTTCGTGGCCGCCCTGCCCGAGGGCCAGCGCACCCGCAACGCCTCGACCGAGGCCGACCGCACCGTGTGGACCCGCCCCGCGGACGCCGCCGCCGGCTACGACCGCGGCGAGCTGCTGATGATGCCGCCCACCATCTCCACGCTGCGCTCCCTCACCCCGTACGGCACCGCCGCCGAGGCCCTGGCGGCCGCCGGGAAGCAGGACCTGACACCGGTGCTCGCGCAGGCCAGGCTGGAGGAGGGGGAGATTGTCCTCAGCTGGCCGGGGCACGAGGAGTTCACGAAGCGCGTGAAGACGGGAGGGAACCGATGACGAACGCGTCCGCCCTGCCGGGACAGCCCCGCGGCGCGGTCCACTCCGGTCCGGCGACGGCCCGCGCGGTGAACGTCCTGGCCCCGAACGCCTCCGCGATGACGCTGGACGGCACCAACACCTGGATCGTCTCCGAGCCCGGCTCGGACCTCGCGGTCGTGGTCGACCCCGGCCCGCTGGACGACGCCCACCTGCGCCGGGTGATCAGCACGGCCGAGCAGGCGGGCAAGCGCGTCGCGCTGACGCTGCTCACCCACGGCCACCCGGACCACGCCGAGGGCGCCGGGCGCTTCGCGGAGCTGACCGGCACCAAGGTGCGGGCGCTCGACCCGGCACTGCGGCTCGGCGACGAGGGCCTCGAAGCCGGTGACGTGATCACCACCGGCGGCCTGGAGATGCGGGTCGTGCCGACGCCCGGGCACACGGCCGACTCCCTCTGCTTCCACCTGCCGGCCGACCGGGCGGTGCTCACCGGGGACACGGTCCTCGGGCGCGGCACGACGGTCGTGGCGCACCCCGACGGACGGCTCGGCGACTACCTGGACTCCCTGCGGCGGCTGCGCTCGCTCACCGTGGACGACGGCGTGCACACGGTGCTGCCGGGGCACGGGCCGGTGCTGGACGACGCGCAGGGCGCGGTCGAGTTCTACCTCGCGCACCGCGCGCACCGTCTGGCGCAGGTGGAGACGGCGGTGGAGGACGGCTACACCACCGCTCCCGAGGTCGTGGCGCACGTCTACGCGGACGTGGACCGCTCGCTGTGGCCGGCGGCCGAGTGGTCGGTGCGCGCGCAGCTGGAGTACCTGCGCGAGCACGGTCTGATCCCCGGTCCGCCGGGCTACTGACGGGTCATTAGGCTGGCGCCATGCTCATGACTGTCTCGCTCACCGTCGCCGCCCTCGTCTTCGCGGGCGGCGTGATCACGGCCTCCGTCAACGCCCGCGTCCAGGAGGTCGCCCGCCGGGCCGACCGCCTCGACCGCAAGCTCGACCTGATCATGGCTCACCTGGGCATATCCGAGCCCGAGCCGGCGGGCCTGGACCGGGTCCGGGCCCTGCTGCGCGACGGGAAGAAGATCGAGGCCATCAAGGTCTACCGCGAGCTGACGGGCGAGGGCCTGAAGGAGGCCAAGGACGCGGTGGAGAAGCTGAGCCACTGAACCGCGCCACTGATCAGCGGGACTGTCCGGCCGTGGCCACCGGGCTGCGGTGCCCCTTCGTGCCGATGACCGACGCGTACTCGGCCGCCAGCCACGGACCCAGGTCCTCGGTGAAGGCGCGGAGCACGGCCGGGTCGGCCACCGGCTCCAGCGCCAGGGCGGCCGCCTCGCGCATCTGCCGCGCGCGCTCGGGGTAGTACCGGCCGAAGATCTCGGCGGACCGGTCGAGGTCGCTGGTCCAGCCGCCCCAGCGGGGCATGACCAGGGTGAAGCCGGTACGGACGAGCTTGCGCGCGTACGCACGGACCAGCCCCCGGCGCTCCGCCGGCCCCTCCGCGCGCCCGGCCCGCGCGCGCCAGACCGGCAGCCGCCCGGCCAGGTCGCCGTTGGTCTCCCGGGCCAGCAGCCCGTCGGGGCGGTAGCGCGGCAGGTGCTCGCCCAGGTCGTCGCCCAGCAGCGGCGTGCACAGGCACGCCACGAACCAGCCCATGTCGTACCGCTCCGCCTCGCCGAGCAGGGTGTCCCTGCCGAAGAGCAGCACGCCCGCGCCGTCGATCTCCTGGTGTTCCCGGTCCAGCTCCCGCCCGATGCGGGCCGCGCTCTCCCGGTCCGCAGCCGTGGGCTCCTCGTGCAGGGCGAGCAGCAGGTCGAGGTCGGAGCGGCCCGGGCGCGCGGTGCCGCGCGGGACGGACCCGTAGAGGTACGCGCTGTGCAGCCGCCGCCCGTACGTACGCGCCGCGGCCGTCCGCGCGGCCGCCACGACCGCCCGGAAGTCCGGTCCGACGTTCCCCAGGGCCCCCTCCCGCTCGATGAAGCCCCGCTCGTCCAGCCCCTTGCGCTCCATGCCACCCACTGTGCGGCACCGCGCCCCGGATACGGCGAAGGCCCCGCCCACGGGGGGCGGGGCCTTCTACGGGCCGGGGCCGGGCCGGTGCGCGACCGGCCGCGGGGATCAGCGCGAACGCTTGGCGAGTCGCTCGACGTCCAGCAGGATCACGGCGCGGGCCTCCAGGCGGAGCCAGCCGCGGCCTGCGAAGTCGGCCAGGGCCTTGTTCACGGTCTCGCGGGAGGCGCCGACGAGCTGCGCCAGCTCCTCCTGGGTCAGGTCGTGCACGACGTGGATGCCCTCTTCGGACTGGACGCCGAAGCGGCGCGACAGGTCCAGGAGCGCACGGGCGACACGGCCCGGCACGTCGGAGAAGACCAGGTCGGACATCTGGTCGTTGGTCTTGCGCAGGCGGCGGGCGACGGCGCGCAGCAGCGCGGTGGCCACCTCGGGCCGGGCGTTCAGCCAGGGCTGGAGGTCGCCGTGGCCCAGGCCGAGCAGCTTGACCTCGGTCAGCGCGGTCGCGGTGGCGGTGCGCGGGCCCGGGTCGAAGAGGGACAGCTCGCCGATCAGCTCGCCGGGGCCGAGGACCGCCAGCATGTTCTCGCGGCCGTCGGGCGAGGTGCGGTGCAGCTTCACCTTGCCCTCGGTGACGACGTACAGCCGGTCGCCGGGGTCGCCCTCGTGGAACAGGGCGTCGCCGCGTGCGAGGGTCACCTCGGCCATGGAGGCGCGGAGCTCCGCGGCCTGCTCGTCATCGAGCGCCGCGAACAGCGGGGCGCGCCGCAGAACGTCGTCCACGAGTCTCTCTCCTATGTCGACCTGCTCAGGGGACCGTGGTCCCCATTTTGCCGGACGCTGCAAACAGTGCGATCAATCACAAGGATGCCGGACGAACGGGTGTGCTGTGTGGCAGGGGGCCGATCCATGGGCTGATCGGGCCACACCCGGGTGGCCGTCCCACCCGGCCGTCGGGGCCGGCCGGGGGTCAAGAGGCCGCTGGGCGTGGGCCGGACGGCCCGTGGGGGTCATGATGCCAGGCGATTCAGCTGTGGGCGAACAGGTCGGCCGGATCCCTTGGGGCGGGGGTTTCGAGGGGGCCGAAATGAAGCCCCGGCGGGCCCGCCGGGGCCGGTCACGATCACCCGGGCGGATCACCCGCGGGGTGTCGGCGGCCGGGCGTAGCCTTCGTCACATGGCTGAGAGCAAGGGTGTGAAGCAGAGCGTGGCCGAGGCCGTGGAGAGGCCCGCGAAGAAGGTCGCGAAGAAGGCCGTGGAGAAGGCCGTGGAGAAGCCCGCGAAGAAGGCCGCGAAGAAGACCGTCGCGGCGCGGGCCAAGCCGGAGTCCCGGCTGGCGATGGTGCGCCGTGCCCGCCGGATCAACCGCGAGCTGGCCGAGGTCTATCCGTACGCCCATCCGGAGCTGGACTTCCGGAACCCCTTCGAGCTGCTGGTCGCCACCGTGCTGTCCGCCCAGACCACGGACCTGCGGGTGAACCAGACCACCCCGGCCCTCTTCGCGAAGTACCCGACGCCCGAGGACATGGCTGCGGCCGTGCCCGAGGAGCTGGAGGAGGTCATCAGGCCCACGGGCTTCTTCCGGGCCAAGGCGAAGTCCCTGATCGGCCTGTCCACGGCCCTGCGGGACCGCTTCGACGGCGAGGTGCCGGGCCGCCTGGACGACCTGGTCACGCTGCCCGGCGTGGGCCGCAAGACGGCGAACGTGGTGCTCGGGAACGCCTTCGGGGTGCCGGGCATCACCGTGGACACGCACTTCGGCCGGCTGGTGCGGCGCTGGAAGTGGACCGAGCAGGAGGACCCGGAGAAGGTCGAGGCGGAGATCTGCGCGATCTTCCCCAAGAGCGAGTGGACGATGCTCTCCCACCGCGTGGTCTTCCACGGCCGCCGGATCTGCCACTCCCGCAGGCCCGCGTGCGGCGCCTGCCCCATCGCCCCGCTCTGCCCGGCGTACGGCGAGGGCGAGACGGACCCGGAGAAGGCGAAGCAGCTGCTCAAGTACGAGATGGGCGGTCAGCCCGGCCAGCGCCTGAGCCCGCCGGCGGACTACCCCGGCAAGCCCGCGGCACCGCTGGGTGCCGCCGGGTGACGCCGGGGACCGCCCCGGCAGGCGGTACGGGCAGGGGTCCGGGCGGCAGTCCCGCCCGGTACGGCGAGGAACGAATCCGGTCCCGGGCGGCGTTGTGCCAGCGAGCGGGGAACCAGCGAACGGGGTGCCGATGACAGGGGCGACGAGGGCGGGCCAGGCCGGGGACGGCGTGGCCGTGACCACGCAGGGGCTGCCGGCCTGGCTGGACCCCGTGGTCGAGGCGGTCCGCACGGTCCGGCCGACGCAGCTCAGCCGGTTCCTGCCGCCCGCGAGCGGCCGGGGCCGCCAGTCGGCCGTGCTCATCCTCTTCGGGGAGGGGGCCGCGGGCCCCGAGCTGCTGCTGATCGAGCGCGCCGGCACCCTCCGCTCCCACGCGGGCCAGCCCTCCTTCCCCGGCGGCGCGCTGGACCCCGAGGACGGCGACCCGCACGACTCCGGCCCGCTGCGCGCCGCGCTGCGGGAGGCCGAGGAGGAGACCGGGCTCGATCCGGCCGGTGTGCAGCTCTTCGGGGTGCTGCCGAAGCTCTACATCCCGGTGAGCGAGTTCGTCGTCACGCCGGTCCTCGGCTGGTGGCGCGAGCCCAGCCCGGTGGCCGCGGTCGACCCGGCCGAGACGGCCCGCGTCTTCACGGTTCCCGTGTCGGATCTCACGGACCCGGCCAATCGCGCGGTGACGGTGCACCCGAGCGGCCACCAGGGCCCGGCATTCCTGGTCGAATCGGCTCTGGTCTGGGGTTTTACCGCCGGAGTGATCGACAGGATCCTGCACTTCTCGGGCTGGGAACGCCCCTGGGACCGCACCCGGCAGGTCCCGCTCGACTGGCGCGCATGAGACGGTGGCCCACGTGAACGTGCTCGACCAGCTGAACGGGCTGGACTTCCTCCTGCTGGTCGCCGCGGTGTGGTTCGCGATCATCGGATACCGCCAGGGCTTCGTCGTCGGCATCCTCTCGGTGATCGGCTTCCTCGGCGGCGGCCTGATCGCCGTGTCCGTGCTGCCGTGGATCTGGAACCAGGTCACGGACAGCGCCGAGGTGAACACGACGGCCGCGATCATCGCCGTCGTGGTGGTGATCATCTGCGCCTCGGTGGGCCAGGCCTTCACGACGCATCTGGGGAACCGCCTGCGCAGACACATCACCTGGTCGCCCGCGCGCGCCCTCGACGCCACGGGCGGCGCCCTGGTGAACGTGGTGGCCATGCTGCTGGTCGCCTGGCTTATCGGTTCTGCACTGGCCGGCAACCCCACCAACACGCTCGGCAAGCAGGCCAACAAGTCCCAGGTCCTGTACGGCGTCTCACAGCTGATGCCCCAGCAGGCCGGCACGCTCTTCTCCGACTTCAGCTCGATCCTGGCGCAGAACGGCTTCCCGCAGGTCTTCAGCCCGTTCTCCAACGAGCCCATCACCGAGGTGAAGGCGCCCGACCCGGCGCTCGCCAACGGCCCGGTCGCGCAGCGCGCCAAGCGGTCCATCGTCAAGGTCGTCGGCACCGCACCGAGCTGCAGCAAGGTCCTCGAAGGCACCGGCTTCGTCTTCGCCGACCGCAAGGTGATGACCAACGCCCACGTGGTCGGCGGCGTCGCGGCGCCCACCGTCCAGATAGGCGGCGAGGGCCGGCTCTACGACGCGAAGGTCGTCCTCTACGACTGGCAGCGGGACATCGCGGTGCTGGACGTGCCGAAGCTCCGGGCCCCGGCCCTGGAGTTCACCGGCTCCGACGCGCGCAGCGGCAGCGGAGCCATCGTCGCCGGCTTCCCCGAGAACGGCTCGTACGACGTACGGGCGGCCCGCGTCCGCGGCCGGATCAACGCCAACGGCCCCGACATCTACCACCGCGGCACCGTCCGCCGGGACGTGTACTCCCTGTACGCGACGGTCCGCCAGGGCAATTCCGGCGGCCCCCTGCTGACGCCCGAAGGCAAGGTGTACGGCGTGGTGTTCGCCAAGTCGCTGGACGACCCGAACACCGGCTACGCGCTGACCGCGGACGAGATCCGGGACGACATCGAAGAGGGCATGACGGCCCGCCAGCGGGTCGACAGCCAGGGCTGCGCGCTCTGACCCGGCGGCCCAGGTGACCGCGGGGGAACACCTGTCCCTCGAACGGCCAAATGCCCGGTGCATAGGCCAATTGGCCCTCCCCCGGGCGGTTACCGACCTTGGGTCACGGGCAGACGTCGAGGTATGGGCTGGACGCACGACTTCGGTGACTCCGCACGCAACCGCCGCTCAGCAGCGCCGCTGGGCTCCCGCGAGAGGGCAGGCGGGCCCGCACAGGGCCCCGACCCCCGTCTCGGCATCCCGCGTATCCTCCGCCGCCGGGCCCGCTGGGTCTCGGCGCGCCTGAGGCACCAGCGCACCAGCTAGCTAGGCCGGGTCCCGGAGCACGCCGGGCCCGCGGACGGGGCCGGGCCGGGCCGACCGGCCGGGCCGGGTCAGCGGTCCGGTTCCGGGTCCCTGAGCCAGTTGATCAGCTCCGTGGAGAACGCCACCGGGTCCTCCTCGTGGGGGAAGTGCCCGAGGCCGTCGAAGAGACGCCACCGGTAGGGCGCCTCGACGTACTCGCCGGACCCCGCGGCACTGCGCGTACGCATCACCGGATCCAGCGATCCGTGCAGGTGCAGCGTGGGCACCCGGACCGGGCGCTTCATCCGGCGGTTGAACTGCACGCCGTCGGGCCGGGCCAGGGAGCGGACCATCCAGCGGTACGGCTCGATCGAGCAGTGCGCCGTCGACGGGATGCACATGGCCCGCCGGTACACCTCGACGTCCTCGTCCTCGGGCAGCCGCGGACCGGACCAGTCGCGGATCAGCTGTCCCACCAGGGCGCCGTCGTCCGCGACCAGGCGCCGCTCGGGCAGCCAGGGCCGCTGGAAACCCCACACGTAGGAGTTGGCGCGGCTCTGCGCGAAGTCGGAGAGCATCGCCGAGCGCCACCGGCGCGGGTGCGGCATGGACGACACGACCAGGCGGCGCACCAGCTTGGGCCGCATCACGGCGGCGGTCCACGCCAGGTAGCCGCCCAGGTCGTGGCCGACCAGGGCGGCGTCCGGCTCGCCGAGGGACCGTACGACGCCCGTGATGTCGAGGGCCAGGTTGGCGGGGTCGTAGCCGCGGGGGGTGCGGTCGCTGCCGCCCACCCCGCGCAGGTCCATCGCGACGGCCCGGTAGCCGGCGTCGGCCAGTGCCACGAGCTGGTGGCGCCAGGTCCACCAGAACTGCGGGAATCCGTGCAGCAGCAGCACCAGCGGCCCGTCACCCAGCTCGGCGACGTGGAAGCGCGCCCCGTTGGCGGCCACGTCCCGGTGCGTCACCTGCGCGCCCGGGATGTCGATCCGGGCCGCCGTGGCGGCGGTGGGGGGATTGCTCGCGTCGGAGGAGGGGGCCGTCATGAGGACGAGCGTGCCACACCCACGGCGCGGTCACCGACCGGCCGCGGGTGCGGCTTGACGGTCCCGACGAGCGCCGCGGTCTCCTTCACCGAGGCGATGGTCCGCTCCGGCGGCGTGACCTTCTTGAACTTCGACACGGCCAGCAGCGCCGCCACCCCGGCGACCAGCAGGAACGCCACGCCCACGATCAGGAAGGACCAGGCCAGGCCCAGCCCCAGGTTGTGGATGCCGTAGGCGGCGGCGAAGCTCAGCACCGGGATCGAGAAGACCGCGAGCACACCGGCCACGCCGATGGCGGTGCCGCCGATGCCCACGCGCTTGGCGTCCTCGCGCAGTTCGGCCTTGGCCAGGGCGATCTCGTCGTGCACCAGGGCGGACATCTCGGCGGTGGCCGAGGCGACCAGCTGGCCGAGACTGCGCTCGGCCGCTCCAGGCGCCCCTTGGTCCACTGCGCTCATCGGTCTCTCCCTCGATCGGTCCGGTGGGGGCGGCTCCCAGCGGTGGCTGGGGCACTGTGCTCAGATCATGCCGGACTGTCGCCCTCGCCGCTGGACCCGGCAGGGACTTCGGCCACGTGCGGGTCCGCCGCGAGCTCGGCCCGGCGCCGGTGTTCGGCCGCCTTGCGCTCGTAGATCTCCGCCATCCGGAGGTGGTAGTCGGGGTTGTGCTCCTCGTAGACGTCCGGGATGCCGTCCTCGTCGGCGTCGAGCTCCTCGGCCTCGGTCAGCGCCCGGTACCTGCGGTCGCGCAGTTTCAGCAGGACGCACGCGAGGACCGCCGCGATCAGCGAGCCCATCAGGACGGCGGCCTTGATCTCGTCGGTCAGGACCGGGTCCCCGGCGAAGGCGAGCTCGCCGATCAGCAGCGAGACGGTGAAGCCGATGCCGGCCAGCGAGGCCACGGCGAACACGTCGGGCCAAGCCAGGTCCGGGTTCAGCTCGGCCCTGGTGAAGCGGGCGGCCAGCCAGGTGCCGCCGAAGATGCCCGCGGCCTTGCCCACCACCAGTCCGAGGACCACGCCGAGCGTCTCGGGCCGGGTGAAGACCTGCGCGATCGCCTCGTCGGAGAGGGAGACACCGGCCGAGAACAGCGCGAAGAGGGGTACGGCGAGACCGGCGGAGAGCGGCCGGACCAGGTGCTCGATGTGCTCGCCCGGCGACTGCTCCTCGCCCTCCCTGCGGGTGCAGCGGAGCATCAGGCCCATGGCGACGCCGGCGATCGTGGCGTGGACGCCGCTGTTGTACATGAGGCCCCAGATGGCCAGGGCCAGCGGCACGTACACGTACCAGCCGCGTACGCCCGCGCGCAGCAGGAACCAGAACAGGACCAGGCCCACGACCGCGCCGGCGAGCGGCAGGAAGCTGATCTCGCTGGTGAAGAAGACCGCGATGATCAGGATCGCGAACAGGTCGTCCACCACGGCGAGGGTGAGCAGGAAGGCGCGCAGGGCCGACGGCAGCGAGGTGCCGATGACCGCCAGGACGGCGAGCGCGAAGGCGATGTCGGTGGCGGTGGGCACGGCCCAGCCGTCCATCGAACCGCTGCCGAGGACGTTGACCAGGGCGTACACCAGGGCGGGCACGGCCATGCCGCAGACGGCGGCGATGACGGGCAGGGCGGCGGCCTTGGGGTCGCGCAGGTCTCCGGCGACCAGCTCGCGCTTGAGCTCGATGCCGGCGACGAAGAAGAAGACCGCCAGCAGGCCGTCGGCCGCCCAGTGCTGGACGGACAGGTCCAGGCCGAGTGCGGCGGGGCCGAAGTGGAAGTCCCGGACGGTGGCGTAGCTCTCGGAGACGGCCGGGATGTTCGCCCACAACAGGGCGGCGATGGCGGCCACCAGGAGCAGGACGCCGCCCACGGTCTCGGCGCGCAGGGCGTCGGCCACGAACCTGCGCTCGGGCAGCGAGAGGCGGCCCAGGAGCTTGCGGTTCTGGTTGTCGGTGGGTGCGGGCGCGGCCACGGTGGGGCACCTCCGGTGTGGTCGACGGCATGGCTGACGCTGTTGCCGACCAGACTTCCCGGCACACCCAGAGACTTCGAACGTCAAACGTTGACGCTTTCCTTACTTTACAGGGTGTGGCCACGGAGTCATATCGGGTGATCTTCACCCTAGATGCCGGGAGGGCATCCGGCGCGTCACACGCCGGATGCCCTCCCGTGTCCGATCGCCCCCGGGGGCCCGGACTCAGTCCTCGCTGCCCGCGCTGGGGAGCTTGGTCTGGATCAGGTCCATCACCGAGGAGTCGGTGAGCGTGGTGACGTCGCCCAGCTCGCGGTTCTCCGCGACGTCGCGCAGCAGACGGCGCATGATCTTGCCGGAGCGGGTCTTGGGCAGCTCGGCCACCGGCAGGATCCGCTTGGGCTTGGCGATCGGGCCCAGGGTGGCACCGACGTGGTTGCGCAGGTCGGCCACCAGGCCCTCGTCCTCGCTGGCGGAGCCGCGCAGGATGACGAAGGCGACGATGGCCTGGCCCGTGGTCTCGTCGGCGGCGCCGACCACGGCCGCCTCCGCCACGGAGGGGTGCGAGACCAGCGCGGACTCGACCTCGGTGGTGGAGATGTTGTGGCCGGACACGAGCATGACGTCGTCGACGCGGCCCAGCAGCCAGATGTCGCCGTCGTCGTCCTTCTTGGCGCCGTCACCGGCGAAGTACTTGCCCTCGAAGCGGGACCAGTAGGTGTCGAGGAACCGCTGGTCGTCGCCCCAGATGGTGCGCAGCATCGACGGCCACGGCTCGGTGAGCACCAGGTAGCCGCCACCGCCGTCGGGGACCTCGCGGGCCTCGTCGTCGACGACGGTCGCGGAGATGCCGGGCAGCGGGCGCTGGGCCGAACCGGGCTTGGTCTCGGTCACGCCGGGCAGCGGGGAGATCATCATGGCGCCGGTCTCGGTCTGCCACCAGGTGTCCACGATCGGGCAGCGGCCGCCGCCGATGTGCTCGCGGTACCAGACCCAGGCCTCCGGGTTGATGGGCTCGCCGACCGAGCCGAGCACGCGCAGCGAGGACAGGTCGAACTTGGCGGGGATGTCGTCCCCCCACTTCATGAACGTCCGGATCGCCGTGGGCGCGGTGTAGAGGATGGTCACGCCGTACTTCTGGACGATCTCCCAGAAGCGGCCCTGGTGCGGGGTGTCCGGCGTGCCCTCGTACATGACCTGGGTCGCGCCGTTCGCCAGCGGCCCGTAGACGATGTACGAGTGCCCGGTGACCCAGCCGATGTCGGCGGTGCACCAGTAGACGTCGCTCTCCGGCTTGAGGTCGAAGACGGCGTGGTGGGTGTAGGCGGCCTGGGTGAGGTAGCCGCCCGACGTGTGCAGGATGCCCTTGGGCTTACCGGTCGTGCCCGAGGTGTAGAGGATGAAGAGCGGGTGCTCCGCGTCGAAGGCCTCGGGGGTGTGCTCGGCGGACTGGCGGCCGACCAGGTCGTCCCACCAGATGTCGCGGCCCTCGGTGAAGGCGGTCTCCTGGCCGGTGCGGCGGACCACCAGAACGTGCTCGACCTGCGGGCACTTGGCCACGGCCTCGTCGATGGCCGGCTTGAGGGCGCTGGGCTTGCCGCGGCGGTAGCCGCCGTCGGCGGTGATGACGAGCTTGGCGTCGGCGTCCTGGATGCGGGAGGCGACGGCGTCGGCGGAGAAGCCGCCGAAGACCACGGAGTGCGCGGCGCCGACGCGGGCGCACGCGAGCATCGCGACGACCGCCTCGGGGATCATCGGGAGGTAGACGGCGACGCGGTCGCCGGCCCGGACGCCCAGCTCGGTGAGGGCGTTCGCGGCCTTGGAGACCTCGTCCTTCAGCTCGGCGTAGGTGATCGCGCGGCCGTCGCCGGGCTCGCCCTCGAAGTGGATGGCGATCCGGTCGCCGTTGCCTGCCTCGACGTGCCGGTCGACGCAGTTGTACGCGACGTTGAGCTTGCCGTCCGCGAACCACTTCGCGAAGGGCGGGTTGGTCCAGTCGAGCGTCTCCGTCGGCTCGGTCGCCCAGGTCAGCCGCCGGGCCTGCGCGGCCCAGAAGCCCAGCCTGTCGGCCTCGGCCTGTTCGTACGCCGCCGCCGTGACGTTGGCGGTGGCGGCCAGATCGGCGGGGGGTGCGAACCGCCGCTCCTCCTTGAGCAGGTTGGCCAGGCTTTCGTTGCTCACCGACATCTCCCTTTCCCAGGGTGTCCGTTGTGTCCCGGGTCATAGCTCACCAGTCGAAGGGCCGGGTGACAAGGGGCAACGGGAAATTGGTTTAGACCTATAACCCGGTTGTGCGGCTCCTCAGCACGACGGCCCCTCCCCGCTGCAGGGTGCGGGAAGGGGCCATACGGTCTCACGGACCGGGCGCCGGTGCGGTTCAGGCATTCGCCTCTTCCAGCGCGGATCTCCGCTCGATTGACTCGTTTTCGACGGTCGTGGAGTCCTCGCCGGCCGGTTCCGGCCGTGCCGCGGCCCCGGGCTTCCGGACCGCCTCCGGCGTCTGGGCGAGTGCCATCCCCTCGAACGCGGCGTGCTGGTCCACACCGGTGAAGACGTGGCTGTCGAAGAACTCGTCGCCCTCGGTCAGCAGGTACGCCTGCGCCTCGCCCACGTGGAAGTACATCCCGTGCAGCTCCAGCGTCCCCTCGGCGAGCCGGCGGGCCACCGACTCGTGCGCCCTCAGGTGCTCCAGCTGCATGACCACGTTGGTCAGGCACAGCTGCTCCACCGGGTCGGCGGGCAGCCGTCCGGAGATCCGCGCCCACGGGTGGTGCCGGCTGCCCATCCGCTCCAGGCTGGGCAGCCCGTGGCGCAGCCAGCGCCGCAGGGGGGTGGCCGGAGTCCCGGGCGCGGTGGTGAGCAGCGCCTGCATCGCCCCGCAGCCCGAGTGACCGCAGACGGTGATGCTGGAGACCTGGAGGACGTCCACCGCGTACTCGATCGCCGCGGCGACCGAGTCGTCCGACGACTCTGCCCCCGGCAGCGGCACCAGGTTGCCGACGTTCCGCACCGTGAAGAGGTCGCCCGGACCGCTGGCCGTGATCATGCTGGTGACCAGCCGGGAGTCCGCGCAGGTGAGGAAGAGCTGGGAGGGCGTCTGGCCCTCGCGCGCCAGCCGGGCCAGTTCGCCGCGGACCAGCGGCGCGGTGTCCCGCTGGAAGGCGCTGAGGCCGCTGGCCAGCTTGGCTGCGCCGGGCCGGGGCTGGGCCTGGGGTGCCGTGCGGTGCTCGCAGTGGTTGCGCCAGGGGGTCCAGGGGTGGCAGCAGTGGTGGCCGCCCCGGCCCGCGCGTCCCGGTCCGGAGACCCGGGCGCCCGCGCGGCCGGTGACCTCCACAGTGCCCCCGTGGGCCAGTTGGACCTCCTGCCAGTCCTGGAGGGCCTCGTACGCGGCGTGGTCCATGAACGAGCCGTCCAGTTCGACGACCACGCGTGCCTCCTGGGGGATCTGGTTCAGTTCCCGGCTCAGCCGGGGGACGGCGAGGAAGGTCAACTGCCCGCGGGCCCGGACGTGGTGGACGCCGTCCCGCACCTCGACGACGATCCGGGTGCGGGCCAGCCGGTGCAGGGCCACGGCGACCGCGACGCCGATGCCGAGGGCGACGCCCGCGAGTACGCCCAGTACGACGACCGCCGCCATGGTCACCGCGTACACGAGCACCTCGCGGTGGCGCGTGACGCTGCGCATGTGGGTGATGCTGACCATCTGTACGCCGACGGCCAGCACCAGCGCGGCGAGCGCGGCCAGTGGGATCAGGTCCAGCACCGGCACCAGCAGCCCGGCGGCCAGCAGCACCCACACGCCGTGCAGCACCGTCGAACGGCGGCTGAGCGCACCCGACTTCACGTTGGTGATGCTCCGGACGGCGCCGCCCGCCACGGGCAGGCCGCCGAGCGCGCCGGAGACCACGTTCGCCACGCCCTGTCCGCGCAGCTCGCGGTTGAGGGAGGCGCGCGGCGGCCGGTCGGCGGTGCGGCGCTCGGTGGCGATCAGCTTGTCGGTCGCCACGGCGGACAGCAGGGACTCCACGCTGCCGACGAGGGTGACGGCCACGACGGCGGTGACGATCCCGAGGACCGGCCCCTCGGGCAGACCCGCCAGGGCGTGGCTGCTCCAGGAGGGCAGGTCCACGCGCGGCAGCCCGGGCCCGGCCAGTGCGGCGGCCGCCGTCGCCAGGGCCACCGCGGCCAGGGCGGCCGGAATCCTGCGCAGCGCGCGCCCGGCCCGTCCGCGCAGCCTGGGCCACGCCAACAGGACCGCCAGGGTGAGGGCGCTGACCGCCAGCGCCCCCGGGTGGAGGTCCGCCAACTGGGCGGGGAGCTCGCGGACGTTGGCCACGGCGGAGCTCTGGGGAGTGCCGCCGAGCACGATGTGAAGCTGTGCCACGACGATGGTCACGCCGATGCCGGCCAGCATGCCGTGCACGATGGCGGGACTGACCATCAGGGCCGACCGGGCGGTGCGCAGCAGGGCCAGGGCGAGCTGCGCGAGGCCGGCCAGCACGGTGATGGCACAGGTGGTGCGCCAGCCGTACCGCTGGATGAGTTCGGCGGTGACGACCGTCAGGCCGGCCGACGCGCCGCTCACTTGGAGCGGTGCGCCGCCGAACCGGCCGGCCACGATGCCGCCGGCGGCGGCGGCGACCAGGCCGGCCTGGAGCGGCGCTCCGGTGGCGAGGGCGATGCCGAGCGAGAGCGGCAGGGCGATCAGGAAGACAGCGATCGACGCGGAGAGATCAGACACGGTTCCCGTCTCCTCCGGGGAAGGGGGTGTGGCGGCGGGAGTTCAGGCAGGGGTGGCCTGCGGAGGCGGATTCTCAACACTCGGTAAACGGATCGTAATGCAGAGTAAAGTTCCGTGGTGGAAATAAGGGGCGAATGGGCTATGACTTCGCCCTCGTGAGTGAATAGGCATTTTTTCCGGCTTGTCATACCTTTCCTTCGGTCCTTGCCGTGGGACGTTGCGGACGCCGGCCGGTTCGGCGGCATCCCACGAAGACCTGCAAGGAAAGGGGTGGGCGGATGAAGGCCGCCTCGAAGAAGATCGCCGGCGGCCTGGTCGCCACGGCGCTGGCGCTCGGCGTCGCGGGCTGCTCCGGTTCCGAGCCCCCGGCCAAGCGCCCGGCCCCCGGCCCCGGCGCCCTCAAGCCGGGTGCGAACCGCGGCGCCCCGGCCGCGCCCGCGCCGGGCAGCGTCCTCCGGCTCATCGGCGACGGCTCCACCTCGTACACCGGCAGCCAGCCGAACGTCGCCGTCCCGCAGAAGCTCTCGCCCGGCGAGAAGCCCCCGCAGTTCGTGGTCTTCTCCTGGGACGGCGCAGGCGAGGACAGCCAGCGCCTCTTCTCGCACTTCCGCGAGGTGGGCAAGGAGCACAACGCCCGCATGACGTACTTCCTCAGCGGGGTCTACATGCTCCCCGAGGAGAAGCGCGAGATGTACGTCGCCCCGCGCCACGGCGCCGGACGCTCCGACATCGGCTTCGGCGACCTCCAGGGCATCAAGGACACCGCGTCACAGCTGCGCGGAGCCTGGCTCGACGGCAACGAGATCGGCACCCACTTCAACGGCCACTTCTGCGGCCCCGAGGGCGGCGTCGGCACCTGGTCCGTCGAGGAGTGGAAGAACGAGATCAACCAGGCCAAGTCCTTCGTGAAGAGCTGGAAGAGCAACGCCGGCCTCCAGAAGGAGAAGGCGCTGCCCTTCGACTACGACAAGGAGCTGATCGGCGCCCGCACGCCCTGCCTCGAAGGCCAGAAGAACTTCATGCTGGCGGCGAAGGACATGGGCTTCCGCTACGACTCCAGCGGCATCAGCAAGCAGGTCTGGCCCAAGAAGACCGACGGGCTCTGGGACCTGCCCCTCCAGCTGGTCCCGATGCCGGGCCGGGCCTTCGAGACCCTGTCCATGGACTACAACTACATGGTCAACCAGTCGGGTACGACCTCCCAGGGCGACCCGGCGCAGCACGAGTACTGGGGCGCCCAGATGCGCGACGGCCTGCTGAAGGCCTTCGACCGGGCGTACAACGGAAACCGCGCCCCGCTGATCATCGGCAACCACTTCGAGTCCTGGAACGGCGGCACCTACATGCGCGCCGTCGAGCAGGTCATCAAGGGCGTCTGCACGCAGAAGGAGGTCCGCTGCGTGCCCTTCAGGGAGCTGGCCGACTGGCTGGACGCCCAGGACCCCAAGTCCCTGGAGTGGCTGCGGACCCTGGACGTCGCCGAGGCGCCCAAGGAGGGCTGGGCGGCGTTCATGACCAGGGGCCCGGCCGCCCCGCCCGTCGCTCCCGCGGCGCCCCGGGCGGTCAGGCAGGCATCGGAGCAGTCAGAGGAGGACTGATCCGGCCGGCGGCCACCGGCTCCTCCCGGAGCACGAACCCGGGGTCGACCTGTTGCGCCAGGTCGGCCCCGGTCTTCGCGTTCCCCCAGCTCTCCGCGTTGCGCAGGTGGAAGTGGACCATCTGGCGCGTGTACCGCTCCCAGTCGCGCCGCTCGTACGCGTCGTCGGCCGCCTCCCGGAGCACCGCGAGCGCCCGCCGGTTGGGTTCCTCCAGCAGCTCGAACCGCGGGGGACGGCCCTTCTCCATCGCCCGCACCCAGTCCGAGTGCCCCACCGTCACCAGCAGGTCCTCGCCCACCTCGGCGCGCAGGAAGTCCAGGTCGTCCTGCCCCTGCACCTTGTTGCCGACGACCTTCAGCGCGACGCCGAAGTCCCGCGCGTACTCCTTGTACTGGCGGTAGACGGAGATCCCCTTGCGGGTCGGCTCGGCCACCAGGAAGGTCATGTCGAAGCGGGTGAACATGCCCGAGGCGAAGGAGTCCGAGCCGGCCGTCATGTCGACGACCACGTACTCGCCCCGGCCGTCCACCAGGTGGTTCAGGCACAGCTCCACCGCCCCGACCTTCGAGTGGTAGCAGGCCACGCCGAGGTCGGACTCGGTGAAGGGGCCGGTGGCCATCAGCCGTACCGCGCCCCCGTCGAGCGCCACGGCGCGGGCGCACGCCGCGTACACCGGGTTGTCCTCGCCGACCCGCAGCAGGCGCGAGCCGCTGCCGGGCGGGGTCGTCTTGATCATCGAGTCCGCGGAGGCGATCCGCGGGTTGGAGCCGCGCAGGTACTCCTTGATGAGCGGGAGGTGGGCGCCCATCGCGGGCAGTGCCGCGGCCTCCTCCTCGGCGAGCCCGAGGGCGGCCCCCAGGTGCTGGTTGATGTCGGCGTCCACCGCGACGACGGGGGCCTCGGCGGCGGCGAGGTGGCGGATGAAGAGGGAGGACAGCGTGGTCTTCCCGCTGCCGCCCTTTCCCACGAAAGCGATCTTCATGTTCACCTAGCGTAGTAGGTGCGTCGCAGTGTGTGGTCGAGGTGAGTGAAGAAGACCACTCCAACGTGGGGCGGCTGCTATGGGTGCGTAGGCTCCCTACTTATGAGTACGTCTGCCGATCCCCTCGCCGCCCTGGCCGCGCTCCCCGGCGTGCCGGAGGCCGTGGACTCCGTACGCAAGGCCGTCGACCGGGTCTACGGCCACCGCGTGATGCGCCGCCGGAGCGCGGAGATCACCTCCGAGGCCGCCCTGCGCGGCGCGCGCGGCAGCGCCGCGCTGTCCGGGGCGGACTGGGCCCTGGAAGAGGTCCGCCGGCGCACCGACTTCAGCGCCGACGACGAGGCCCGTACCGTCGGTGCCGCGCTGCGCCTGGCGGCCGAGGCAGGCCAACTCCTCAGCATCTGGCGCCAGTCGCCGCTGCGCGTGCTGGCCAGGCTGCACCTGGTGGCGGCGGGTGGGGCGGCCGCGGCTCCGGCCGGGGCCGGGGCGGATGCGCTCGCGGGGGCGGGCGACACCGTCGGGCGGCCGCGGCTGGCCGGCGAGCCGGTGGTGGAGCCGCTGGTGGAACTGCCGCTGCCGGACGCGGACGAGGTCGCCGGGCGGCTGGACGGCCTGTCCCGGCTGATCATCGCGGGCGGCTCGGCCCCGGCGCTGGTCACGGCCGCGGTCGTGCACGGGGAGCTGGTGGCGCTGCGGCCGTTCGGTACGTACAACGGGCTGGTGGCGCGGGCCGCTGAGCGGATCGTGCTGATCAACAGCGGTCTGGACCCCAAGGCCATCTGCCCGGCCGAGGTCGGACACGCGGAGCAGGGGGGCGAGGCCTACCTCGCGGCCCTGGACGGGTACGTCTCCGGCACCGCGGAGGGGATGGCGGCCTGGATCGCGCACTGCGGGCGGGCGGTCGAGCTGGGCGTCCGCGAGTCGACGGCGGTGTGCGAGGCGCTGCAGCGCGGCGCGGCGTAGGCGGCGTCTGCCGGCGGGGCCCGGGAGTGCCCGGGTCGGCCGGCGGGCTCAGGGCGCGCCCCGGAACAGGGTTGCGGCGACACCGTACTGCTCGTGGTGTCGCCGCTGGCATGCGCGCCCAGTTACCAAGCGTCCTCGATACTTGCCCATCAGGCCGGGAACTTTGCCCTTGCCTGGTGCGGCTGGCCCTTAATCGAAGGGTCGACGTCGCGTGGGTGCTCGGCGTTCATGCAATCGGTCCGTGGGGCCATTCTGCGTTCTTAAAGATGATCCTCTCGGATGTTCTTTGGTCTCGCGGGCCGTGACTCCTTTGTACCTCTGTCGGCAAGGAAGCGGAACCCCTGGCCCCAGTTCTTTACCTTTCCGGACAGGAAAGGATCAATCGGACAGCGCGGGTCGTCGCAGGTCGGGACGGGTGCCCGTGGGGTCGCCGCGGCCCCCCCCGGGGGGGGGGGGGGCCCGGCGGGGGCGGCGGCGCCGGGGGGGGGGGGGGGGGGGCCCGGGGGCCGGGGGGGGGGCGGGGGGCCCCGGGGCCCCG
>NZ_JBIVZG010000004.1:91052-126775 GCF_044759445.1 Streptomyces sp. NPDC101118 | reverse complement strand
TGTACTTCACCTGTCCGTACTGGAACGTATAAACCGCACAGCGCGGGTCGTCGCCGGGGGGGGGGGGGGCCGGGGGGGGCCCCGCCCCCCGGGGGGCGGGGGGGCGCCCCGGGGCGGCGCGGCGGACGCGAGGGGGCGCGGGCGGGGCGACGGGCGCGCGGGCGGGGCGACGGGCGCGCGGGCGCCGCGGGGACCGTGCGGCCGCGGGGATCGCGGGGATCGTGCGGCCGCGGGGATCGCGGGGCGCGTCGCGGTCAGGCTGTGATGGACGCCAGGGCGTTCGCGCGGCGTCGGCTCGCGTACCAGACCAGGCCGGCGGTCGCCGCCGCCGCACCCACGGCCGCGGCCGCGACCAGCGCGGGCCGTGAGGACATCGACAGCCCCGGCACGCGCTGCTTGAGCCGGACCGGCCGGTTGAAGACCAGGACCGGCCAGTCGCGCGACAGCGCCTCGCGGCGCAGCGCCCGGTCGGGGTTGACCGCGTGCGGGTGGCCGACCGACTCCAGCATCGGGACGTCCGTGATCGAGTCGCTGTACGCGTAGCAGCGCGCCAGGTCGTAGCCCTCGGACTCGGCGAGCTGGCGCACCGCCTCGGCCTTGGTGGGGCCGTAGGCGTAGTACTCGATCTCGCCGGTGAAGCAGCCGTCGTCGCCCACGACCATGCGCGTCGCGACCACCCGGTCGGCGCCGAGCATCTCGCCGATCGGCTCGACCACCTCTGCGCCGGAGGTCGAGACGATCACGACGTCGCGGCCGGCGGTGTGGTGCTCCTCGATGAGGGAGGCGGCCTCGTCGTAGATGATCGGGTCGATGAGGTCGTGCAGCGTCTCCGCGACGATCTCCCGTACCTGCTGGACGTTCCAGCCCTTGCAGAGGGCGGAGAGATACTCGCGCATCCGCTCCATCTGGTCGTGGTCTGCGCCGCCCGCGAGGAACACGAACTGGGAGTACGCGGTCCGCAGTACGGCGCGGCGGTTGATCAGGCCGCCCTGGTAGAAGGACTTGCTGAAGGTCAGCGTGCTCGACTTCGCAATGACCGTCTTGTCCAGGTCGAAGAAGGCGGCTGTGCGGGGCAAGGAGTGGTTTTCCACGAGCGCAGCATATGCGCCCACCATTCGGCGTAAGGTGTGGCGCGTGGGTTTGCCTGAGAAGGCTCTCGGGTACACCATGGAAGTCACGGATCGTTCGCGACCGTGCTAACCCGGTCCGACTCCTCCCCCCCCGAGTCGGCCGTGGGGACGACCCCCGCTCTCCCCCCCGGCGGGGGTCGTCGCATGTCCGGACGCATTTTCGTCCGTTCCCTCGATCCGGTGTGATCGCCTCCCGCCCCCTCCGGCGGCTCGTGGCCGCCTGCTGTGCGGCCCTCCACCCCTCTGGACTCGTCACGCTGCGTAGTGGTTCCGGTGCGCTCTGGAACAAAATCGAATGGGTGACGAAGTTATTCACAGGTGGGGAGTTGTTCACAGTTTTTGAGCAAGATCCACATCTTTTTCCGGATCGCTGCACGGTGATTCCGGCCGCGAAGTCCGTGGCTGTGGGATTTGCGGTGAGAAGGGGGCGGAGATCGTGGCTGGATCGAAGTCGCGGGAGGCGCGGGAGCGGCTGGAGGGACCGGTGCCGGGCGAGGTCCGGGCCGGCGGGCCGCTGATCGTCACGGAGGACCCGGACCTGCTCGACGACCTGCTGCGGCTGTGCGCCGCCGCAGGGGCGGAGCCACGGGTGCAGCACTCGGTGCCGGAGCAAACGCGCGACGCGGCGGCCGGCGGCTCGCCGCCCCGATCGGGAGCCGGGCCCGGCTGGGAATCGGCCCCGCTGGTACTGGTGGGCGAGGACGCGGTGGGGCGCGTGCGCGGCGCGCCGCGCCGGGGCGGGGTGCTGCTCGTGGGGCGGCACCGGACCGAGGATCCGGAGGTCTGGCGGGCGGGCGTCGAGATCGGCGCCGAGCAGGTGCTGCGGCTGCCCGACCGGGAGGCCTGGCTGGCCGACCGGATCGCGGACGTCGCCGAGGGCACGGGACGCCAGGCCCTGGCCGTCGGGGTGATCGGCGGCTGCGGCGGTGCCGGGGCGTCCACGCTGGCCTGCGCCCTCGCCGTCGGCGCCGCCCGGGCCGGTGAGCGGACCATGCTGGTCGACGCCGACCCGCTGGGCGGCGGGCTCGACGTGCTGCTGGCCGGTGAGCACGCCGAGGGGCTGCGCTGGCCGGACTTCGCCGCCTCGCGCGGCCGGGTCGGCGCCGGGGCGCTGGAGGAGTCGCTGCCGCGCCTGCACGGGCTGCGGCTGCTCAGCTGGGACCGCGGTGACCAGGTGGTGGTGCCGCCCGCCGCGGTGCGGTCCGTGCTGGCCGCCGCGCGGCGCCGGGGCGGGGTGGTCGTGGTGGACCTGCCGCGCCGGCTCGACGACGGGGTGGCGGAGGTGCTCGCGCAACTGGACCTGGTGCTGCTCGTGGTGCCGGGTGAGCTGAGGGCCGTGGCGGCGGCCGGCCGGGTGGCCGGCGCCGTCGGTGCGGTGGCCCGCGACCTGCGGCTCGTGGTGCGCGGGCCGTTCGCGCCGGGGCTGGATGCGGAGGCGGTGGCCCGGCTGCTGGCGCTGCCGTCGGCCGGCGAGGTGCCGCGGGAGGCGGGGCTCGGGCCCGCTGCCGGGGAACCGCCGGGGGTGCGGGCGCGGGGGCCGTTGGGGCGGTTCTGTTCCGGGTTCTGGGAGCGGGCGCTGGCCGGGGGAGGTGCCGGATGAGCGCCGGGCTGCTGGACGCGGTGCGGCAGCGGCTCGCGGAGAGCGGGGCCGAGCCGACGCCGGCCCGGGTGGCCGCCGCGCTGCGGGCCCAGGGGAGGCTGCTCGGGGACGCCGAGGTGCTGGGGGCGGCGCGGGAGCTGCGCTCGGAGCTGGTGGGTGCCGGGCCGCTGGAGCCCCTGCTGGCCGATCCCGAGGTGACGGACGTGCTGGTGGCCGCGCCCGACCGGGTGTGGGTGGACCGGGGCGGCGGGCTCGAACTGGCGCCGGTGGCCTTCAAGGACGCCGATGCGGTGCGCAGGCTGGCGCAGCGGCTGGCGTCCGTGGCGGGGCGCCGGCTGGACGATGCCCGGCCGTGGGTCGACGCGAGGCTGCCGGACGGGACGCGGGTGCACGCGGTGCTGCCTCCGGTGGCGGTCGGGTCCGCCTGCCTCTCGCTGCGGGTGGTGCGTCACCGGGCCTTCACGCTGGAGGAGTTGGTGGCCGCGGGCACGGTGCCGCCCGGTGGTCAGCGGATCCTGCGGGCGCTGGTCGAGGCCCGGCTGTCCTTCCTGGTCTCCGGCGGCACGGGCAGCGGGAAGACCACGCTGCTGAGTTCGCTGCTGGGTCTCGTGGGGCCCGGGGAGCGGATCGTGCTGGCCGAGGACTCGGCCGAGCTGAGGCCCGACCACCCCCATGTGGTGCGGCTGGAGACGCGTCCGGCCAACCAGGAGGGTGCGGGGCTGGTGACGCTGGCCGATCTGGTGCGGCAGGCGCTGCGGATGCGGCCCGACCGGCTGGTGGTCGGCGAGGTGCGGGGCGCAGAGGTGGCGGATCTGCTGGCCGCGCTGAACACCGGGCACGAGGGCGGGTGCGGGACGGTCCATGCCAACGCCGCCGCGCACGTGCCGGCCCGGCTGGAGGCGCTCGGTACCGCCGCGGGTCTTGACCGGGCCGCGTTGCACAGCCAGTTGGCGGCAGCCCTGTCCGTGGTGGTGCATCTGGTGCGGGACCGTGCGGGGCGGCGGAGGGTGGCCGAGCTGCACGTGCTGGAGCGGGACGGGGCCGGGCTGGTGGTGACGGTGCCCGCGTTGCGCTGGGGAGCGCGGGGGTTCGTGCGCGAGAGCGGCTGGGAGCGGCTGCGGGTGATGCTCGGGGGTGTGCGGTGAGGGTGTTCGGTGCGGTCGTGTGTGCCGGGGGCGCGGTCTGGGCGCTCGCGGTGCGGGACGAGGCGGAGTTCAGGGCGCGGGCGCTGTTCGCGGGCCCGGCGGTGCGGCGGGTGGCGTCCTGGCGGTGCGGGGCCGCCCTGGCCGGCGCGTGGGTGCGGGGCCGGCGGGAGTGGGGGTGCCTGGCGGCCGGGCTGCTCGTGTCGCTGGCCGGCGGTTCGCTGCTGCCCCTGGCCGGTGGCGCGTTGGCGGTGCCCCTGGTGCAGCGGTGGCTGCGGGCGCGGGAGGCGGCGCGGCGGCGGGCGGAGCGGGAGGCCCGGGTGCTGGCCGTGTGTGCCGCCGTGGCCGGGGAGTTGCGGGCCGGCGCGCAGGCCGGGCAGGCGGTGACCGCGGTGCTGCGGGGCGAGGGGGATGCGCTCGTCGCCGGGGAGGCCGGGGTGCTGGCCGCGGCGGTGTTCGGCGGGGACGTGCCGGGGGCCTTGCGGGTGGCGGCGCGGGAACCGGGGGCCGAGGGGCTGGCGGGGATGGCCGCCTGCTGGCGGGTGTCCGTGGACGGGGGTGCGGGCCTTGCGGCCGGACTGGACAGGCTTGAGCGGGCGTTGCGGGCCGAGCGGGAGCAGCGTGAGGGGCTGCGGGCCCAGTTGGCGGGTGCGCGGTCGACCGCGGTCGTGCTCGCGCTGCTGCCGGTGGCCGGTCTGCTGATGGGGACCGCCCTGGGGGCCGCTCCGCTGCGGGTGCTGCTGCACACGGGTCTGGGACTGGGCTGTCTGGTGACCGGGCTGGTGCTGGAGGGGCTGGGGCTCTGCTGGGCCTGGCGGATCGTGCGGGCGGGGGAGCGGTCGTGACCGGGGATTTCGTCCACAGGCTGGGGACAGTGGTGGCCGTGGTGGCCGCCGGGGCGTGGCTGGCGTGCCTGGTCCGGGCGGCGGTGCTGGAGCGGGGCGCCCGGCGGCGGCTCGTCGGGGTGCTGGGTGTTCTCGGGGCGGATGGGGTTCCCGGGGGTGGTCCGGCGGGGGCTGTGCGGGGTGCGGGGGCGGCCCGGGGTGCGGCCGGGGCGGCCGGGGAGGCCGTGCGGCATGGCGGGTGGGCCGCGCGGTGGCGCAGGTGGTCGCGCAGGGTGGACCGGGTGGGGGGCGGGCGGGGGGAGGACGGGCGGCAGCTGCCGTTCGCCGCCGATCTGCTGGCCGCCTGTCTGGCCGCCGGCGCGGGCCCGCGGGAGGCCGCCGAAGTGGTGGGCGACTCCCTGGGCGGGCCGGTGGGGGAGCGGCTGGCCCGGGCCGGTGCGGAGCTGCGGCTCGGCGGCGAACCGGGCGGGGCGTGGGGGCGGCTGGCCGCGATACCGGGGGCCCGGCCGCTGGCCGACTGCCTGGAGCGGGCCGCCAGGACGGGGGCTCCGGCGGCCGAGCCGGTCTCCCGGCTGGCCGCGGGGATGCGGGCCGAGCGGGCCCGGGCCGCCACGGCCCGTGCGCAGCGCGCCGCGGTCCTCATCACCGCTCCGGTGGGGCTGTGCTTCCTGCCCGCGTTCCTCGCGGTCGGGGTGGCGCCCGTGGTCATCGGTCTGGCGGCCGGGCTGCTCGGCGGGCGCTGAGTGGAGATCAGAGCGACATGGACACGTGTGAGTTGAGAGGCGGGAACGGCATGAGGATCTGGCGACGGGTGCGGGAAGCGCTGCGCGGACACCGGCGCGATGCGGGCATGACGACGAGTGAGTACGCGATGGGCACGATCGCCGCGTGTGCCTTCGCGGCCGTGCTCTACAAGGTGGTCACGAGCGACGTGGTGTCGTCGGCGCTCGCGTCGACGATCGGGAAGGCACTCGGTGGCTCGGTCTGACCGCGGCCCACGCCGCCGGGCGGGGCCCGGCGGCGACCGCGGGTACGTCACCGCCGAGGCCGCCCTGGTGCTGCCGGCCCTGGTGCTGTTCGCCGTGGCGCTGGTGTGGGCCCTGATGGCGGCGGCCGCGCAGATCGGGTGCGTGGACGCCGCAGGGGCCGGGGCGCGGGCCGCCGCCCGTTCGGAACCGGTGGCGGAGGCCGTGGCCGCGGCCCGCGCGGTGGCCCCCGAGGGTGCGCGGGTGCGGGTGGAGCGGGACGGGGAGCTGTGGCGGGTGCGGGTCGAGGCGCCCGCCCCGGGGCCCGGGGCGCTGGGGGTGCGGCTGGGGGCCGGTGCGGTTGCGCTGGCCGAGGACGCGCTCGGGGAGGAGGTGCTGCCGTGAGCCGGGACCGGGGGTCGGCGACCGTCTGGGCCGTGCTGGTGGCCTCCGTGCTGTGTGCCGTGTTCGGGGGCGTCCTCACGCTGGGCCAGGTGGTGGTGGCCCGGCACCGGGCCGCCGCGGCCGCGGACCTGGCCGCCCTGGCGGCCGCCACGGTGTGGACCCGCGGGGAGCCGGAGGCGTGCGCGGTGGCGCTGCGGGTGGCCCGTGCCCAGGGTGCGGAGCTCTCCCGGTGCGCGGCCCCCGGCGAGGTGGCGGACGTGGCGGCCCGGGTGCGGGCCGGGCCGTTCGCCCCGGAGGCGGCCGCGCGGGCGGGTCCTGCCGAGGCACTGCCCGGGATGCCCGTCAGGGCGTCGGGGCCGCCTTGAGGAGCTCGGTGAGCAGGCGCACGGCGCCGCGCTTGTGGAGCGGGTCGTTGCCGTTGCCGCACTTGGGGGACTGGATGCACGAGGGGCAGCCGGCCTCGCACTCGCAGGACGCGATGGCCTCGCGGGTGGCGGTGAGCCAGGAGCGGGCCGTGTGGAAGGCGCGCTCGGCGAACCCTGCGCCGCCCGGGTGGCCGTCGTAGACGAAGACCGTCGGAAGGAGGGTGTCGGGATGCAGCGGCACGGAGACGCCGCCGATGTCCCAGCGGTCGCAGGTGGCGAAGAGCGGGAGGAGGCCGATGGAGGCGTGCTCGGCGGCGTGCAGGGCGCCGCCGAGGATCTCCGGGTTGATCCGGGCGGCGTCGAGCTGGTCCTCGGTGACCGTCCACCAGACGGCCCGGGTGCGCAGGGTGCGCGGCGGGAGGTCGAGCTTGGCCTCGCCGAGCACCTCGCCGGTGATCAGCTTGCGGCGCAGGTAGGAGACCACCTGGTTGGTGACCTCCACGGACCCGTAGCAGAGCCGGGCGTCCCCCCAGGGGACCTCGGTCTCGGTCTCCAGCACGGAGATCGAGGTGGTGTCGCGGGCGGTGGTGGAGAAGGGCGGGCTGGCCTCCTCGACCAGGGCCACGGAGTCCTCCAGGTCCAGCGTCTTCACCAGGTACGTACGGCCCTGGTGGAGGTGGACCGCCCCGTCGTGGACGGCGGTGTGGGCGGCGGACTCGTCCACGGTGCCCAGCAGCCGCCCGGTGGCGGCCTCCACGATCTGCACGGGGCGCCCGCCCCCGCCGCGGATGTCGGTGAGGTCCGAGGCCCGCTCACGGCGGGTCCAGTGCCAGGCGGTGGCGCGGCGGCGGAGCAGCTTCGCGGCCTCCAGCTGCGGCATCAGGTCGGCCGTGGCGGGGCCGAAGAGCGTCAGGTCGTCCTCCGTCAGCGGCAGCTCCGCGGCGGCGGCGCACAGGTGCGGGGCCAGCACGTAGGGGTTGTCCGGGTCGAGGACCGTGGCCTCGACGGGCCGCTTGAACAGCGCGTCGGGGTGGTGGACGAGATACGTGTCCAGCGGGTCGTCGCGGGCGACCAGCACGGCCAGCGCGCCCTGGCCGGACCGGCCGGCACGGCCCGCCTGCTGCCACAGCGAGGCCCGGGTCCCGGGGTAGCCGGCGATCAGTACCGCGTCCAGGCCGGACACGTCGACGCCGAGTTCCAGGGCCGTGGTGGCGGCCAGGCCCAGCAGCTCACCGGAGTGCAGGGCCCGCTCCAGGGCACGGCGCTCCTCGGGCAGGTAGCCGCCCCGGTAGGCCGCGACGCGCCCGGGCAGGGACCGGTCCACCTCGGCCAGCCGCTCCTGGGCTATCAGGGCGATCAGCTCCGCGCCGCGCCGGGAGCGGATGAAGGCCACCGTGCGGACCCCCTGCACGGCGAGGTCGGTCAGCAGGTCGGCGGTCTCCGCGGTGGCCGTACGGCGTACGGGAGCGCCCTTCTCGCCCCTCATCTCGGTCAGCGGGGGCTCCCAGAGGGCGAAGACCACTTCGCCGCGGGGCGAGGCGTCGTCCGTGACCTCGGTGACCGGCAGGCCGGTGAGGCGGCTCGCCGCGACCGAGGGGTCACTGGCGGTGGCCGAGGCGAGCAGGAAGACGGGGTCCGCCCCGTACCGGGCGCACAGGCGGCGCAGCCGTCGCAGCACCTGGGCGACGTGCGAGCCGAACACGCCGCGGTAGGTGTGGCACTCGTCGATCACCACGTAGCGCAGGGAGCGCAGGAAGGAGGACCAGCGGGGGTGGGCCGGCAGGATCCCGCGGTGCAGCATGTCGGGGTTGGTCAGCACGTAGTTGGCGTACTGGCGCACCCATTCGCGCTCCTCGACGGGCGTGTCGCCGTCGTAGACGGCCGCGCGGACTGCGTTGCCGAGGGGGGCCGCCAGTTCCCGTACGGCGCGCCGCTGGTCGGCGGCGAGGGCCTTGGTGGGCGCCAGGTACAGGGCGGTCGCGCCGCGGCCGTTCGGGGCGGCGGCGCCGTCCGCGAGGGCGGACAGCACGGGGGCGAGGTAGGCCAGGGACTTGCCCGAGGCGGTGCCGGTGGCGACGACCACCGACTCGCCGTCCAGGGCGCGCTCGGCGGCTTCCGCCTGGTGGGCCCAGGGGTGTTCGATCCCGGCCGCCTGGACGGCCGCGACGACATCAGTTCGAATGCGGTCGGGCCAGACGGCATGACGGCCCTCGCGCGGGGGCAGATGCTCCGTATGGGTGATGCGCGCAGCACGGCCCGGCCCCCTTGAGAGCCGGTCCAGAACCGTTCCGGGGGCAGGTCGTGTGTCCGCGGCCGCCGTGTGGTGCCCGGGACGATGATTGCTGGCCATTGGAGTCGAGTGTGTCACTGGCGTGCGGGACAATAGGTCCGAAGGCGTCGTGCACGCCCGCCGGTAAGTGATTGAATGCCATCGCGGCTGCCAATCCGTCCCCTACCTTCGGGGGGGATGCCCCTGGGGGGCGCCGCTCGATAGCAAGGTGCTGGAGGATCCGTGGACCTGTCCCTGTCGACTCACACTGTCGGCGACCGCACGGTCGTCGAGGTCGGTGGCGAGATTGATGTGTATACCGCGCCCAAGCTGCGCGAGCAGTTGGTCGAGTTGGTGAACGACGGCAGCTACCACCTGGTTGTCGACATGGAGCGGGTGGACTTCCTCGACTCCACCGGCCTCGGTGTGCTCGTGGGCGGCCTGAAGCGCGTCCGCGCGCACGAGGGCTCCCTGCGCCTGGTCTGCAACCAGGAGCGCATCCTCAAGATCTTCCGCATCACCGGTCTGACCAAGGTGTTCCCGATCCACACCACGGTGGAAGACGCGGTCAACGCCACCGACTGACGCGTCGCCCGGATCAAGGAGCGGGGGCACCGGGCCGGCCGGCCCGGGCCCCTGTACAGCACGCCCTAACGTCCGAGGGGGACCGCATGGCCACCGTTGAACTCCGTTTCAGCGCCCAGCCCGAGCACGTCCGCACGGCCCGGCTGGTCGCGGCCGCCGTGGCACGTCGTGCCGGTCTGGAAGAGGCCCTGCTCGACGAGGTCAGGCTCGCCGTGGGCGAGGCCTGTTCCCGTGCTGTCGGGCTGCACCGCAGCCACGAGCTCTCCGCGCCCGTCAGGGTGCTGCTGACCGAAGAGGAGAAGGTCTTCTCCATCGAGGTCGCCGACGAGGTCCCCGGCCCCTCGGGGGGCGGGGACTCCGCGTCCGCGCAGGCGGGCGGAGCCGCCGAGCCGGAGGCGGACGGCGAGGACGAGATGGGCCTCGCCGTGATCAGCGGACTGGTCGACGACGTCGAGGTCACCAGCGGGGAATCGGGCGGCGTGATCCGCATGAGCTGGCCGACCACGGCCGCTCCCGAACTCCACTGAGATCTTTCCGGTCGTACCTTACGATCTTTTTCAAGGCCCTGCTGAGCAGGGCCTTTTTCATTTACCTAGATCATTGATCAGGCGTCAATGCTTTTGCCCCATTACCCCTTTCGGGGGTAATGGCGTGACGCGATCATTTGCTGAGGAGCAAGAGCAGGCCAATTCCGTTTCCCGCGTACTGTTTTGATCAGGTGTAGCTCCCTACAATCCGTCCACATCTTTTGAGCTCTTCACGTCAAGGAGGACGAATGACGGGGCTCTTCACCCCTCTCGAGCCAGCCCACACCGCCGGGCTCGCGGCGGCGGTACTCACGGATGACAACCGGCTCATCGTGTTCGTCATCGCGGCCGTGGCCCTGGCCGCGCTCGTCGTGGCCCAGCTCCTGGTCCGCCAGGTGCTCGCCGCCGACGAGGGCACCGACAGCATGAAGAAGATCGCGGCAGCGGTTCAGGAAGGCGCCAACGCCTATCTGGGACGCCAGCTCCGCACCCTCGGCGTATTCGCCGTCGTGGTGTTCTTCCTGCTCTTCCTGCTCCCCGCCGACAACTGGTCGCAGCGCGCCGGGCGTTCCGCCTTCTTCCTGGTCGGCGCGATCTTCTCCGCGATCACCGGATACATCGGCATGCGCCTCGCCGTCCGCGCGAATGTCCGCGTCGCCGCGGCCGCCCGCGAGGCAACTCCCGCCGAGGGAGAACCTGAAAAGGACCTGACCTCCGTCGCGCACAAGGCGATGAAGATCGCATTTCGTACCGGCGGCGTGGTCGGCATGTTCACCGTCGGCCTCGGACTGCTCGGCGCCTCCTGCGTCGTGCTCGTCTACGCCGCCGACGCGCCGAAGGTCCTGGAGGGCTTCGGCCTCGGCGCCGCGCTGATCGCGATGTTCATGCGGGTCGGCGGAGGCATCTTCACCAAGGCCGCCGACGTCGGCGCCGACCTGGTCGGCAAGGTCGAGCAGGGCATTCCGGAGGACGATCCGCGCAATGCCGCGACCATCGCCGACAACGTGGGCGACAACGTCGGCGACTGCGCCGGCATGGCGGCCGACCTCTTCGAGTCGTACGCCGTCACGCTCGTCGCCGCGCTGATCCTCGGCACGGCCGCCTTCGGCGACGCGGGACTCGCCTTCCCGCTCATCGTCCCCGCGATCGGCGTGATCACGGCCATGATCGGCATCTTCGCCGTGGCCCCGCGCCGCACCGACCGCAGTGGCATGACCGCCATCAACCGCGGCTTCTTCATCTCCGCCGTGATCTCCCTGGTGCTGGTCGCCGCGGCGGCCTTCGCCTACCTGCCGTCCTCCTACGCGGACCTCAAGGGCGTCACGGACAGCGCGATCGTCGCCCACGACGGCGACCCGCGGATCCTCGCGCTCGTCGCCGTGGCCATCGGCATCGTGCTCGCCGCGGTCATCCAGCAGCTCACCGGCTACTTCACCGAGACCAGCCGCCGCCCCGTCCGGGACATCGGCAAGTCCTCGCTGACCGGCCCCGCCACCGTCGTCCTGGCCGGCATCTCCGTCGGCCTGGAGTCCGCCGTCTACACCGCGCTCCTCATCGGCCTCGGCGTGTACGGCGCGTTCCTGCTCGGCGGCACCTCGGTCATGCTGGCGCTGTTCGCCGTCGCCCTCGCTGGCACCGGCCTGCTCACCACCGTCGGCGTCATCGTCGCCATGGACACCTTCGGCCCGGTCTCCGACAACGCCCAGGGCATCGCCGAGATGTCCGGCGACGTCCAGGGCGCCGGCGCCCAGGTGCTCACCGACCTCGACGCGGTCGGCAACACCACCAAGGCCATCACCAAGGGCATTGCCATCGCCACCGCGGTCCTCGCCGCGGCCGCCCTCTTCGGCTCGTACCGCGACGCGATCGCCACGGCCGTCAAGGACGTCGGCGCCAAGGCCGGCGAGCTGGGCCTGAACATGGACATCACCCAGCCCAACAACCTGGTGGGTCTGGTCCTCGGCGCCTCCGTGGTCTTCCTCTTCTCGGGGCTGGCCATCAACGCCGTCTCCCGTTCCGCGGGCGCGGTGGTCTACGAGGTGCGCCGCCAGTTCCGGGAGCACCCCGGGATCATGGACTACACCGAGAAGCCCGAGTACGGCCGCGTCGTCGACATCTGCACGAAGGACGCACTCCGCGAGCTGGCCACCCCCGGCCTGCTCGCCGTGATGGCGCCCATCGCCGTCGGCTTCACGTTCGGCGTCGGCGCCCTCGGCTCGTACCTGGCCGGCGCCATCGGCTGCGGCACGCTGATGGCCGTCTTCCTCGCCAACTCCGGCGGCGCGTGGGACAACGCCAAGAAGCTGGTCGAGGACGGCCACCACGGCGGCAAGGGCAGCGAGGCCCACGCCGCCACCGTCATCGGCGACACCGTCGGCGACCCCTTCAAGGACACCGCGGGACCCGCGATCAACCCGCTGCTCAAGGTCATGAACCTGGTGGCGCTCCTGATCGCCCCGGCCGTCGTGCAGTTCAGCTACGGCGAGGACGCCAGCCCCGCCGTGCGGACGGTCGTCGCGGTGGTCTCGCTGATCGTCATCGTCGGCGCGGTGTACATCTCCAAGCGCCGCGGCATCGCCGTCGGCGACGACAGCGGTGGCACCGCAGAACGCGTCGCGCAGCAGCCCGACGCGGCGGTCGCCTCCTCCTGACCGGAGACCCCGGCCCAACTGCGGGCGGACGGTGCGTGGTGACGCGCCGTCCGCCCGCTTCGTGTGAGCCGGTACGGTGCGGGGTGTATGTTCCGGGGCCGAGAGCCTTGGAAGGGACCAATCCGGTGAACAAGAAGCTTGCGGCCGCCCTGTCCGGCGGTGCGGTGCTGGTACTCGCACTGTCCGGCTGCGGTGACGACAGCGAGAAGAAGGTCAACGACTGGGCGAAGAAGGTCTGCGACCAGGTCGAGCCCCAGGTCCAGAAGATCCAGGCCGCGAACGCCGCGATCCAGAAGGAGACCACGGACCAGAGCAAGGCCGACGTCGTCCAGAAGACCGACTCGGCCGCGTTCCAGTCCCTCTCCGACGCGTACAAGCAGATGGGCACCGCCGTCGCGGGCGCCGGCGTCCCGCCGGCCGAGGACGGCAAGAAGACGCAGGCCGACGCCGTTGCCGAGCTCAACGCGATCTCCAAGTCCTACGCCGACCTCAAGGTGAAGGTCGACGCGCTCGACCCGAAGGACCAGGCGAAGTTCGCCGACGGCCTCAAGAACATCGCCGACGAGCTCTCCAAGCTCAGCAACAGCGGCAACGAGGCCCTGACCAAGCTCCAGTCGGGCGAGCTGGGCAAGGCCATGAAGAACCAGGAGAGCTGCCAGCGCGCCGCGACCCCGGCGCCGGCCCAGGGCTGAGGCCCGGGGGGCGGCGACCCGGCGCCCGGACGTCGTACGGATTGACGGCGCGAGCGGACACAATGGGCGGGTGAGTACCCCCAGCCTGCCCTCCCCCGACCACGCCGCCGCCCTCCGCGAGGCCCTGATCTCCGCCGGGTTCACCGCGGACGGCCTGCTCGACCTGCTCGGCGCACCCGCCTACGCCGCGCTGGCCCGCAGCGAGACGGTGCCCGCCGCCCGCGCGACCCGCGGGGACGGACCGCTCGCCACCCTCGCACGGCTGTTCCTGCTCCAGGGCTCCGTCCCGGCGGACGCCGCCGCGGCCGCGCTGCCGCTGGCGGAGGCGCTGGCAGACGGCTGGGTCGAGCGGGACGGCGACGAGGTCCGCGCGCGGGTCGACGTACGCCCGTACGGCGGCCCGGACGGCGAGGACTGGTTCATCGTCTCGGACCTCGGCTGCGCCGTCGGCGGCGCCGGGGGCATCGGCAGCAAGGCGGAGGGCGTGGTCCTCGGCGTCGGGGGCGCCTCCACGACGCTGGCCGGGATCACCGTCCGGAACCCCGTCGGGACGGCCCTCGACCTCGGCACCGGATCCGGCATCCAGGCCCTGCACGCCTCGCAGCACGCCACCCGGGTCACCGCCACCGACGTCAACCCGCGGGCGCTGGAATTCACCCGGCTGACCCTTGCGCTCTCCGGGGCGCCCGAGGCCGAGCTGCTGGAGGGCTCGCTCTTCGAGCCCGTCGGCGGGGAGACGTACGACCTGATCGTGTCCAACCCGCCCTTCGTGATCTCCCCTGGGGCCCGGCTGACCTACCGGGACGGCGGGATGGGCGGCGACGACCTGTGCCGCACCCTCGTCCGGCAGGCGGGCGAGCACCTGAACGAGGGCGGGTACGCGCAGTTCCTGGCCAACTGGCAGCACGTCGAGGGCGAGGACTGGGCCGACCGGCTGCGCTCCTGGGTCCCGGCCGGCTGCGACGCCTGGATCGTGCAGCGCGAGGTGCAGGACGTCACCCAGTACGCCGAGCTGTGGCTGCGCGACGCGGGCGACCACCGCACCGACCCGGCCGAGTACGCCCGGCGGTACGAGGAGTGGCTGGGGGAGTTCGAGGCCCGCAAGACCAAGGCCGTCGGATTCGGCTGGATCACGCTGCGCAAGACGGCGGCCGAGCGCCCCTCCATCGTCGTCGAGGAGTGGCCGCACCCCGTCGAGCAGCCCTTGGGGGACACGGTCCGCGCCCACTTCGAGCGCCAGGACTACCTGCGCGCCCACGACGACGCGGCACTGCTCGAAGGCCATTTCCGGATGGCCGGAGAAGTGGTGCAGGAGCAGGTCGGCGCGCCGGGCGCCGAGGACCCCGAGCACGTGGTGCTGCGCCAGCACCGCGGCATGCGCCGCGCCACCCGCGTGGACACCGTCGGGGCGGGCTTCGCAGGGGTCTGCGACGGCTCGCTCAGCGCCGGGCGGATCCTCGACGCCATCGCCCAGCTGATGCAGGAGGACCCGGTCGTCCTGCGCGACCGGACGCCCGAGGCGATCCGGATGCTCGTGGAGCAGGGATTTCTGGAGCCCGCCTCCGGCACCGGGACGAACTGAGTTCACCCGGGGTTCGCCCGCCGTACCCCGGGCCCTGCCAGGCTCCCGCCCACGGGGGATGCCCGGGGGGCCCGAGGGGACGGGAGCACAGCATGGAGAGCGGTCCAGCGATCTTCGCCGGCGTGGTGTTCACGCTGTTCGGGGCCGGGATGCTGTTCTGGACGGGGGCGTGCGCCGTACGGCGCGAGCCGGTCGCGGAAGGTGTGCGCCCCGGTCTGGCCGTGCCCCTCGCGGCACTGGCCGGTGCGGCCTCCCTGGCCCTCGGGGTGTGGTGCTTCGCCAGGCTCTGAGGGCGGGTCCGACAGCGGACCGGGGTGACGGCACGGAGGTATCCGGGCGGCAGGAATGGCACTAGTCGGGTTACCGTTCGAGTGGCCGTTGCGGGCTTGTGCCGTTTGACACGGGGGCGGGTTGTACCGTCACACTCCGCAGCGTCGCCGTACTGCGACCGAGTGCCGACCGGAGAGAAGAGCCAAGTTGTCCCCGACTAGCGAGACCGCAAAGGGCGGCCGCCGACTCGTCATCGTCGAGTCTCCTGCGAAGGCGAAGACGATCAAGGGCTACCTGGGCCCTGGGTACGTCGTCGAGGCGAGCGTCGGGCACATCCGCGACCTCCCGAACGGCGCCGCCGAGGTGCCGGAGAAGTACACGGGTGAGGTCCGCCGCCTCGGTGTGGACGTCGAGCACGACTTCCAGCCGATCTACGTCGTCAACGCGGACAAGAAGGCGCAGGTCAGGAAGCTCAAGGAGCTGCTGGCCGAGTCCGACGAGCTCTTCCTCGCCACCGATGAGGACCGCGAGGGCGAGGCCATCGCCTGGCACCTCCAGGAAGTGCTCAAGCCCAAGGTCCCCGTCCACCGGATGGTCTTCCACGAGATCACCAAGGACGCGATCCGCGACGCCGTCGCCAACCCGCGCGAGCTGAACAAGCGCATGGTCGACGCCCAGGAGACCCGCCGCATCCTCGACCGCCTCTACGGCTACGAGGTCTCGCCGGTCCTGTGGAAGAAGGTCATGCCGCGGCTGTCGGCCGGCCGCGTCCAGTCCGTCGCCACCCGCCTCGTCGTCGAGCGCGAGCGCGAGCGCATCGCCTTCCGCTCCGCCGAGTACTGGGACCTCACCGGCACCTTCTCCACGGGCCGCGCCGGCGACCCCAGCGACCCGTCCTCCCTGGTCGCCCGCCTGAACACGGTCGACGGCCGGCGCGTGGCGCAGGGCCGCGACTTCGGCTCGAACGGGCAGCTCAAGAGCGACGTCCTGCACCTGGACGAGGCGAACGCCCGGGCCCTGGCGGCCGCGCTCGCCGAGACCTCGTTCGCCGTCCGCTCCGTCGAGTCGAAGCCGTACCGCCGGTCCCCGTACGCCCCCTTCCGTACGACGACCCTCCAGCAGGAGGCGTCGCGCAAGCTGGGCTTCGGAGCGAAGGCGACCATGCAGGTGGCCCAGAAGCTGTACGAGAACGGCTTCATCACCTACATGCGTACGGACTCCACGGTCCTCTCCGAGACGGCCGTCGCCGCCGCCCGCGCGCAGGTCACGCAGCTGTACGGCGCCGACTACCTGCCCGAGAAGCCGCGCGTCTACGCCGGCAAGGTCAAGAACGCCCAGGAGGCCCACGAGGCCATCCGGCCGTCGGGTGATCGTTTCCGCACCCCGGCCGAGACCGGCCTGACCGGCGACCAGTTCCGCCTCTACGAGCTGATCTGGAAGCGGACCGTCGCCTCCCAGATGAAGGACGCGGTCGGCAACAGCGTCACCGTCCGGATCGGCGGCCGTGCCGCGGACGGGCGCGACGCCGAGTTCACCGCCTCCGGCAAGACGATCACCTTCCACGGCTTCATGAAGGCGTACGTCGAGGGCGCGGACGACCCGAACGCCGAGCTGGACGACCGCGAGCGGCGCCTGCCGCAGGTCGCCGAGGGCGACGCGCTGACCGCCGAGCAGATCACCGCCGACGGCCACGCGACCAAGCCCCCGGCCCGCTACACCGAGGCCTCGCTGGTCAAGGAGCTCGAAGAGCGCGAGATCGGCCGCCCGTCGACGTACGCGTCGATCATCGGCACGATCCTGGACCGCGGCTACGTGTTCAAGAAGGGCACGGCGCTGGTGCCGTCCTTCCTGTCCTTCGCCGTGGTCAACCTGCTGGAGAAGCACTTCGGCCGGCTGGTCGACTACGACTTCACCGCCAAGATGGAGGACGACCTCGACCGCATCGCGCGCGGTGAGGCCCAGTCCGTCCCGTGGCTGAAGCGTTTCTACTTCGGCGAGGGCTCGGGCGAGGGCACCGCCGCGGGCAGCGCCGCCGAGGCCGGCAACGGCGACGGCGACCACCTCGGGGGCCTGAAGGAGCTGGTCACGGACCTGGGCGCGATCGACGCCCGGGAGATCTCCTCCTTCCCGGTCGGCGAGGGCATCGTGCTGCGGGTGGGCCGCTACGGCCCGTACATCGAGCGCGGCGAGAAGGACGCGGAGGGCCACCAGCGGGCCGACGTGCCGGACGACCTGGCGCCGGACGAGCTGACGGTCGAGTACGCCGAGCACCTCTTCTCCAAGCCGAGCGGCGAGTTCCCGCTGGGCAAGGACCCGGCCAGCGGGCACGAGATCGTCGCCAAGGACGGCCGGTACGGCCCGTACGTGACGGAGATCCTGCCCGAGGGCACGCCGAAGACGGGCAAGAACGCGGTCAAGCCGCGGACCGCCTCGCTCTTCAAGTCCATGTCCCTCGACACCGTCACGCTCGACGACGCGCTGAAGCTGATGTCGCTGCCGCGCGTGGTCGGCGCGGACGCGGAGGGCGTGGAGATCACGGCGCAGAACGGCCGCTACGGCCCGTACCTGAAGAAGGGCACGGACTCGCGGTCGCTGGAGACCGAGGACCAGCTCTTCACGATCACGCTGGACGAGGCGCTGGCGATCTACGCGCAGCCGAAGCAGCGGGGCCGGGCCGCGGCCAAGCCGCCGTTGAAGGAGCTGGGCGTCGACCCGGTCAGCGAGAAGCCGGTCGTGGTGAAGGACGGCCGCTTCGGCCCGTACGTGACGGACGGCGAGACGAACGCCACCCTGCGGCGGGACGACGACGTCGAGACGATCACGCCGGAGCGGGGCTACGAGCTGCTGGCGGAGAAGCGGGCGAAGGGGCCGGCCAAGAAGGCGGCGAAGAAGGCCCCCGCGAAGAAGGCGGCGGCCAAGAAGGCGCCGGCGAAGAAGACGACGGCGGCCGCCGCCAAGAAGACGGCCGCGAAGAAGACGACGACGGCGTCGGCGGCGAAGAAGACCGCCGCAGCGGCGAAGACCGCCGCGGCGAAGAAGGCGGCCGCGGCCCCTTCGGAGGACTGACCCGCACGGGCCGGACCGCGCACCGCGTCACCAGGGCCCCGGGGGGCGCCCCCCCCCCCGCCCCCCGGGCCCCCCCCCCCCCCGGGGGCCCCCCCCCCCGGGCGGCGGCGCCCCCCCCCGGCCCCCCCCCCCCCCGGGCGGGGGGGGGGGCCCCCGCGGCGACTACGGGGGCCGCGCCCCCTCCGGTGGACTCACCCGCAGGGGCCGGACCGCCCACCGCGACCCCCGGCCCCCGGCGGCCGCACACCCTGCGGCCGCCGGGGCCCTGACGCGTCCGGGTGCCGAACCCCGAGGGCCGTCGGCGCCCGGACGCGTCCGTCTCACGCCGGTGCCGGTGGGGGCTCCCGCTGCGGGGAGCGCGCGCCGGTGCGCGGGAGACGGGCCGGCAGGGTCCCGGAAGTGCGCGCGGGAAACGTACAGCCGAGCGCAGCGGATAGGCTGGGCGGATGACGCGAGCCGAGCAGCCAACGGTCGTGAACCCCACCTACGACGAAGCCCTAGCCGCAGACTCACGTGAGCGAGCCGTGCGCGCGCTGCTGCGTACACCGGCGCTGCGGCGGCTGTGGAGCGCCCAGCTCGTCAGCGGGACCGCCGACGCCCTCGCGGTGCTCGTGCTGGTGCTGCTCGCCTTCCAGGCCGCCGTCTCCGAGGACTCCTTCGGCGGCGGCTACCGCGGTGCGGCCCTCGCCGTCGCCGCCGTCTTCGGGGTACGGATCTTCGCCACGCTGCTCTGCGGCGCCGTCCTGCTCGGCCCGCTGGCCAAGCTCACTGCCGCCGGCGGCCACCTCGACCGCCGCTGGACGATGCTCGGTGCCGACGGGCTCCGCATCGCGCTGTTCGTCGTCGCGCCGCTGTGGCTGGCCTGGGTGCCGGCCCAGGCGCTGACGTTCCTGCTGGTCACCGTGTTCGTCTCCGGTGTCGCGGAGCGGTTGTGGACGCTCGCCAAGGAGAGCGCCGCCCCCGCCCTGCTGCCCGCCCCGCCGCCGGAGGGCGCGACGGTGCGCCCGCTGCCGGACCACCTCGACGCGCTGCGCCGGCTGTCCCTCCGTACGTCCTTCGTCGCCCTGCCCATCGCCGCGGCCGCGCTGGTCGTGGCCGGGCTGGTCGGGCGGGCGCTGGGCATCGGGATCGAGTGGTTCGCCGAGAACCCGGCCGCCCTCGGCTCGTACGTGGCCGCCGGGCTCTTCGCCGCCTCCGTCTCGCTGCTGCTCCCGCTGGTCCTGCCGGACACCAAGACCCCGCGCCCCCGCTCCCCGCTGGAGGGCCTGCGCCGCCCGGCCGCCGGGAACCGTCCCGAGAAGGGCCGCACCGGCGCCGTTCCGCTGCTCGTGCTGGCCTGCGCGGCCATCGCGGGGGCCGTGTCCTGCGCGGTCGCCCTGGCCGCGCTGCACGCCGACGACCTCGGCGGCGGTCCGGTGGCGTACGCGCTGCTCGTGCTGGCCCTCACCGGCGGCACCGTCGCCGGCATCCGGGCCAGCCAGGCCAACAAGGTGCTGCCGGGGCTGTCGCGCCGCCGCCTGCTGGCCCTCGCGATAGCGCTGACCGGGCTCGCGATGCTGGTGATGGGGCTGGTCCCGGACACGGCGACGGTGCTGTTCCTGGCGCTGGTCGCCGGTACGAGCGCGGGCGTGGCCGCCAACACCGGGCACATCCTGCTCGACCAGGAGACCGAGGAGTTCCGCCGCGCCCGCGTCACCGCCCACCTGCACGCGGTGGTCCGGGTGGCCGTGGCTCTCGGCGCGGTCGGCGCGCCCCTCTTCGCCGCCGCCATCGGCCCCCACCGGCTGGCCAGCGGCGCCTTCGTCTTCGCGCACGGCGGGGCGGCCTTCGGGCTGATGCTGGCCGGCGCTCTGCTGCTGCCGGTCGCGGTGATCGTGCTGGCGCGCGCGGACGACCGGTCCGGCGTACCGCTGCGGCGTGACATCAAGGAGGCCCTGGTCGGCGGCGAGCCGTCCCAGGCGCCGGCCACGACGGGCTTCTTCATCGCCCTGGAGGGCGGCGACGGCGCGGGCAAGTCCACGCAGGTCAACGCCCTCGCGGAGTGGATCCGCGGCAAGGGCCACGAGGTGGTCGTCACGCGCGAGCCCGGGGCGACCCCGATCGGCAAGCGGCTGCGGTCGATCCTGCTGGACGTGTCGTCCGCCGGTCTGTCGAACCGCGCCGAGGCCCTGCTGTACGCCGCCGACCGGGCGGAGCACGTGGACACGGTGGTGCGGCCCGCGCTGGAGCGCGGTGCCGTCGTCATCACCGACCGGTACATCGACTCCTCGGTGGCCTACCAGGGCGCCGGGCGCGACCTGTCGCCGACGGAGATCGCCCGCATCTCGCGCTGGGCGACGACCGGGCTCGTACCGAACCTGACCGTGCTGCTGGACGTGTCGCCCGAGACCGCGCGCGAGCGGTTCACCGAGGCGCCGGACCGGCTGGAGTCGGAGCCCGCGGAGTTCCACCAGCGGGTGCGCTCGGGCTTCCTGACGCTGGCCGCCGCGGATCCGGGCCGGTACCTGGTGGTGGACGCCGGTCAGGACCCGGAATCGGTGACCACGGTCGTACGGCACCGCCTGGACCGGATGCTGCCGTTGTCCGAGGCCGAAGTGCAGGCGCGGGAGGAGGCCCGCCGGGCCGCCGAGGAAGCCGCGCGCAAGGCCGCGGAGGAGGAAGCGGCCCGAAAGGCCGCCGAGGCGGAGGCCGCCCGCAAGGCTGCCGAGGAGGAAGCCGCGCGCAAGGCGGCGGAGGAAGAGGCTGCCCGCAAGGCCGCGGAGGAAGAGGCCGCGCGCCGGGCCGCCGAGGCGGAGGCCGCGCGGCAGGCGGAGGAGGCCCGGCTGCGGGCCGAGGCCGAAGCCGAGGCCGAGGCGGCGCGCAGGGCCGCGGTGGAGGAGCGGGCCCGGCGCGAGGCGGAGGAGAAGGCGCGCGCGGCCGAGGCGGAGCGCCTGCGGCTGGCTGCCGAGGAGGAGGCCCGGCTGCGGGCGGAGGCCGAGGAGCGGCGCCGCGAGAAGCAGCGGCGGGCCGAGGAAGCGCTGGTGAAGGCCGAGGAGGCGCGTCGGCTGGCAGAGGCGGCGGCCGCCGCGGCGGCGGCGAAGGCGGCTGCGGACGCGGCTGCGGCCGGTGCGGCTTCGGCTGCGTCCGGGGCTCCCGGCGGCGACGCCGGGCGGGCGGTTCCGAAGGTGGCGATGACCAAGGCGGAGGCACCGTCCCGGGTGGCTCCGGACGAGGCCGTGACCGTCGAGACGCCGGTCGTGGGTCCGGAGGAGGTCACCCAGACCGTCCCGGTGCCGAAGGTGCCGGCGGCGGAGGACGAGACGTCGGTGCTGCCCCCGGTCCGCGAGGACCGCGGCGTGGACGAGACGGCCGTGCTGCCGCCCGTACGCGACACCCGGGCGGAGGACGAGACCGCGCTGCTGCCTCCGGTACGCGCTGACCGCGCCGAGGACGAGACGTCGGTGCTGCCTCCGGTCCGGGAGGACCGCGGGGTGGACGAGACGGCCGTGCTGCCGCCCGTACGGGCCACGGACCCGGTGGACCGGGTGCCGCCCGGCATCTTCCGCGACGAGGCCCCGCGGGGCGGTGCTCCGACGGGCGCGAACGACCGGACGCGCGAGCTGCCGCAGCTCGACGCCGCCGGCCGCCCGCGCCGTCCGCGCCCGGACTGGGCGGAGGAGACCCCGCTGGACGACCTGCCGACCCTGGCCGACGAACTCCTGGGCTCCCGCCCGGACGACGACGAGGACGACACCCCGCGCCGGGGCCGCCGCCGCTGAGCCGCGGCCCCGTGCCGCCGGGGCCGCGGGCACCGGCCGGGACGGCCGGGCTCGCCCGCCGCCCCGGGGCAGGGGCTTCGGCCGGGCGGGAGTGTCGGTGGCAGGGGACACAATGGGGGCGGCATGAAAGGACGGGCGCATGGGCGTATGGGATGACCTCGTGGGTCAGGAGCGCGTCACGGCGCAGCTGGAGGCGGCCGCGCGGGACGCCGACGCCCTGGTGACCGCCGCCGGGAGCGGTGCCGCCGTACCCACCGCCTCCAAGATGACGCACGCCTGGCTCTTCACCGGCCCGCCCGGATCCGGCCGGGCCGCCACAGCCCGCGCCTTCGCCGCCGCCCTCCAGTGCACCAGCCCGGACCGCGCGCTGGGCGCCGCACCCGGCTGCGGGTTCTGCGACGGGTGCCACACCACCATGGTCGGCACGCACGCGGACGTCTCCACGGTCGTCGCGGTCGGCAGCCAGATCCTGGTCGACGACATGCGGGACACGGTCCGCAAGTCCTACACCTCCCCGGCCACCGGCCGCTGGCAGGTGATCCTCGTCGAGGACGCCGAGCGGCTGAACGAGAAGTCGGCCAACGCCGTCCTCAAGGCCGTGGAGGAGCCCGCGCCCCGCACGGTGTGGCTGCTGTGCTCGCCCTCCGTGGAGGACGTGCTGCCCACCATCCGCTCCCGCTGCCGCCACCTCAACCTCAGCACGCCCCGGGTCGACGCGGTGGCCGACATGCTCGTGCGGCGGGACGGCGTCGAGCCGCCGGTCGCCCTCGCCGCCGCCCGGGCCACCCAGGGCCACGTCGACCGCGCCCGCCGCCTCGCCACCGACGGGGCGGCCCGCGAGCGCCGGGCCACGGTCCTGAAGCTCCCGCTCCGGGTGGACGACGTGGGCGCCTGCCTCAAGGCCGCCCAGCAGCTGGTGGACGCCGCCGCCGAGGACGCCAAGCAGGTGGCCGAGGAAGTCGACACCAAGGAGACGGAGGAGCTGCGCGCCGCGATGGGTGCCGCCGCCGGGACGGGCGGCCGGATGCCGCGCGGCACGGCCGGCGTCATGAAGGACCTGGAGGAGAAGCAGAAGCGCCGCCGGACCCGCACCCAGCGCGACAGCCTCGACCTGGCCCTCACCGACCTGACCGGCTTCTACCGCGACGTCCTCGCCCTCCAGCTCGGCTCCGCCCTGCCGCTGGCCAACGAGGACGTCCGGCAGGACCTGGAACGCATCGCCCGGGCCTCCGGCCCTGAGCGGACGCTGCGCCGCATCGACGCGATCATCGCCTGCCGCGACGCCCTCGACCGGAACGTGGCGCCCCTGCTGGCGGTCGAGGCGATGACGATGGCCCTGCGCGCGGGCTGACCACGGGCCCGGCGCCCGACCGGCCCCCCGCCCCCGCCCCCGGCCCGGGGCCGCGGTGGTAGCCGCACCGGCCGGAGCCCGGCTGCCGAGTGGCCCGCATGACCGTGCCCGTCCCGCTATCCCGGCCGGCCGCCGACGGCCCCAGTCCAGCCCGGGACCGGCCCCCGCCCCGGGGCGGCGCCTGGGACCGGGCCCTGTCCGTCCGCGCCCGCGGGCCCGGCCGGCCGCCGACGGTCCCGTCCCCCCGGGACCCCCCCCCGCGGGAGCGCCCCGGCACCGTCGCGCGTCCGGATTCACTCGTACGGGCCGGGAATCGGTCCGTGCGGGCCGTGCGGGCTACGCTCCGGGGATGGACACCAGGCGCGTGCTGCGTACCACCGGGACCGTGATCGCGGCGGCCGGACTGTTCCTGTCCGGCTGCACCACGGGCGGCTCCGCGCCGGGCGCCGCCGCCTCCGGGCCCGGCCGCGCGGCCACCACGGGCGCCGACCCCGCCGCCACCCCGGCCGCGCTCGCCCCGTACTACCAGCAGAAGCTGACGTGGCGGGCCTGCGGCGTCCCCGGCTTCGAGTGCGCCACCATGAAGGCCCCGCTGGACTACGCCCGCCCCGCCTCCCAGGGCGGCGAGGACATCGAGCTCGCGGTGGCCCGCAAGAAGGCGACCGGCCCCGGCAAGCGCCTCGGCTCCCTGCTGGTCAACCCCGGCGGCCCCGGCGGCTCCGCGATCGGCTACCTCCAGGCGTACGCGGGCATCGGCTACCCCGCGCCGGTCCGCGCCCGGTACGACATGGTCGCCGTCGACCCGCGCGGCGTGGCCCGCAGCGCGCCGGTCGAGTGCCTGAGCGGCCCGGCCATGGACGCGTACACGCAGGTGGACCAGACCCCGGACAACCCGGCCGAGCAGGCGGCTCTGGTGGAGGCCTTCAAGAAGTTCGCGCAGGGCTGCGCGCAGCGCTCCGGCACCGTGCTGCCGCACGTGTCGACGGTCGAGGCCGCCCGCGACATGGACGTGCTGCGCGCCGTGCTCGGCGACGAGAAGCTGAACTACGTCGGCGCCTCCTACGGCACCTTCCTCGGCGCGACGTACGCCGACCTCTTCCCCTCCCGTGCCGGCCGCCTCGTCCTCGACGGCGCCATGGACCCGTCCCGGCCCGCGGTGGACCTCAACCGCGACCAGACGGAGGGCTTCGAGACGGCCTTCCGGTCCTTCGCGAAGGACTGCGCGGCCCAGCCGGACTGCCCTCTCGGGCAGGGAAACCCGGACGAGATGGGCCGCCGGCTCAAGGACTTCTTCCGCAAGCTCGACGCCCAGCCGGTCAGCACCGGCGAGCGCCGCACCCTCGGCGAGTCGCTCGCCACGACGGGCGTGATCGCCGCCATGTACGACGAGAGCGCCTGGCCGCAGCTGCGCCAGGCCATCACCGACGCCATGAACGGCGACGGCGCCGGGCTGCTGGCGCTGGCCGACAGCTACTACGAGCGGGAGGCGGACGGCACGTACCAGAACCTGATGTTCGCGAACGCCGCCGTGAACTGCCTCGACCTGCCGCCCGCCTTCCGCGGCCCGCAGGACGTGCAGGCGGCCCTGCCGTCCTTCGAGAAGGCCTCGCCGGTCTTCGGCCCCGGTCTCGCCTGGGCCTCCCTGAACTGCGCGTACTGGCCCGTCAAGGCCACCGGCACCCCGCACCGCCTGGAGGCGAAGGGAGCCGCCCCGATCGTGGTCGTCGGCACGACCCGCGACCCGGCCACCCCCTACAAGTGGGCCCGGTCCCTGGCCGGCCAGCTCGACTCGGGCGTGCTGCTCACGTACGACGGGGACGGCCACACGGCGTACGGGCGCGGCAGCGACTGCATCGACAGCACGATCAACCGCTACCTCCTGGAGGGCACTCCGCCCAAGGACGGCAAGCGCTGCTGACCGCCCGGACAGCCCTCCCGGCCACCTGGTGCGAGGCACCCCGGATAAGCCTGTAGACTTGGCGCCGCTGCTGATGCGAATCTTCCTCCCGGGAAGTTCTCTCTCCGCAGCTTGCCGCCTTAGCTCAGTTGGCCAGAGCAACGCACTCGTAATGCGTAGGTCTCGGGTTCGAATCCCGAAGGCGGCTCGGAACAGGCCCAGGTCACCAACCGTGACCTGGGCCTTTTGCGTTGTCGTGCAGATGGCTGTGTGCGGGTGGGCCGATCGTTTGGTTGTTCGCCGGGCCTGTTGTCGGGACCCGCAGGGGCGGGGAGGGGTGGCGGGGGATGCCCGACACGGCATCCCACCATCCACTCGGCCGTTCCCTGAGGAGTCATTGGTCATGAATGCTGACATGGGCGCTCGATCCGGCATGGGGCCCCTGCCCGGGCGGGGCGGGTGGCGCGCAGGCGGTGCCGCGGCGGCGCTGGCCCTCGTGGTGCTCGGTTTCGCCGGGCCCGCGTCTGCCACCACGTTCGACTCGCCGTCAGGGGTCGGGGCCTCGGTACGGGCCGATGGCGGTGGTGGTGGCGGCAGCGAGTGCCGGGGCAGCGGGCGTGATCGCACCGGCCCGTCCGGCGCCGTGGGCCAGGGTGGCGGCGGAGAGCGCGACAAGTGCAAGACCGGGCCCACCGGGCCCACCGGCCCGGCCGGCCCGGCCGGGGCGCAGGGTCCTGCCGGGGCGCAGGGACCGCAGGGTGCCACCGGAGCGCCCGGACCGCAGGGAGCAACCGGGGCGCCGGGACCGCAGGGTGCCACCGGGGCCCCCGGACCGCAGGGAGCGACCGGAGAGGCCGGTCCGCAGGGTGCCACCGGGGCGCCGGGTGCCACGGGAGGGGCCGGACCGCAGGGCGCAACGGGGCCGGCCGGGGCCGAACCCGTTTTCGGGGAGTTCCTCCCCACCCAGATCGTGCGCGGAGCGGTGCTGACCTGTGCGACAACCGCCACGACCGCGACCAGCGCGACGTGCAACGGGCCCAAGATCAACAACCGGGACGTCCGGCTCGCGGGCGTCGAAGCCGCAGCCATCTGCAATGCCGTCACCGGACAGGGCTTCAGCACGGCGAGCGGGCAAGGGGCCGCGGTGAATCCCTATGTCATCTGGACGGGTACGACCTGGGCCCTGAGCTCGGCCGGCGCCACACCCATGCTCAACGTCGTCTGCAACCGCTGAGCGGCGCCGCCGCCGTCCGCTGAGCCTCGCCCCGGCGCGGGAGCGTCCGCAGTGCGTCATCCCCGCACGGAGCGCGTTGCGGGTGGGCCCGCGCGAGGTGTTGGGTGGGGGCATGAGTGGATTCCGTGATGCGGGGGGTGAGGGCGTGCGGGACCGGGGCGTCGCCGTGCGGGTGGCCGGGGAGGCGGATCTGGATGCCGTCACCGGGCTGTTCCTGGGGTACCTGGAGTTCTACGAGGTGCCGGTCGAGGATCCGGAGCGGCCGCGCGCGTACCTCGCCGAGCGGATGGCCAAGGGCGAGTCGACCGTGCTGGTCGCCGAGCGGCCCGACGGCGGGATCGTGGGCTTCGCCCAGGTGTACCCGACCTTCGCCTCGCTGGAGATGCGGCCGATCTGGGTGCTGTACGACCTGTTCGTGGCCCCCGCCGGGCGCCGGAGCGGGGCCGGGCGCGCGCTGCTGAGGGACGTGCTGGAGCGGGCGCGGGCGGCCGGGGTGGCCGGCGTACAGCTGGAGACGGCGTACGACAACGAGACCGCCCAGGCGCTGTACGAGGCGGAGGGCTTCGTCCGCGAGAAGTTCCACGTGTACTTCCACGGGCTGCGGTGAGCCGGGGCCCGGGAAGCGGCCGGAAGTTCTGCGGAACACGGTGAAACATCCGGTGGGGTTCGGCGCGTCCTAGTGAGTGTGGGCGTGCTGCGGGGGCGCGCCCCGTAAGAAGGGGGAGGGATGAGAGGGTCCCGTACGGACGGGTTCCGCGAGTTCGCCGCCGCGCGCACCGGGCACCTGTACCGCTCTGCGTGCCTGCTGACCAGTGGTGACACCCATCTCGCAGAGGATCTCGTGCAGGAGACCCTGGGGCGGATGTACGTGCTCTGGGGGCGGCGCCTCTCACGGATCGACAATCCGGCCGCGTACGCCCAGACCGTGCTCGTGCGCGCGTTCCTGACGCACCGTCGCCGGAGCTCCTCGTCCGAGCGCCCGCACGGGGAACTCCCCGACACGGACGCCGCGCCCACGGGCGCGGACCCGGCGCTTCGGGTCACGCTGCTGGGGGCGCTCGGGGAACTCTCGCCCAAGGACCGGGCGGTGATCGTGCTGCGGTACTGGGAGGACCGCAGCATCGAGGAGACCGCCGACGCGATGAACGTCAGTTCCGCCGCCGTGCGGACCCGCTGCACCCGCGCGCTCTCCCGGCTGCGCGACCAACTCGGCGGGACCCTCGTCGAGTTCGCCATGCGCTGACCGGCGACTGCCGCCGGCGCCACCCGTCGGCGGCACGCGCCCGTACCGCTTCCATTTCCGCTTACGCCCTACGAAGGTGTGGTTCCGCATGCCCTTTGAAGACGATCTCGGACAGGCTCTCCGGCAGACCGGGGACGGGTTCAGCACCGACCAGCGCGCCCTGCTCGACGGCGGCGAGCGCCGCGGACGCCGCCGGCTGGCACGCCGCCGGGCCGCGGCCGTCACCGGCGGTGCGCTGACCCTCGCCCTGGTGGCCACGGCCGGCGCGTACGCCGGCGGACTGCTCGGCGGCTCCGGCAGCGGCGCGTCGGTGGCCTCGGGGAAGGGGTCGGGGAACGGTGGGGACCCGGGCGTCCCGGAGCGCGGCGGCAGCGGGGCGGTGACCCCGGAGATGCTGATCGCGACGCTGAAGGGGCTGCTGCCCGCCGGCACCCTGACGGACACGCGGGCACGGGGCACCAAGGACCAGGCCCCGTACGTCTCCGGCGTCTTCGACGACGGGAAGGGCCGGTCGCAGATCTCCGTCGGGCTCAGCCGCATCGACCCCAAGGGGACGATGTTCAAGCAGATGACGGACTGCCCGAGCCCGACGCAGGTGCCGCACGACGGGTGCACGGAGGAGACCCTGCCGGGCGGCGCCCGCCTGCTGCTCTTCCGCGGGTACGTGTACCCCGACCGCCGCAGCGACACGAAGAACTGGCGCGCCACGCTGGCCACCAAGGACGGCTACCTGATCGACGCCAACGAGCACAACGCGGCCGCCGAGAAGGACTCGGGCATCACCCGGCCCAACCCGCCCCTCACCATGGCCCGGATGAAGGCCCTGGTGACCTCCGACAAGTGGCACGCCGCGCTGGCGGACCTGCCCGCGGCGCCGATCGAACCGCCGGTGGAGGCGCCGTCCGGCGGCAACGTCCAGGGGCGGCTGATCTCCCTGCTGCCCAAGGGCCTGAAGGTCGTGGAGAAGGGCGACGACGGCCCGGACTACACCTTCCTCGTGCTCGACGACGGCAAGGGCGAGTCGCTGGTCCAGATCAACGTCCAGTCGAACATGGGCGACCTGGCCGGGGACCTCTTCGGCAGCGGGGACGTGACCACGCTGCCCGACGGCACCAAGGTCAAGGCGGAGAAGAAGGTCGGCGAGAAGGGCGGCGAGGGCGTCGTCTGGTGGTCGGTCGACACGCTGCGCCCGAGCGGGCTGCGCGTGGTGGTCTCGGCCTTCAACGCCCCCACGCAGCACGCGGCGGCTTCGCGGGAGACGCCCGCGCTGACGATGGAGCAGCTGAGGGCGATCGCCACCAGCGTCAAGTGGAAGTAGGGCCCGGGGGCTCCCGGTCTCCGGGGGTCCAGGCGCCCGGTCTCACTTCGCGTCGGCGTAGCACTCCACCACGGCCGTCGTGAACGGGAAGCGCACGGGGGTCTCACCGAAGGCGATCCGCCCGGCCAGGTCACCGGCCGCGCGGATCGCCTCCGCCACGTCCGCGGCCTCCTCGGCGGGGCAGTGCACGATCACCTCGTCGTGCTGGAAGAAGACCAGCTCGGCGCGCATCCCGGCGGTCGCCCGGCGCAGGGCCGCCAGCATCAGCAGCGCCCAGTCCGCGGCGCTGCCCTGGACGACGAAGTTACGGGTGAAACGGCCGCGGGCCCGGGCGTTGGTGGAGGCGTACCCGGGGGTCCAGTCCGGGGCACCGTCCTCGGAACCGGGGCGGCCGTAGGAGCCGGAGCCGGGGCCGGGGCCGAAGCCGGAGCCGGGGTCGGCCGAGCCGGCCGGGTCGTCCTGGGGGAGACCCGCCTCGTCGGGGCCGTCCGTCCCCGCGCCCGCCGCCGGCGGGCAGGTCCGGCCCAGGTGGGTGCGTACCAGGCGGCCCTCCTCGCCGGCCTTCGCCGCCTCGTCGACGTACGCGACCGCACGCGGGAAGCGGCGGCGCAGGGCGGCGAGGTTCTTGAGGCCGTCGCCCGAGGTCTGGCCGTACACCGCGCCCAGCACCGCGATCTTGGCCATCTCGCGGTCGCCGGAGAAGGCCCGGTCGGAGACCGCCTTGTACAGGTCGCCGGGCTGGCCGGCGACGTCCATCAGCCCCGGGTCGCGCGAGATCGCGGCCAGCACCCGCGGCTCCATCTGGTCGGCGTCGGCGACGACCAGGCGCCAGCCGGGGTCGGCGACCACGGCCCGCCGGATGACCTTCGGGATCTGGAGCGCGCCCCCGCCGTTGGTGACCCAGCGGCCGGTGACCGTGCCGTTCGCGATGTACTCCGGCCGGAAGCGGCCGTCGTGCACCCAGTCCTGGAGCCAGGACCAGCCGTGGGCGGTGTAGACGCGGTAGAGCTTCTTGTACGCGATCAGGGGCTCGACCGCGGGGTGGTCGATCTCCTGGAGCTCCCAGCGGCGGGTGGACCTGATCCGGATGCCGGCCTCCGCGAAGGCCTTGATGACGTCCGCGGGCAGCTCGGGGCGCACGCGCCGCCCGAAGGCCTCCGAGACCTCGTCGGCCAGCTCGGCCAGCCGGCGCGGTTCGCCGCGGCCCGCGTAGCGCTCACCGAGCAGTTCGGTCAGCACGGCCCGGTGGACGTCGGCCCGCCAGGGCAGGCCCGTCGCGTTCATCTCCTCGGCCACCAGGGCGCCGGCCGACTGGGCCGCGGTGAGCAGGTGGAGGCGGTCGGGGTGGGCGGTGGCGTCGTGCCGGCGGAGCTGGTCGGCGTAGACCGCGAGCAGGGCGTCGAAGGGTACGGGTGTGGTGGCCGCCGGGCTGAAGAGGCTCGACTGCGTGCCGCGCTCGGGCGTGCGCTGCGGGGGGTCGGGGGGTACGGGGGAGTGGGTCAGGCGGGCCCAGGCCGCCGCGGCCGAGCGGGGATCGCCGGAGCGGCCCTCGTGGCCGAGGAGGAGCAGCTCGGCGTCCTCGATGTCGTAGCAGCGGTCGACGCGGGCGCCGGCCGCGAGGATGCGGGGGTACAGCTCGTGCGTCGCGCGCCAGACCCACCGGGTGCCGGGCGGTGCGAGGTCCAAGGCGGCGGTGAGGCCGGGCACGGTGCGTACGGGGGCGGCGGGGCGGCCGTCCGGGGTGAGGGGCACGACGCGCACGGGTCCGTCGGCGCCCGTACCCGCGCCGGGCTCTCCGCGGTCACCGTCCTCCCCTCCGCCCTCGGCGAGGGCCCACCGCTCGCGGTCGCTCATGAGTGCGAGTGTGGCAGGGGGGACTGACAGGGGGCGTCACGGCCGGGCCGGGCGGTGGGCGGATTTTTGTCCACAGGGTGTGGACGGGGTGGCGTGGCGGCCGGGTGTTCGTTTCCGGCGGTGGGGTGTTCCCTTCCGCGGGCGGCCGGTGTTCCCTTCCGCGGGTGGCCGGTGCTCCCTCCCGACAGTGGCCGGTGTCCCCTCCCGGCGGTGGCCGGGTGTTCCCTCCCGCGCCCGCAATGCGACGCTGAGGTACGTGAACGAGACCGTCGACCGCGCCTTCGCCGCCGCCCTCTCCTCCCTGGACGACACCGGCCTGGACACCGGTGCCTCGCTGCTCGCCGCCGACGCCGGGGCCTGGCCGGAGACCGGGCGGGAGCTGCTGCGGCGCGGTTCCGCGTACGTACGCCAGGCCTGGGAGCGTGGCTGGCAGCCGGCCGACGTCCTCCGGCTCGTCCGGCGTGACCTGGACGAACGCCACGCGCGCCTCGCCCTCGACCTGATCGCCGCCGAGGGCCGCCGGTACGGCGCGGGGCAGCTGACCGGGCGGTGGACCGCCCAGCTCGACGAACTCGGTGGCGCCGAGGTCTGGTGGGACGGCGACGAGCGGTACGCGCCCGAGGCCGCCCGGCGTGAGTCGGCGGACCGGTTCGCGCTGGCCACGGCCGTCCTGGAGACGCTGCGGCTGCTGGTCCGGCTGCCTTCGGTGGAGCCGGTCGGGCCGCTGCCGGGCGACCCGCTGGCGGCGCTGCCGGTGGCGCACGGCGACCCCAAGACCCTCGGCCGCATCCGGGCGCTGCTCGCGAAGGCCGAGGCCACCCCGTACCCGGAGGAGGCCGAGGCGCTCAGCGCGAAGGCCCAGGAACTGATGGCCCGCCACACCCTCGACGAGGCGGCGGTGGCCAGGCCCGGGCAGGTGCCGGGGGCCTGCCGGATCGGGGTCGAGCCGCCGTACGAGGAGGCCAAGGCGGTGCTGCTGGACGCGGTGGCCACCGCGAACCGCTGCCGGGCGGTGTGGAACTCCGCCTACGGCTTCTCGACGGTGGTCGGCTTCGAGGGCGACCTGGAGGCGGTCGAACTCCTCCACACCTCGCTGCTGGTGCAGGGCACCCGTGCGATGACGCGGGCGGAGGCGGGACAGCGGGCCGGCGGCCGCAAGCGCACCAAGACCTTCCGGCAGTCCTTCTTCCTCGCCTACGCCTCCCGGGTCGGCCACCGGCTGGCGGAGACGGCCGAGCACGTGGTGGAGGACGCGGGGGCCGCGGACGGCGCGCTGCTGCCGGTGCTCGCGGCGCGGGACGTGGCGGTCACCTCGCGGGCGGAGGAGATGTTCCCGCGTACGACCACGACCCGCCTGCGCGGGGCCACCGACGAGGCCGGCTGGCTGGACGGCACGGCGGCCGCCGACCGCGCGGACATGGGCACGGGGCGCAAGGGCCTGGACCGCGGCTGACGTCGGAACGGGGCGCAAGGGCCCGAACCGCGGCCGACTGCGGTGCGGACGTCGACGGGCCCGGTCAGTCCCAGGAGTTGAAGAGCAGTTCGCTCAGCACGCCCGGCCGCCAGTAGCGGATCTGGGCGGCTTCGGCGTCCGACAGCGCGCCCAGGTCCACCCGGCCCAGCGGCGTGGCCAGCTCGTCCACCGTCAGGGACCGCAGGCCGAGCGGCGCGAAGTCGGATGCCCAGGAAGGGGGTTCGACGAAACCCGTGACGGGCGGGGCGGGGACGGGCGGGCCGGGGGCGGGCGGGGCGGCCGTGAAGGCCAGCAGCGGCAGGTGGTGGTGGCGGAGCACGACGTGGGTCTCCGCGTGACGGGTGAGGGCGACCGCCTCGAAGACGGCCATGGGGTCCGTGGCCACTGCGGTGACGCGGGCTCCGGTCCGGCGCGCGATCTCGTGGCAGGTACGGAGGAACGCCGCGCGGTCGGTCGCGGCGAGCGGCTCGTCGCCGTGGCCCCGGAAGCCGGTGGCGCCGCGCGGGAGGCGCATCACCGGCCCGTCTCCTCGCCGGCGGCGTGCGGGGAGTTGCGGGACGGGGCGTCGGGGAGGTCGGACCGCAGGGCCTGCGTCTCCGCCTTGAGGATGCGGAGGGACCTGCCGAGGCCGGGCGCCATGTCGGGGAGCTTCTTCGAGCCGAAGACGAGGAGGCAGACGAGGAGCAGCAGCGCCAGGTGCCAGGGTTCGAGGGCGTTCCTGATCATGTGGGGCTCCTCCTGGGGGCGGGGTGCGCCCGGCGTGCGGGGCGGGTGTGGTGTGCGGGGCGGTGCGGCGTGCCGGGCAGGTGTGGTGTGCCGGGCGGGTGTGGTGTGCTGGGCGGGTGCGGCCTGAGGGGGTGGCGCCCGGCCATGCAACCACCGCCGGGCGGGACCGTACAAACCTGAAGGAGTCCTGAAGAGACGTCACCGGCCGCCCCAAACCATCCCAATTCGCGCTGAACCGGTACGCTCGACGCCATGAGCTGGCTGCGGGCGCTGAAGGAGACCGCCCGGTCCGGGATGACCGTCGAGCGCGCCCGCCTGGAGCCGCTGATCGCCGTTCGCGCCGCCGCCGGGCTCGCCCTCGTCATCGGTCTCGGCCTCGCGTTCCTCGGCCCGGGCGCGGCCGCCAGCTCGGCGTTCGGCGCCTTCCAGGCCGCCGTCGCGACCTTCCAGCGCAGCTGGCGCCCGCGTCCCGTGCTCGCGCTCGCGTCCGGACTGACGCTGGCCGTGAGCACCTTCATCGGCTACCTCGTCGGCGCCTCCCACACGGTCGCCTTCCTCGCCCTGCTCGCCCTATGGACCTTCGTGTCCGGCCTGATGTGGGCCGCCGGCCCGACCGCCGGGATCATCGCCTCGGGCAACGTGGCGATCATGCTGGTGACGGTCACGCTGCCGACCTCCGTGGCCCAGGCCGCCGGCCACGCCGGGATGATCGCCCTGGGCGGGGTGGTGCAGGCGCTGCTGATCGTGCTGTTCCCGGTACGGCGGTGGGGCGCCCAGCGCGACGCGCTCGCCGACGCCCTGGCCGCCGAGGCCGACTACGCCCGGCGCCTGCGCGAAGACCCCCGCGCGGTCTTCGACCCCGCCCCGCTGATGGCCGCCCGCGACGCGGCCACCGTGACGCCGCGTCAGGCCCGGCGGCGCCCGGCGGAGCTGCACGGTGCCCGGGGCCTCGCCGAACGCATCCGGCCCGTGCTCGCGCTGCTGGCCGACCCGTCGGTGGGCGCCCCCGCGGAGGGGCCCGCCCGCGACCGGGTGCGCGAACTGCTGGGCGCGGCGGCCACGGTGCTGGACGCGGCGGCGCGGGGCATCCGGCACGGGGAGGCGGTGGCGCTGCCCGGGCCCGCGCTGGCGGTGCTCAAGTCGCCCGACACCGGGGAACTGCTGGCCGGCCCGGCCCGGCGGGCCGCCGCGCGGCTGGCGGCGCTGCTGGACGACGTCCTCGAGACCGCCGAGCCGGGTACCGGGCGGACCGCGCGCGTCGAGGAGTCGATGCTCCGGCCGACGCTGCCGCGCCTGGTGCCGCTGGTGGTGCGGGCGGTCCGCGTCGAACTGCGGCCCGGCTCACCGGTCCTGCGGCACGCGACGCGGGTGGCGGTGGTCGCCTCCGCGGGGTACCTGATCGGGCAGTGGCTGCCGTTCGGGCACGGGTACTGGGCGCCCATGGCCTCCGTGATGGTGATGCGGCCGGACTTCACGCAGACGTACTCCCGGGCGGTCGCGCGGTTCGGGGGCACGCTGGTCGGCGTCGGGCTCGCCACGGTGGTCGTGCAGGCCGCGGAGCCGGGGATGTACGTGTCCGGTGTGCTGGCCGTGACGTGTGCGGGGCTGATGTACGCCCTGATGCGCACGGGGTACGTGGTGGTGCAGGCCTGCGTCGCCGGGTACGTGGTCTTCCTGCTGGGCATGGGCGGTACGCGGTGGGACCAGACGGTGCCGGACCGGGTCGCGCTGACGCTGGTGGGCGGGCTGCTGGCGATGCTGGGGTACGCGCTGTACCCGGCCTGGGAGACGCCCCGGCTGCGCACGCGGCTGGCCGACTGGCTGATGGCGGACGGGCGGTACGCGGCGGCCGTGCTGCGGCAGTACGCGGTGCCGGTCGCGGACGCGGGGGCGGTCCGGGCGGCCCTGCTGGACGCGCGGGCCGCGCGGGTGGCCTGGCAGGAGGCGGTGGCCCGGGCCGCCGGTGAACCCGTTCGGCACCGGGGGCTCTCCCGTGCCGCGGCCGAGGACGCCGCCGCCGCGCTGGCCGCGTTCGCGCGGCACGCGATGCTCCTGGAAGCCCACAGACCGCTCCACCCGCCGCAGCCGCCGTCCGGCACCCCCGGCGCCGCAGCCGCCCCCACCCCGGCCCCGCCCCCGGCCGCGGTGCCGGCCGGTGACGCGGGCCCCGGCGCCGACCCCGTGCCGGTGCGTGATGCGCTCCCGAGCACCGGAGCCGCGCCGGTGCGTGATGCGGTCCCGAGCACCGACCCCGTCCCGGTGCGCGACGCGGTCCCGGGCGCCGACCCCGTCCCGGTGCGTGATGCGGTCCCGGGCGCCGACCCCGTCCCGGTGCGCGACGCGGTGCCGGGCGCCGACCCGAGCACCGGAGCCGTGCCGGACGGCGGACGGGTACGGGGCTCCGCGCCCGCATCCGGAGGCGGGTTGGCTCCGGCTGCAGCCGCCGAGGTGGAGGCGCTGGCAGCGGCCGTGGAGGCGGTGACCGCGCGGGCGGGCCGGGCGGTGCGGGAGCGGCGGGTGCCGGAGTTCCCCGAAGTGCGGGGTGTGGCGGCGGCGCTGCCGGAGGGTGCGCTGCGGACGGCGTCCGTGCAGTAGGCGGACGCGCTGGACGCGGTGGCGGAGGCCCTGCGCCCCTGACGCCCAGGGAAATGTCCCCCACCCCACCCTTCTCCCGTTCACCGGGCTGCGCCCGGACCCGCCTCGGGCTGCGCCCGGACCCGCCTCGGGCTGCGCCCGGACCCGCCTCGGGCTGCGCCCGGACCCGCCTCGGGCTG